>JBKJNW010000214.1:0-69567 GCA_046593335.1 Chthoniobacterales bacterium | reverse complement strand
GCCGGAGCTAACGCGTTAAACGTGCCGCCTGGGGAGTACGGTCGCAAGATTAAAACTCAAAGAAATTGACGGGGGCCCGCACAAGCGGTGGAGTATGTGGCTTAATTCGATGCAACGCGAAGAACCTTACCTAGCCTTGACATGCATCTCTAAGTCGGTGAAAGCCGGCGAGTGTAGCAATACACAATTTGCACAGGTGCTGCATGGCTGTCGTCAGCTCGTGTCGTGAGATGTTGGGTTAAGTCCCGCAACGAGCGCAACCCCTGTGAACTGTTGCCACTCTCTTTATTGAGAAGCACTCTGTTCAGACTGCCCTGTGAAACGGGGAGGAAGGTGGGGACGACGTCAAGTCAGTATGGCCCTTACGGCCAGGGCTGCACACGTACTACAATGCCCAGTACAGAACGATCCGAGACCGCGAGGTGGAGGAAATCTAGTAAAACTGGGCCCAGTTCGGATTGGAGGCTGCAACTCGCCTCCATGAAGCCGGAATCGCTAGTAATGCCGTATCAGCTACGACGGCGTGAATACGTTCCCGGGCCTTGTACACACCGCCCGTCACATCATGGAAGTCACTTGTAGCCGAAGCCGGTGCGCCAACCAGCAATGGAGGCAGCCGCCTACGCTATGAGCGGTAACTGGGATGAAGTCGTAACAAGGTAGCCGTAGGGGAACCTGCGGCTGGATCACCTCCTTTCTAAGGAGAAATTCAATCGGACAGCTCGAGCTTGCTCTTGCTGGATCGGTTTGAATAGGTCGACGGCTAAGCTCGAAATCCTTCGGGGTCTCGAAGATGCCGTGAAGCCCTCGGAATCGAAAGAGACCGAGGCTCAGAGAGAATCGAAACGGTAACGCACAATTCAGTTTTTGTTTGATTGCTGACAATTCCAAAAAATGCCGGACGGCAGATGCTGTCCGGCATTTTTCTTTACCGCGCGCAGAGAGCCTGGCGGGAAATGGGATCCTCGAAAAATCCCCCTCTAGAGCAGGGTTTCGCCCCGGTGGCTTTTGACTTCGCCGACGTCTTTGTTGTTCACCCCGCCATCGGTGTTGATATCGGAGCGAAAGTTTGAGCGCTTCGTTTTCTGACCCTGGACCGCCCGAGTCGCCGCGATATCGGCGTTATTGACAATCCTGTCGCCGTTCACGTCGCCAAACAGGATACCGAAAGTGACCGAGGCAGAATCCAAGATGTTGGCCGCCTCGTCCGTTACGCCGTTCAATGTCACGGTCACGGTGTTGTGGTTACAGCCCAGTTCGTTCAGCGATACAGTGAGGCTATGAGCGTCTTCCGGATCGACTGTGATCGCGCCCACTTTTCCACAGGTCGAGGTCGCGCCGCTGGCACCAGTCACGTTGATGTTGAAAGTAAAAACAATCTCACCCTTTCCGTTGTCGGCGCGGGACTCATTGCCCAGGTCCCCGGTCAAAGGCAGGTCCAGATTGAAGTCGCCGATGGTCCCATGAGTCCTGCGCGAGGCTGCCGCCTCCAAGGCTAGGCCACCGCCGGCCGCAGGGATGTAATCGACTTCGATGCGAGACGTGCCGAGCAACAGGCCATCGAAATTCTCGCCCGGTGTTTCGCCGCCATATCGAAAAGAAGCGAAAATGCCGTTCAGGCTCGTCGTTTCCTCGAAGTAATGAAATTTTCCGGCGCCCGACCAGCCGAGATCGGCTCCGACCAGGACGAGGGCGTTGGTGTTTCCGGGGAAGCTCTATCGGCAATGAGATATCGGTGAAAAAATTGGCGGCGTCTGATTCCGCGTCGAGGTCACCTCTCCGCCGATAAGCGGGCTATCGGCGGGAAGAAAAGCCGAGAATGAACTTCCGAGGGGAGCAAAATAGAAAGTCTCCGTCTCCGCCCTAGAGAGCGGGGAGAACGCGAAGAGGCCGGTACAGCAGCTCAGCGCGAAAAACACTCG
This sequence comes from Chthoniobacterales bacterium, assembly GCA_046593335.1. Classification (GTDB taxonomy): domain Bacteria; phylum Verrucomicrobiota; class Verrucomicrobiia; order Chthoniobacterales; family UBA10450; genus Palsa-1392. Next base: position 67,645 of record JBKJNW010000214.1, on the reverse strand, counting down.
CGCCCTTCGGATCTTGAAAGTGAGATTGGTCATGGACCTTTCTAAACCTGCGCATAGCGCCGGGCAATCTGCCCGTTCCAAACCGGAGAATGTTCGCCCGCCAGGCGCGCTTCTATTTGCATTCCGCCTGCTGCATCCTACAATCCGCATTCTCAGGGGGGCATAGCTCAGTTGGTAGAGCGCCAGCTTTGCAAGCTGGATGTCAGGGGTTCGAATCCCCTTGCCTCCAGGCCCGCAGGCGTGAGGCAAAAATCAGAAGCAGCTGGGCCGCGCTTCTGGACAGGCGGCAGCCATCCCTTGCCTCCGTTTCTCGCTCGGTGGACCGAAAAATGTCGCGCCCTAGTCCTGCGACTGCGCGGACGAAGGCGGAATTACTCGTAACACTCGAGATACTTGATCCCCGAACCCGTGTTAAAGATCACGACCCGTTCTTCCGGTGCCATTTTTCCTTCCGCCACCAGCGCGCGGAGCGCGGCGAAACAAGCCGCGCCTTCCGGCGCCACGAACATTCCCTCCGCGCTCCCGACCTCGCGCGTAACCCGGATCATCTCGTCATCGTCCACGGTCAGCGCGCCACCATTCGATTCCCGCAGAATCCGGAGCATGAGGAAATCCCCGACCGCCTTCGGAACCCGTAAGCCTGAGGCGCGCGTCTGCGCGTTGGGAAATTCTGCCGCGCTCGTCTCGCCCGCCTCGAAAGCACGCACGATCGGCGCGCATCCACTGGCCTGGACGGAAAACATCCGCGGCCGCTTCGCCCCGATCCAGCCCAGCGCCTCCATCTCTTCGAACGCCTTCCACATCCCGATTAATCCCGTCCCGCCGCCCGTGGGATAGAGAATGACATCCGGCAGTTCCCAATCGAGCTGTTCGGCCAGTTCGTAACCGAGAGTTTTCTTTCCCTCGACTCGATACGGCTCTTTCAGCGTCGAGAGGTCAAACCAGCCCTCCTTCTCTTTCCGGCGCGCAATCTCCGCGCCGCAATCGGTGATCAATCCATCGATCATGGTCACGTGCGCGCCCAACTCACGGCATTCGATGACATTGGCGCGCGGGGTGTCGCTCGGCATGAAGATGTGCGCCTCGAGTCCAGCACGCGCGGCGTAGGCGGCGAGAGCGCCGCCGGCGTTGCCCGCGGTTGGGACCGCGAGCTTGGTCGCACCGATATGTTTAGCCATCGAAACCGCGACCGCCATCCCGCGCGCCTTGAAACTTTGCGTCGGATTGAGCGACTCATCTTTCACCCGCAGATCGGACAATCCAAGGTCCGCACCGAAACGGTCTGCGCGCAGCAGCGGCGTGCCGCCTTCGCCTAACGACACCGGTTCGATCTCAGGTGGCAGCGGGAGAACTTCGCGATAGCGCCAGAGCGATCTCTCGCGCCCGACGAGCGCCTCCCGCGTGAAAGTGCGGCCCACTGCCGCCAGGTCGTAGACGGCAAAGAGCGGCTTCTGGCAGTCGATGCAGAGATTTTGCAGCTGCGACGATTCGTGCCGTAGCCCGCACGCAGTACAGGTCAGGTGAGTGAAAAACATGGCGGTTTCTCTCTCGCAGATTTTGGCCGATTAATAAAATCGCGATTTTGCCCTCCACCCATCTGCGTGAATCTGCGTAATCTGCGGATCGCAATCTCGTATGGAGCCACCAGCCGCCACCTCATCGCCCCTAGCGCGCCCGTGGTATCGGCCGTCGCTCACGATCCAGATTTTCATTGGATTGATTGTGGGCGGCTTTATCGGCTGGCTCCGGCCCGACTGGGGCAACGCCGTCTATTTCCTGCGCGACATTTTCCTTAATCTGATCAAGTCGATCATCGCGCCGCTCGTCTTCTCCACCATCGTCGTCGGCATCGCGGGCGCGGGCAGTTTGAAGAAAGTCGGCCGGATGGGCCTGAAGGCGCTGATCTACTTCGAGATCGCGACGACGGCCGCGCTCTTCATCGGTCTCGCAGTGGTGAACTTCACCAAGCCCGGCATGGGTGTAGAGCTCGTCGCCGGGCCTAACGACACCATTAATACCATCGCGCATACTCATCCCAAGACATTGCTCGAGACCGTCGTGCACGCTTTTCCTTCGAGCGTGATCGACGCCATGGTGCGCGGCGACGTCCTCCAGATCGTCGCCTTCTCCATGCTCTTCGCGGCCGCCGTCTCCGCCGTGGGCGAGCGCGGCAAACCGATCGTGCGCGCGATGGAGAGCCTCTCGCAGGTGATGTTTAAGTTCACCAACTACGTTATGATGTTCGCGCCGATCGGCGTCGGCGCCGCCATGGCGCACACCGTCGGCACCCAGGGGCTGGGCGTGCTCGTCCATCTCGCAAACCTGATCCTCACGCTCTATCTTGGGCTCGTTATTTTCATCGTCGTGGTTTTTGGCACGGTCATCTTCCTCGTCCGCGTGCCGCTGCGACAATTCATCCGCGCGGTGCGCGAACCGGCCACGCTCGCTTTCGCGACCACGAGCAGCGAGTCAGCCTTGCCCAAGGCGATGCAGGCAATGGAGCGGATTGGTGTCCCGCGGCACATCGTCGGACTCGTTATGCCAACGGGCTACTCTTTCAACCTCGACGGCTCGACTCTTTATCTCGCGGTCGCTTCCGTTTTCGTCGCGCAAGCGGCTGAGACGACCACAGGGCATCACGTCGGCCTCGGTCAGCAGATCACGATCATGCTCGCGCTCATGATCACCTCCAAGGGCGTCGCCGCTGTGCCGCGCGCGTCGCTTGTCGTTCTGCTTGCGACCTTGAACAGTTTTCTCCCCGCCGGGCTTGGCCCGATCGGCGTCGCAGTCATCTTCGGCGTCGACGAGCTGATGGACATGGGTCGCACCTGCGTGAACCTGGTCGGTAATTGCCTCGCCACGATTGTGGTCGCACGCTGGGAAGGCGAGTTCGATGACGAGCGGGCCCGCATTTTTGGAACGCAGGCGGAGGTGGCACTTGATGTGCAAACTGGGAATGTCGCTTTCGCCGAGGCGGTGCGACAAGGTGACTGAAGCGGTGAAGCGAGACTCGGTCGAGCCGCGCGGGCCAATCCCAGGCTCGACGGAGTGTCGCCCCACCGGGTCGATATCCGAGATTTTGCGGAATAGAAACTCGGCGGCGTGACTCAACCATGATGGGAAACGCCTCGCCTGCTGGTTCAGCCCGTGGAGTGTCTCGCTGGCGGGCGCGCTGGAACGCCTTTCGCTTTCCCATCGACCGCGAGAAAGAGGCGCTGCTGCGCCAGCGCTGGGAATCTTTGCCTAACGAACTGCGCACGCCTAACCAACTCGCCGGCCGCCACCTTACGCACTGCGGATTCACCACCGGAGCGAGCTATTGCTCCTTCCGTTGCACCCACTGCTATCTCCCCGCGAACGCGAACGAAGTCCCGATTCCCTCGCTCGCGCAAATGAAGGAACAGATCGACGCCAATCGACGATTCCAAGGCCCCGGCGGCGGATTACAGATCACCGGCGGCGACGTGGCCGACGCCTATTGGCGCGCCGGCCGGCAGCAGGAACTAATCGAGATCGTGCGCTACGCCGTGCGCGCCGGCCTCGTGCCGATGCTCATGACGCACGGCCAGACTTTGCTGGAGCATCCGGAGTTTCTCGAGGCGCTCGTGCTCGAGGGCAGCCTGCGCCAGGTCGCAGTCCACATCGATATGACCCAGGCTGGTCGACACGGTTATCCAATCAATCGCCTAACGAGTGAACGCGAGCTGCATCCGCTACGGGAAGCATTTACCAAGCTGGCCTCGAATATCCGCCAGCGCACCGGTCTGCCGCTGCAGCTGGCCCACAACTGCACCGTGACGGAGCGAAATATCAATTCGGTCGCGGAGGTGGTGCGCTGGTTTCTGGCCGATCCGGCGCGCTCGCGGATTTGGCGCATTCTGAGTTTTCAGCCGGAGGCGGATACTGGACGGACGGTCTTTTCCGCCCATCCGGTCACTCCCAAAATCGTCTGGCAAAAACTCTGCCAGGGAATGGGCCTGCAACTGGACGGAAGCGCTTATCTCGGCGGTCATCCGGACTGCAACCAGGGAGCAAGCCTCCTGGTCGAGCAAAACGGCGGGCGCTACTTTCCCCTCTTGCCTAACGACGAAAAAACGAAGCGACTCTTCGCCGACATCCTGGCCACGGTCGGCGCCATCTCGACCATGACGACCGATTCGGAGGACGCGTCTCCCCTGCCCTACCGGGTCGCGGGCGCCTTTGCGCGTCATCCGCGGCTGGCCGCCCGGAGCTTGCGGCGGGCTGCTGCCTTGATCGCTTCTGGGCAAGTCCCAGCCCCTTTCCTGCGCGCGCTCATCACCGGACGTGCCCACACGATCAACATTGGGACGCACAATTTCATGGACGCGCGCCAGGTGGCGAACGCGCCTAACGATCCGGTTGTGCAGGCGCGGCTCGACGCCTGTGTCTTCAAGGGAGCGGTCAAAAATCGCGCGACTGGGGATTGGGAAGCGGTCCCGATGTGCGCGATGAACCAGTCGCGCTGGAGCGCGCTCTACGCAGACCGGCTAAGGGAGGCCGGATAGCTCGGTAGGGCGAGACTCCGTCGAGCCTGAGCGTGGTTTCGCGAGAAGGATACGCCGCCCCCCCCGGCTCGACGGAGTCTCGCCCTACCGAGGTCGCAATCGCTCCCTATTTCGCTTTCGTCAGGTTCGCCTGATTCAGATCGAGATCTTTTTGCTCGATCACTTTGACGCCGGGAAAGTTTTTCTTCAGGGCTTCAAGGAAATCCCCGGCTTTGCCGACGATGATGAGACTGGTCGGCTCGGACAGATATTTCTTCGCGAAATCGGTCACTCCCTCGCTCGTGACGGCGTCGATCGCGGGAATGTATTTATCCAGCGTATCGAGGGGTAGATCGTAGGTCGCGAGATCGGAGATTTGGGAAACAAAACCGCGATTCGTCTCCAGGTTGCGCGCATAACTACCGGTCAGGACGGCCTGACGAGACTTCAATTCCTCCCCTTGAACGGGCTCGCTCACGAGGCGTTTCAGTTCGGACTCCATTAGGCCGGCCACTTCCGCGGCCGACTGGTTTTTCGTTTGGGCGGAGGCCGCAAACGGTCCCTGCTCGCGGCGCGGGTCGAGCGAACTGCCGGCGCCGTAACTCAGCCCGCGTTTGATTCGAATTTCCCGATTGAGGCGAGAGACGAATCCGTTGCCGAGGGCAGCATTGGCGACAAGCGCGGAGTAATAATCGGGCGAAGCGCGTTCGATCGCCGGTCGGGCCACGGTCACTGCCGCCTGGCCCGCTTCCGGCATGTCGACTACGACCTGGCTCGGCTTCCAGTCGGCCGCGCCGGATTTTATCTGTTCGTTAGGCGCAGCCTCGCCGTTTTTCCAGTCGCCAAAAAACTTTTGCGCGAAAGCCTTCCCCTGCTCCAGCGTGATGTCTCCGGCGAGGATGAAGGCGGCATTGCGCGGTTGATAATATTTTTGATAGAGCTGCGTGATCTGGTCGCGCCCGATCGCCTGCACCGTTTCCAGCGTGCCGCCAGACGCGTGACCGTAAGCGCCCGCGCCGAAGACCACGCGAGTGGTGACAAAGCGCGCGAGCGAACCGGGTTGTTGCAAGGCGACGCGCAGGCCATCGAGCCGCTGACTCTTGAGGCGGTCGATTTCCTCCTGTTTGAAAGCCGGATGGCGCACCGTGTCGGCGAGGATCTTGAGCGCTTCATCCGCCTTGTCCGACATGACCACGACGCTAGCGGCGGAGGCGTCCCAGCCCGCGCCGGAATCGATCGAACCGCCTAACGATTCGATGGCGCGCGCAATCTCCGGCGCCGACATGGAGTCGGTGCCTTTGGTCAAAAGATCCCCAGCCAGGCTGGCGGTGCCGGCAAAACCGTCGGGGTCAACTTCCGAGCCATTGCGCACCAGCAACTGGGCGGCGAGGAGCGGCAGGCCCGGACGTGCGGCGACGATGACGCGAAGCCCGTTTCCGAGCCGCGTTTCCTTTGGCGTGGCGAATTTTATTTCATGCCGCTCCGACGGTGCCGGCGGCGTATCGAAGCCGCCGATGGCCCAAATCGACGAAGCGCTCGCCATCAAAACGAGAGCCGGGAGAAGATTGAGTAAACGCTTCATCAGGATTTCTTCGCCTCCTTGGCGGGAGCGGCAGGCTTCATCGCTTCCGGCAGATATTCGATCACGACTTTTTTCTTATTCGTCAGGTAACGGCCCACCGCTTCTCTTACTTGGTCGGCGGTGACTGCCTGGAGTTTGGCCAGGTCGGTATTGACCCGGTTGGGATCACCGTAGAGAACAGCGGCTTCGCCGAGCGCGCTGGCTTTGCCGTTGTTGGTCTCGCGCTCCATCAATTTGCCGGTCAGGAAACGATTCTTGGCCTTCGCCAGCTCCGCCGGGGTGACGCCCTCTTTTAAGAACTTGTCGAGTTCCACCTTCAAGGCTTTCTCTGCTTCCTCCGGCGTCTTGCCGCTCGCGAGAATCAGACGCACGGCGAGCAGCCCGAGGTCCTGGCTCAGGTCGGCGCTGAAAGACGCCTGTTGCGCGATCTGCTGCTCGTAAACCAGCGCCTGGTAAAGTCGCGAAGAATCGCCCCCCGATAAAATTTCATCCGCCAGCTCCAGGGCCGGAGCGTCTTCGCTCCGCAAGGAGGGCGCCAGATAAGTAATCGCGATCGCAGGAAGCGGGACTTTCGGACTGTATTTAACGATCCGCTTATCCTCCTTCCGGGCCGGCTCCTTGTCCGTCACGCGCGGGATCTTTTCCGCCGGTTTTTTGACCGCTCCGAAGTATTTTTTCACCCACTCCTGTAGTTCGTTAGGCTGAAAATCACCCACCACGACGAGGGTAGCGTTATCCGGCCGGTAAAAGGTGGAGTGAAAAGCGCGCACTTCCGGCAGCTTGGAAGCGTCCAGTTCCTCGATACTGCCGATCCCCGGCCGCTTGTAGGGATGCACGGCGTAAGAATTCTTGACCGTATCGAGAAAAAATTCGCCGTAAGGATTGGCCAGGATGCGCTGGCGATATTCCTCTTTCACCACGTCGCGCTCCGATTTGAAATTGGCCTCGTTCAAAGCGAGGGACGACATCCGTTCCGCTTCTGCCCAGAGGATGGGGTTGAGATAATTCGAGGGCACGACCTCGTGGTAGACGGTGACATCCGCGGCGGTGAAAGCGTTGTTTTCGCCGCCGATATTCTCGGTCAGATTTTCAAAACTGTCCGGCGTCAGGCGCTCGTTCCCTTTAAACATCATGTGTTCGAAGAGATGCGCGAAACCGCTGCGCTGCTTGGGATCGTCCTTCGAGCCGACGTGATACCAAACCTGCACCGCGACCGTCGGGCTGGAATGATCCTCGACGAAATAAAATTCCAATCCGTTAGGCAAAGTTTCGTGCTCGAACTTCAACGGCGGAACCGAAACAGGGGCCGTGGGCGCGGACGCTGCCGGCTCCGGTTCCGCCGCCTGCAGGAGTGGAAGCGAAGCGACGAGGAGCGCGGAGAGAGCGAGAGAAAATTTCACGAATTTCACGGTTGGTTCGACACCTTGGACGATGATCCGTTGCAAGCAATCTGGAATCGTCCGCCCGCCCGGCACGGCAAAGGAGTGGGCCTGAAAGGATTCGAACCTTTGACCCTGCGCTTATCAAGCGCATGCTCTAACCAACTGAGCTACAGGCCCGGTGCAGCGCCCCGAGGCGCCGGAGGAAGGGAACAGTGCCGGGTGATTCCGGATTGGTCAAGGCTCGTCGGCTCCAGGTTTGCCGAAACCCACTTCGATTTCGCCGGCGGGCGGATTGAAGCGTGCTTTCTCAAACTCCACCCAGGAACGAAGCAAGAGCAGAAAAACCCCGTAGCCTGCCAGCACCGCGATCGGATATCGCAGCCACATCGCCTCCACCCCACCCCGCAGGAGGAGGAATGAAATCAGCAGTCCGGCCGTGCCAGTTAGGAGGAGAAGAACCGAGAGAATGAGGCGCGGCGCGCTTCGCTTTGCGAAATATCGCTCCAGCGCCCGTCGCGCGCGGGTCCGCCATTTTTCATCGAGCGGCGGTTGATTCATCGGAGGGTGAATGGCGTTGCCAGACAAGCTGGACAAGGCGGCAGACGAGGATGCCGACGACGGCGCCAAGACTGTCGATGCAGACGTCGCCTAACGACGCCGTGCGGGTGGCGACAAAAGACTGATGCCATTCGTCGATCGCGGCGAATAGAATCGCGGGCAATAAGGCGAACGCCGCCCGAGGCCAAAAACCGGCGAGCGGGCCGCGCAGGGCGCGGAAAAGCAGGCCGCTGAGGATGGCGTACTCGGTCACGTGCGCGGCCTTGCGGACAAAGCAGTGGGCGTGCGCGATCGCCTCGGGCGAAATCGCGGGATTGAGCCAGCGCAGGAACGGGGTGAGAAAACGCGAGGTGTGTCCGGCGGACATCAGATCGGTCGAGCCGATGAACATCAGCGTCATCCAGAGAACGACCGGCAGCCAAGCCTTGGCAATATCGCGAATTTTCAAACCGGGAGTTTAAACGGCGAAGGTTGTCTGACAAACCGGCGCTCCCGGGTTAACCTCGGCCCGAAAATGAAGCGCCCGGCCATCTCGCCCCTCCTTTTTGAACCGCTCTTTATGGAGCGCATCTGGGGCGGGCGGCAACTCGAAAGCCTCTATGGGAAGAAGCTTCCGCCGGGGAGAACAATCGGCGAATCCTGGGAAATCGCCGACCGACCGGAGGCGCAGAGCATCGTCAGGGAAGGACCATGGAGCGGGAAAACCTTGCACGAACTTTGGCTCAACCACCGCGCTGAGATTTTCGGCGCCGGAATGCCCGCCTCTGCGCGTTTCCCCATCCTGGCCAAGCTGCTCGATGCCCGGGAAAAGCTTTCGCTTCAGGTCCATCCGCCGGCGGCGGTCGCGGCGTCGTTAGGCGGAGAAAGCAAAAACGAGTTTTGGTATTTCGCGGCGACGGAGCCGGGAACGGAGATCTTCGCCGGCCTGCGGCGCGCGGTTAGCCCGGAGCAGTTTGAGCGCGCGGTGCAGGATGGAACGGTGACCGATCTGGTGGAAAGATTGCCAGTCGCCACCGGCGACAGCTTTTATCTTCCGAGCGGCCGCTTGCACGCCATCGGCGGGGGTAATTTGATCGTCGAGATCCAGCAGAACAGCGACACCACTTACCGCGTTTTCGACTGGGACCGGGCGGGTGCAAACGGTGAGAAACGCACGCTGCACGTTCCGGAGTCGATGCGATCAATTCGGTTCGACGACTGCGCGCCGTCCCTGCAGCAACCGGATGGCGAGGTGCTTTTGCGCTCACCGGATTTCGTGATCGAGAAATGGGACCTGACACAAAAACGCCGCGCCACCGAGAGCGGCGCTTTTGCGCTCATCATCGGCCTGAGCGGGACTTGCGAGTGCGAAGGAGTCGCGATCCGGCCGGGCGATTTTGTCCTCGTAGCCGCCTGCGTTGAAGATGCGCAGCTGGAGCCACGCGCGCCCGAAACGAGCGTGCTGCGGGTCACATTGTAACCGCTTGTCGCGACCTTGCCTGGATGAACCTGACGACGTTTTTCAAGGCTCTCGTACGTTCGCGCTCGCTGGACTTCGCGCTCCACAGCCCGCGCGCTCCCGCGCCCGACGAAGTGCGGACGCTGCGCTACCACGGGGCTCTGATCCATTACCGCCCCGGCGGAAGCGACGTCGAGAACATCACGAAGAAGCTCCTGAAACGGGAGTCGGAATACTGGCTGCCGCCGCATTTTCAGCCGCGCACGATCCTCGACCTCGGGGCCAACATCGGCACCGCCTCGATCGACTTCGCGCTCCGCTACCCTGAGGCTACGATTTTCGCGGTCGAACCGGTGACGGCGAATTTTCGGCTCCTGGAAAAGAACATTGCGCCCTTCCCAAACATTCGAGGCCAGCAGGCCGCGGTCGGGCGGGAGGACGCGCAGGCCGCTCTTCGCGGCGCGGGTCAGAGCTTCCACGCTCAGCCGTGGTCGGAAGAATCGGTGCGCGCCGGGCGCGAACAAATCACCGTGCGCGCGATCAACCCGCTGATCGCGGAACTGGGCCTGAAACAGATCGACCTGATAAAGATCGACGTCGAAGGCGCCGAGTATGAAGTGCTGACCGCGCTGGATCCGGCGCTGCTCCAGGAGGTGCAATGGATTGTGGGAGAACTGCACGGGGTGCGCGATTTCGCGCTCCTCGATTACCTCTCCACCTGGTTCGAAATCGACGGGCGCAAAACCATCACGAAAGAATGCTGGAAATTTCACGCCGTTAATCGCGCCCAGGCGCCGCGATTGCTCCAGGGGTTCGACCTTAAGACGCTGCAGCGTTGAGGCCGCGCACGCGCCGCGGAAAGTGGAATCTCAGAGATGCAAGCCGCGGCGTGCCCGCGCGGGCTGCAGGCCGATCGGCTGCACGCCGTCGATCTTCCACCCCCCGGCTTCCGCGGCAAAACTGTAGAGATAGCCGCGCGTCGCGCCGTCCGGCGTGGTCAGGTAAACCTGGGCGTAAGCCACGCCGCCCGCGGCCTGGACAGTTCCAAACTCGATCCGTTGCGCCTGGGTCATGGAGACAAAGTCGCGCCGGATCATGAGCTCAAATTGTTCCCGGGAAAATTTCTGCTGCACCCCGGAAGCAGCGCGACGATAAGCGCTGTCGAAATCGTCCGAGCGGAGATCGGAAAGCTGCCGGTTTACAATCGAATAGAGCTCGCGGGGAGCCGGCGCGGGCGTTTCCTGTCGATGCAGATGAGTGACGACGATTGCCACCCCGCAAAGAGCGAAGAAAAAAAGGAGGAACGAAATCTTCAGCCAGCGGTTCATCGTTAGGCGGCGCGGGCGGGATCGATCCGGCGCAGGTATTGATAGGAGTAAATTCCGCTGTTGTGACCGTCGCCCCAGGTGGGCTGGAGGGCGTAGCCGCCGACCAGAGTCCAGCCGCGCAGCTCGAAGCTTTGGTCGGTGTAGCTGACGTTTGGCCTAACGACATCGCCCATGACATCCGGCTCGCCCCCGCAGGCGGCGCAGGGGCAGGCGGTGCGGAGGAATCGGAGAGGAAGGAAGGTTTCGCTCCCGTCGTTCCACTCGATCGCCAGCTCGCTCCCGATCTGTTCAATGTTCTTCGGCTCGAGACGCACAAGGAAAGGCTAGCAACGTTTTCGGGCAGAGATCAAACTTTCCGGCACGAGCAGGCGCGAATATTTCAGTTTCTTTCCTGCGTTCCTGTGTTCCTCGTTCTTCCTGCATGAGCGAACGCCGTAAACCGTATCCCTTCGATCTGCTCGAACCCAAGTGGCAGGTACTTTGGGAAGAACGCTGCCCTTTCTACGCCCCAAATCCGGGCGAGCCGGGCTTCGATCCGGCGCGACCGAAATACTACGTCCTCGACATGTTCCCCTACCCCAGCGGCTCGGGACTGCATGTTGGACATCCCGAGGGGTACACCGCGACCGATATCGTCGCGCGTTACAAACGTTTGCGCGGCTTCAACGTCCTCCACCCGATGGGCTGGGACGCGTTTGGTTTGCCGGCGGAGCAATACGCCATCCGCACCGGCCAGCATCCCGAAGTCACGACGCGCGAGAACATCGCCCGCTTCAAAACCCAGCTGAAACGGATCGGTTTTTCCTACGATTGGCAGCGCGAGATCAGCACCGCCGATCCGACTTACTTCCGCTGGACGCAGTGGATTTTTCTTCAGATTTACCATTCCTGGTTTAACCCGGAGACGAAGCGGGCCGAGCCGATCGTCACCTACCGCGGCGACGATCCCGACAGTGTGCGCCTGGCTTACGTCGCCGAGGTGCCGGTGAACTGGTGCCCCGAGCTCGGAACCGTGTTGGCGAACGAAGAAGTGGTCGATGGCAAGAGCGAAGTGGGCGGATTCCCGGTCGTTAGGCGGCCGATGCGTCAGTGGATGTTGCGCATCACCTCCTTCGCCGAGCGCCTGATCGACGAGCTCGAGCCGCTCGACTGGCCGGAAGGGATCAAGCTCCTGCAGCGCAACTGGATTGGAAAAAGCGACGGCGCGGAAGTGCGGTTTCCTGTAGCCGGGGTCGCTGACCCCGGCAGCGCTGGCGACCCGCGCATGACCGGGGACAGCGTCCCCGGCTACAACATCACCGTTTTCACTACCCGGCCCGACACTCTCTACGGAGCCACCTATATGGTGCTGGCGCCGGAGAACCCGCTGGTCGATCGCCTAACGACCGCCGAGCAACGTCCCGCGGTCACGGCCTACAAAGCCCAGGTCTCGGCGAAGAGCGACTTGGAGCGGACCGACCTCGCGAAGGATAAAAGCGGCGTTGTCACCGGCGCCTACGCGATCAACCCGGCGAGCGGCGAGCGCATCCCGATCTGGATCGCCGACTACGTCCTAATGGGTTACGGCACGGGCGCGATCATGGGCGTGCCCGCACATGACGAGCGCGACTTCGAGTTTGCCCAAAAGTTCAACCTCTCGATCCGCGAAGTCGTCGCGGAACAACCGCGCGGCACTGCGGGCGAAGTCCCGTGTTCTCTGCCGCCTCTGGTTGCGACCGTGGCCGATGGTTACGCGGTCAATTCTCCGCTGATCGATGGCCTGCCAACGGAGGAAGCAAAACGCAAGATCACCGCTTGGCTGGTCGAGCAGGGCCTTGGGCGCGCAACGATCAATTACAAATTGCGCGATTGGCTGTTTTCTCGTCAGCGCTATTGGGGCGAGCCGTTCCCGATCATCTGGCGCGAGGGCAAACACGAAGCAATCCCCGAATCCGAGCTGCCGCTGGTCCCGCCACCGCTGGATGATTTCAAGCCGACCGGCACCGGCGAACCGCCGCTGGCGCGGGCGAAAGAATGGGTGCGTTATTCCGAAGCGGCGACGCGCGAGTTGAACACGATGCCGCAGTGGGCCGGCTCCTGTTGGTATTACCTGCGCTTTTGCGATCCGGGCAACCCCGGGCGTTTCGTGGGAGAAGAAGCGGAACGTTATTGGATGAACGTCGACCTCTATGTCGGCGGCACCGAGCACGCCGTTCTCCACCTCCTGTACGCCCGCTTTTGGCAAAAAGTTCTCTTCGACCTTGGCCACCTCTCGACCACGGAACCCTTCCACCGCCTGGTCAACCAGGGGATGATCCTCGGTGAAGATGGCCGCAAGATGTCGAAGCGCTGGGGCAACGTGATCGATCCGCTCGACGTCATCGCGGAATACGGCGCCGACGCCTTCCGTTGTTACGAGATGTTCATGGGCCCGCTCGAGCAGATGAAGCCGTGGAGCATGACTGGGGTCGAAGGCGTCTCGCGTTTCCTTGCCCGGGTCTGGCGGCTCGTGATGGAGGAAAATCAGGCCGGCGAATGGGAGCTCTCGGATTCCGTCCAGCAGATCGAGCCGACGCGCGCCCAACTAAAAGTCATTCATGCCACCATCAAAAAAGTCGGCGAGGACATCGAGGCACTTTCGTTCAACACCGCGATCGCGCAGATGATGATCTTTGTGAACGCCTTCACCACGGTCGAGGCGGTCCCGGTGACTGCGTTGTGCAGCCTGCTGCTGGTGCTCAATCCCTTTGCACCCCACCTCACCTCCGAGCTCTGGGAAACAATCTCACGAAAATTCCCGGTCGAGCCGATCGAGATTACGAAACATCCGTGGCCAGTCTACGAAGAGGCCTTCCTGGTCGAAGACGAGGTCGAGATCGCATTGCAAGTAAACGGCAAAGTGCGGGACCGGATTACGGTTGCGATTACCGCTACGGACGAGGACCTGGAAAAGATCGCGCTCAGCAATCCACGCGTCCAAGAATTCGTTCAGGATAAGCAGGTTAAAAAGATTGTCGTGATCAAGAAAAAGCTTGTGAACGTGGTCGTCGCCCCCTAGACACGCCGCACTATGTGGAAAGAATTCAAAGAGTTCGCAATTAAAGGTAATGCGATTGACCTCGCAGTCGGTGTCATTATTGGCGCCGCCTTCGGTGCTGTGATCGCATCTTTAGTCAAAGACATCATCATGCCCCCAATCGGTCTGCTGACCGGCGGATTGGATTTTTCCAACCAATTCATGATCCTGAAACAAGCGCCGACGGGCGGTACTTTCGCGACCGCAGCTGAGGCTGCCAAGGCAGGCGCCATCACCTGGAACTACGGCATTTTCGCGACCCTGGTCGTGAACTTTCTGATCGTGGCGTTGTGTATCTTCATGATCGTGAAAGCGGTCAACAAGATGAAGAAACCCGCCCCGGGTGCGCCGGCGGATTCGAAGGATTGTCCCGCTTGCGTGATGACCATCCCGATCAAGGCCACACGCTGCCCGCATTGCACCACGGAACTGGCCAGCGCCTAAGCGGCGGCCTGATTTCCGTCCACCCGCAGGACCCGTCGCGGCGAGCAAAGCCAGATCCGGCTTTCCCCATCGTCGGGCCAGGTCACCCCGCCGGCCCAGGGTGAAAAAGCTGGGAGAATCCAGCGCCGCAGAGGCGCGTTTTCCTGTTGGATAAAAGCCGGAAATTTGAGCCGCAACCCGGCTCCGTCGGTGATGCTCGCGGCCGGATGATGATGCCCAATGATGCAAATACGATCGGTCTCCTCGGGCTCACAATGGCCATGTTGAAAAACGAAGTCCGGCGTTTCCCAGCGCGGCGCGAACTCGATCGCGCGTCCGACATGTCGGTCGTGGTTTCCGGCGAGAGCGATCACTTCACTGTGTTCGCGCAGGCGGCTGAGCAGCCCTTGGGCGGCGGTAGTGGAAGCTTTGTCGTGCACGAGGTCACCCACGATGAGCAGCTGGCGCGGTTGATATTCCAGCAGAAGCTCCATCAATCTGTCCTCGACTGAAGTCATGCCCCAGAGCGGCATGAGGCGGCCGGCCGCGCGCTGGCTCAGCTCGTAGCCGAAGTGCAAATCCGCCACTGCCAGCCAGCGTTCCGCGGTATGAAAGAGCGCGAGGCGGCCGTCGAGGAGGACATGCGGCGTGATGGCGACGCGACTGGCGGCAGGGTTGGGCATAGGCGACCGCGGAAATTATCGCTTGCCATCGCCCCCTTCAACCGGTAAGCAGGCGACTTCAGCCAAATGACGACCACACTGAGACTTACCTTAGTGGGTGCACTGGCTCTGCTTACCGCGAGTTGCGCCACGCAGCACCCGGCGACTACCGCCAGCAGCAGCAGCCACACCCGCCGCATCAGCAAGGTGCGCACGACTGCCTACACCCACACTGAGCAGGGCGGCAGCCGCAACGCCATCGGGACGAAGCTTTCCGGCAAGAATGTCAAAAGCGCCGCCGCCGATTGGTCGCGCTGGCCGCTCGGGACGAAATTCCGGATCGTCGACACCGACGAGGTTTTCCAGATCGACGATTATGGCAGCGCCTTGATCGGCACCGGCACGATCGATCTTTATAAAACCAATCGCCTCGCCATGAACAAGTGGGGCGTGCGCAAGGTCGACATTGACGTCATCGAATGGGGCTCGGCCGAGAAAAGCCTGCAAGTGCTCGCCCCGCGCAGAGGCAACCGCCGGGTGCGCCAAATGATCCTCGCCCTTTCCAAGGACCGCGCGGAGGATCGCACCTCGAATCTTCGACAGTTCTAGCCGGACTTTCTTTTGACAGCGGCGAGGGAGGCCGCACAGTCGGCGGATGAAAATCTTCGTCGCGGGCGGGGCCGGCTACATCGGAAGCATCTGCGTGGAGCTCCTGCTCGACGAAGGCCATGAGGTCATCGTTTTCGATAATCTAACCGAAGGCCATCGCCTCGCGATCGACGAGCGGGCGGCCTTTATCGGCGGCGATCTGGCGCGGCGGGAGGAAATCAGCCGCGCCCTGCAGGAAACGAAACCCGACGCGGTTATGCATTTCGCCGCCAACGCGCTCGTCGGCGAATCGATGGAAAATCCCTCGAAATATTTCCGGAACAACGTCGGCGCCGGGATCAATCTGCTCGACGCCATGCTCGAGGCCGATGTGCGCCGCTTCGTGTTCTCCTCTACCTGCGCCACCTTCGGCCCGCCCGACCGGATACCGATCGACGAGACGCTCCCGCAGCGGCCGATTAACCCCTACGGGGAATCCAAGCTCATGTTCGAAAAGGTTCTGCGCTGGTACGACGAAATCCACGGGCTCAAGTTTGTCGCTCTGCGTTACTTCAATGCCGCCGGGGCGACGGCGAAATTTGGGGAAGATCATCGCTGCGAGACCCACCTCATTCCGAATGTGCTCAAGGTCGCGCTTGGCCAGAAGCCGCAGGTCGAAATTTACGGGACCGATTACGAAACGCCGGATGGCACCTGCATCCGCGATTACATTCACATCCTCGACCTCTCCCGCGCCCACATCCTCGCCCTCGGCGCGAAGGAGAGCGCATTCTACAATCTCGGCACCGGCGGCGGCGCCAGCGTGCGGGAAGTAATCGACGTTTGCCGCGCGGTCACGGGCAAGGACATCCCCGTGGTCGAGAAACCGCGCCGGCCGGGCGATCCGCCGCGGCTCATCGCCGCCTCCGAAAAAATCAAACGCGAGCTCGGCTGGAAGCCGCAGTTCGAAAGCATCCGCGCCATCATCGAGAGCGCCTGGCGCTGGCACCAGAAATTCCCCAAGGGCTACGGCGATTAAGGCGGCGCTCGCTCGTGATTGGCTCCCCGCCGACGAATCGGTAGGGCGAGACTCCGTCGAGCCTGGAGGTTGGGCTCGCCTTCCCCACTGATTATTTTCCCATGGCTCGACGGAGTCTCGCCCTACCAGGCCCCCTCCGTGAAAAGAAAACGCCCGCGGACACACGGTCCGCGGGCGCTTCAGATTATCGCTGACGATTTACCGACTCGTTAGGGAGTCGTGGTCGTCGTCGTGGTCGTCTCTTTCTTGTAGTAAGAGATCGGCTTTTCCAAGGTCACCTTCGTGATGACCATGCGATCACCTTCCTTGGTGTAGGTGTAACGAACCGGCATGTCGGGCTTCAGCATCGACATCTCAACCGTGGCACCCGTCGGGTCGACCACGGTGGTGCTTTTGCTGTAGTAATACTTGACCGGCTCCGCGCTCGTTTCCGAGCGGAACATGATGTAGTCCGATCCCGGCGAGTAGGTCGTGATCGTGCCTGTGCCGTCCATCGTGCTCGTGGTCGCACTGGTGCTGCCGGTCGTCGTGCCGGTGGTGACCGAAGTCCCCGTGCTGACACCGGCGTTGGGGTCCGTGGTCACGGTGGTGGAGGTTTGCGCCAGGGCAGTGCCCAGGGTGAGGGCGCAGACGGCTCCGGCGGCGAATAATTTCGTGAATGTGTTTTGTTTCATATTTGTCCTTTGGTTTGGTTGAACGGATGATCTCCGTCGTGCTTGTCTCCGACTCGTCCCAGCCGTTGTTTATTCAGACCCAATTCGTAAAGGACCAGATACGCGGTTGCCTTGGCCGCTTCGGGCGCGCCTAAATTCTCATGCAACCACTTCCCGGTTTTCGCGACTTTTTGCCCGACGACTGCGCCTTCCGCAACGCCATCTTTGCCCGCTGGCGCGAGGTCTGCCGCGGTTACGGCTTTGTCGAATGGGATGCGCCCGTCCTCGAGCCGACTGAGCTTTACACAAAAAAAAGCGGCCCCGAGATCGTCGCCCAGCTTTTCAATTTCACCGACAAAGGCGAACGCGAAGTCGCGCTGCGCCCGGAACTCACGCCCAGCCTGGCCCGCGTCGTGGCCGCGCATGAACGGGAATTTCGTAAGCCGCTGAAGTGGTTCTCCATCCCGCAATGTTTCCGTTACGAGAAACAGCAGCGCGGCCGGCTGCGCGAACATTACCAGCTCAATTGCGACCTGATCGGCGACGCCTCCCCCGCGGCCGATGTGGAAATAGTCGCGCTCGCGATCGATCTCCTGCGCGGTTTTGGTTTCACGGCCGACGATGTCGTCGTTAGGCTGAGCGACCGCCTTTTTTGGACCGATCTTCTCCGCGCGCACGGGGTCCCGGAAGAGCGCTGGAGCGAACTTCTCCAGGTCATCGACAAGAGCGAACGCGAGCCGCGCGAAAAAACGGCGGAGCGACTGGGCGATCTCGCCGCTCCCATCTTTGAGGTGCTCGACGGCGGCGGGCGAAGCGAAAAACTCGAGCAACTTGTGGCGCAGCTTGCAACGCGCGGCCTGGCCGATTTCGTCAAAGTCGATCTCTCGATCGTGCGCGGCTTGGCCTACTACACCGGCGTCGTCTTCGAAGTTTTCGATCGCGCCGGCAAACTCCGCGCGATTGCGGGCGGCGGCCGCTACGATAATCTGATCGCCCAACTAAGTGACGGCGCGGTCGCTCTCCCGGCCGTTGGTTTCGCCATGGGCGACGTCGTCCTCGGCGAATTAATCAAGGAAACACCGGCCGTTTTCGCACGGCTAGCCGACATCGCGAGCCGGCAAAGCGCGCTCGATCTCTATCTCATCATCGCCAAGGAAGAACGGCGGCCGGATGCGTTTCGCCATCTACAACAACTGCGCGACGCCGGCCTGCGGGTCGATTTTCCGCTCGCTCCGGCCAAGGTCGGGAAACAATTCCAAACCGCGGAAGCAATGGGCGCGCGCGTTACCCTCCTCTACGGCGACGAATGGCCCAACGTGAAGATGAAAACGCTCGCCACCCGCGAAGAAGTGCTCGTCCCGCACGACCAACTCCTGGAGCGTTTAAAAGCGCAGCCCTAGATCCGGGGAGCACAGGCCGCTGGCCTGTCGCATCCGGCGGCCCGCCGGATGCAATGCGCGCAGCGCCCGAGCACAACCAACTTGCGACTTTTTTCCCATCGCCCAAACTGACGGCTCGCCACATGTATCGCACACATCACTGCAACGCCCTCCGCGCCGCCGACATCGGCCAGCAGGTCAAACTCGCCGGCTGGGTCCATTCCCGGCGCGACCACGGCGGCGTCATTTTTATCGACCTGCGCGATCGCGAAGGCCTCACCCAGGTCGTCTTTCGGCCGGAAGAAAATGCCGATGTCGCGAAGGCGGCCCATCACCTGAAAGATGAAGACGTCATTCAAGTCGAAGGCCGCGTCGCCCCGCGCCTCACCGGCACGATCAATCCCAAATTACCGACTGGCGAGATCGAGGTCCTGCCCGCGCGCCTAACGATCCTGAATCGCGCCGACGTCCTCCCCTTCCCGCTCGACGCGGAGAACATCAACGAAGACCTGCGCTCCGCTTATCGCTATTTCGATCTGCGCCGTCCGCAGCTGACCCGCAACCTGCGCATCCGCCACCGGGTCACGAAGGCGACCCGCGATTATCTCGACGGACAGGGTTTCCTCGAAATCGAGACGCCGATTTTGTCGAAGAGCACGCCGGAAGGCGCGCGCGATTTCCTCGTCCCGAGCCGGATCATGCCGGGCAAATTTTACGCCCTGCCGCAGGCGCCGCAGCAATACAAGCAGCTCCTCATGGTCGGCGGGATCGAGAAATATTTTCAGATCGCTAAATGTTTTCGCGACGAAGACCTGCGGGCCGATCGCCAGCCGGAATTCACCCAGATCGACATCGAAGCCTCGTTCGTTAGGCCGGAGGATATCTACACCCTTACCGAAGGGATGCTGGCCTCGGTTTTCAAGGCCGCGCGCGGCATCGACATCCCGACGCCTTTCCCGCGGATGACCTATCGCGAAGCGGTCGGCACCTTTGGGAGCGACAAGCCCGACCGCCGTTTCGGCATGCAGCTGGTCGATTTCACCGACGAATTCCGCGAAAGCAACTTCAAGGTTTTTCGCAGCGTGATCGACAGCGGTGGCGTGGTGAAGGCGATCAACGCCAAAGGCTTTGCCGGCATCACCATCGGCCAGGCCGACGAGATGACGGCGATCGCGAAAAACTTTGGGGCCAAGGGCCTTGCCTCAATCAAGATCGAAAACGGCGAATGGAAATCGCCCATCGTGAAATTCTTCACCGAGGCGGAAAAAAGCGCGCTCCAGAGCAAGCTCGCGCTCGAGGAAGGCGACCTCGTTTTCTTCGGCTCCGATAAATGGGAGATTGCGACCGAAGTGCTTGGCCGCATCCGGCTGCGGGTCGCCGAGATCCAGAGCCTAACGAAGGGCTCCGAGGAACTCGACTTTCTCTGGGTGACCGATTTTCCGCTCCTGCAACACGATCCCGCGGAAGATAAATGGAACGCGGTCCATCATCCCTTCACCCGCCCGCACGCTGACGACCTCGGGTTGCTCGAAGAGAAGCGCTACGGCGAAATGCGCGCCGAAGCTTATGACGTGGTTCTCAACGGCGTCGAGATCGGCGGCGGCAGCATCCGTATCCACGAGCCCGATCTGCAGGCGAAGATGTTCTCCGTCCTCGGCGTGACCGAGGAGCAGCAGCAAAGCATGTTTGGCCATCTCCTCCGCGCCTTCCGGCTCGGCGCCCCGCCCCATGGCGGGATCGCGCTCGGGCTCGACCGGCTCGTCATGCTCATCTGCGGCGAACACTCCATCCGCGACGTCATGGCCTTCCCGAAAAACAACCGCGGCCAGGACCTCATGTCGCAATCCCCGAGCGACGTCGATCTCAAGCAGCTGCGCGAACTCGGGATCCGGCTGGCCGAAGAAAAAAAGCCGACGCTGTAAGGGAAGAAGAATCTACAACGCGGTCCAGGCGAGCGATGGATAATTCTATCGCTACCCAACGACGATTCGCATCCCTTTAATAATCGCCGGGACTAACGAAACCGGAGCGCGTCCAGCGCCCGCCGTCTCCAATTGGCTTCCGACGGCCGCATTATCGGCAGATAACCGAAAGTGGTCTGCTTCTCGGCGATCTTTAGTCCCTGTTCGATCATGTTGGTCGCGACCGCTTCCGAGGCGAAACCGATGATCGCGCCGGCCACGATGTCGAGCGGCCAGTGTGAGCCTTTGGCGACGCGGCTCAACCCGACGACGAGCGCCGCCACTCCGGCTCCGGCGCCGGCCGCCGGATAATGCCGCGAGAGCGCCCGCGCCACCGCCACGCTGCCGGCGGTGTGACCGGACGGGAAAGATTGTTCTTCCTTGTCTTCGGACCCGCCCGCGCCGCTTTTGTAACGGCCCTTTTCCATCAGCACGTTCGGCCTCGTGCGGTGCACGATCGCTTTCACCCCGCACTTCGCGCGGTCCGCCAGCGCGATCGCGCCGCCCATGCTGAGGGCGCTACCGGTAAGCCGGCGGTTGCGGGTCACGATGCCAATCGCGAGCAGCCCGGCCGAAAGCGCATAGAGCGGCCCCTGGTCACCGAGCTTGCCAAACTTCGAGGCCGCCTTGACCGCGGGGTGATGCCGTCGTTTGCCCATCTCTTTGCCCAACTCGACGTCAGCCTTCTCCAAGTCCGTCGCCTCCGTGAGATCCTCCGCATTACCGGCCTCCCCATTTTGCATCGGCAAGGTTGCGCCTGCCAAACCTTCTCGTCGAACGGAAAAAAGCGGAATACTCCGCTCTTTAGCGCGTCGCGCCGGCCATCACGTCGGTGAATTTCAACGGCACCGCAAAGGGCTCGAGCGGCATCGGATCGTCATGCTCGAGAAACTCGCGGCAGTGCGCGAAGAGATCGGCGCGGGTGGTGGTGCGCCGGATGCGATGCAGGAAGTCGCCCGTTGGCTCGACGCCGAGGCCGATGAAGTTCAGGAATTTCTTCATGTGATTGACCTGGCTGCGCTCGGGCAGTTCGGGGGTGCTGACCGCTTCGTAGAGGGTGTGGATGTAGGCGAGGACGTCACGGCCGGTCGGACGAAAGATCGCGACGCCGCGGCGCTTTTCTCGGATCTGGCGAAAAAGCCAGGGATTGCGGATGACGCCGCGGCCGATCATGAGCCCGCGCGCATTCGTGAGGGCAAGGACTTCGTCGGCCTTGTCGGCGGAATAAATGTTGCCGTTCGCGAGCACGGGACATGACAGCGCAGCGACCGCGCGCGCGATGAAGTCGTAACGCGGCGCGCTGCGATACATTTCTTTGACGGTGCGGGCGTGGATGGTGAGGAGGTCGAGCGAATGGCGCGCGAAAATCGGCAGCAGTTCGGCATCAAAACGGTCGGCCTCGTCGAAGCCGATGCGCGTTTTGACCGTGAACGGGATATCGATCGCGGCCCGCAGGGCGCCGAGGATTTCATCGATGCGCTGGGGGTCGCGCAGGAGGCCGCCCCCGGCGCATTTGCGATACACGACCGGGACGGGACAGCCGAGGTTGAGGTCGATCGCGGCCACGGGATGCTGCTGCAATTCGCGCGCGGTGCGCACCAGCGCCGCGATGTCGTTCCCGATCATCTGCGCGATGACCGGACGGTCGGTCGGGTTTTGGGTGATGGAGGCGAGGATGACGCGATCGAGCCGGGAATCGGGCAGGACGCGGAAGTATTCGGTGAAATAGACGTCGGCGTCCCCGTAGCCGCTGATCAGTCGCATGAAACGCAGGTCGGTCACATCCTGCATCGGGGCGAGGGCGAGGACGGGGTCCGGGGCGCGGAGGAGATTTAGGAATTGGGCCGGCGCGTCCACGAGTTAGGGGAAAGATGAATTAGGAAAGCAGGAAAGGAATGAATCTGCTACACCCGCGGCTCGTTGCGCACGTGCGCTACTGCGGCGGCGATCTGGCTCGCCGGGGTTGGGAAGAGGGCGCTGATCGCAAGCGTCACGACACAGCCAACGAAAACAAACCAGGGCCAGGAAATTGCCGGCCACCACTCGGGCATGAACCAGCCGAAGTTCCATTCGGCGTGTTTGAAACTGCCGTGCAACAGCGCGCCAAAATCAAACGCCGGCAGCTTCACTTTGCACAACACCAGGACCGACATGATGCCGGCGATCATGGCGATGACATTCACCCCGTCACGTCCGCGGCCGCGGGTCAGCATGCCGAGGAGGAAGACCGCGAGGAGGGCGCCGTAGGTGTAACCAAGAATGCCGATCGCGATCGGGATGATCGTCAGTTTTGCATCCTGCAGAACCGCGTTCGCCGCCATCGCCGCGACGATGATCATCAGGACGCCAAAGACCGCGGTAGCGATGCGGGCGGCGCGAATCGCCTGCCGGTCGGTCGCGTTGCGATTGAAATATGGCAGGTAGAAATCCTTCGTGAAACTGGTCGCAAGCGCGTTCAGCGCGGCCGAAGTCGAGCCCATCATGGTCGCGAACACCCCGGCGATAATCAGGCCGCGAAACCCGACCGGCATCTGGTGCACAATGTAGTAGCCGAAAATTTCGTTGTCGGCCGCCGGCATGCCCGGGTCAGGCACGACCGCGTAATAAACTGAAAGCAAAATCCCCACGGTGAGAAATGCGCCCGCGATCGGGATGTCTGCCAGGCCGCTGAGAATGAGCGAGAGTTGCGACTTGCGATAATCGGGCGCGGTCAACATCCGCTGCACCATGTCCTGGTCGGTCCCATGGGTCGCCATCGTCAGCATGGTCGAGCCGATGAAAGCAGCGAAGAGCGTGTACGGTTCCTCCATCATCGCCTTCAAGGCTGGGCCGAAAGCAAGGTTCGTGTCCCAGCCGGTCTGGAAAATTTTCACGTTGCCGAGGCCGCCGAGATTTTGTTTCACGGTCTCGAAGCCGCCCGGGATGTTGCGCAGGAGGAGGAAGATGGCAAAAATAACCGAGCTAAACATTAATATCGCCTGGATGAGATCGGTCCAGACGACCGCCTTGATCCCGCCGACCGCGGTGTAAACCGTCGTGATCACCGTGACGAAAATAATGCCCCAGATGTAGGTGTTGAGCGTGATCGGCAGACTCGGAAAGAGGTAACGCCAGATCACGACCATGATCGCGCCGCCGAGATAAAGTCGAACCCCGATGCCGAGCACGCGGGTGAAAAGGAAGATGCCGCTGGCCATGTTTTTCGTCATCGTGCCGAAGCGGACGGTGAGAAATTCGTAAACGCTCTGCACCCGGTAATCGTAGTAGGGCTTGATGAAAGTGAAGGCGATGATGACGCGGGCCAGGATGGTGCCGATAACGAGCTGGCCGTAGAAATAGCCGCGGGTCTTGAATCCTTCCGCCGGGGTGCCGAGGAAAGTGGCGGCGCTGGTTTCGGCTGCGACGATCGAGGCGAGGACGGCCCACCACGGGATGGAACGCGAGCCTAACGAGAAGTCCTGCAGGTTCTTGTTCCGCCGGCCGGCCCAAAGACCGAGCGCGACGATCCCGAAGAAATAGGTGAGGAGGACGATGGTATCGATCAGGAGGTGGGCATCCACGGTTTGTTTGCTGCCAGAATTCGCGCGGAGCGCAAAGAATTTTTGCAGCGGGCCGGCCTAACGTATCGTCCGCCATGCAAATCCCGGCGCCCGATTTCGATCTCGCGCTCACTCTCGACTCGGGACAGACCTTTCATTGGAATCCGGCAGGGGCGGGGTTTCTTGGGGCCATCGGGGAGCGCGCGGTTTACGTCGAGCAGCGGCGGGACGCACTGGAATTTCGCGGTGCGCTCCCCGCAGTCGTGGCGCGCTACTTTGCCCTCGATCACCCGCTTTCGGATATTTGCGCTTCGTTCCCGCGCGATCCGGCGATGGAAGGCGCGGCACAGTTCTGCCGCGGGTTGCGCATCATCCGCCAGCCGCGCTGGGAATGTCTCGCCAGCTTCATCACTTCCTCGATGAAACAGGTGGCGCACATTCGCCAGATTTCGCAGACCCTGCGGGAGCGTTTTGGGGAGGCGAAGTCGTTAGGCAAACAAGTGGTTCATGTTTACCCGGCCCCGGCGCGGATCGCTGCCTTAAGCGAAAAAGATCTGCGCGCGTGCGCGCTCGGTTATCGGGCAATAAATCTCCTCGCCACTGCGCAATTAATCGCCGCCGGCCAGGTCGATCTCGAACAACTGGCCGAACTCCCGGACGACGAATTGCGTGCCGCGCTTTGCGCGCTCCCGGGGGTTGGGGCCAAGGTGGCCAATTGCGTCATGCTTTTTGCCTACGAACGCCTGCGCGCTTTTCCGATCGACGTCTGGGTCGAGCGCGTCCTGCTGCAGAAGTATTTCCCGCGCCGGCGCAAGATGACGGCGAGCAAACTGCGCGACTTTGCCGCGCAACATTTCGGTCCGCACGGCGGTTACGCCCAGCAATACCTTTTCCATCACGCCCGCAAGACCACCCCGCGCCGGTTGTCAGCCCGGTCGAGGTGAGATAATTTTGCCGTTAAGAAGATCATCCGCTGTCCACTCCCGCGCCGCTGCGGGCGCGACGAATTCTTACGCGGCGGAAATCCCATGACGGAACCAAATCGAGATCGACGCAAAGTCTGGTGGGCAGTGCTCGCCTCCGTCGTGCTGCACCTGTTGGTCGGGCTCTCGCTCGCGGCGTTTGGCGGCAGCCGGCAGGAGGTTGTGATCGAGGAACCGCAGGTGCCGCAGCTGACCATTATCCAGGAATCGACACCGACCCCGCCGCCGCTGATCCCGAAAAATGCGCCGATGACGACGGTCGACCCGGCGCGCAAATCTCCGGTCAAGCCAACCGAAAAAACTTTTGAGGCGAACGAAGACTCCGTCGCAGCGGCAGAGAAAGCGGCGACGACCGACAGCCAATTGCCCGGCCAAGACGGCAAGGATCGCCCTTTCATGGACTTGGAGGAACACGAAAATTCCTTCGCCAGCGCCGGGGCCGCACCCCAGCCGACCCCGCAACCGACTCCAAAGCCAACGGCCGAGCCGACAGCCTCGCCCACGCCTAACGAGACCGCCACGCCAGTCGCGTCCACGCCCGCGCCCGACCAGTTGGCTCTCCTGACCCAGACCCCCACGCCGGTTCCCTCGCCACCGGAAACCGAGGAGAAAACAGAAATTCCCATACCGACAGAAACCCCGACCCCGACGCCAGAACCGACCGTCACGCCGGCGAAACCCGCTTCCGCCTATCGCGATTTTCAGCAGAAGACGCTGATCCGCGGCGGGATCAATAATCGTGGCCGTTCAGCGGTCAATGCCGTTGGCACACCGCTGGGGCGTTACCGGAAGCTGCTAGAGGACGCGGTCGGATCGCGCTGGTACTATTATGTGAAAGCGAAAAGCGATCTCGTCAGCATTGGCACGACTTCAGTCACGTTCGAGATCATGCCGGACGGAAGCGTCGGTAAACTGCGGGTGACGGAAAACACCGCGAACGAAGCTTCCGCCAGTGTCGCGCTGCGTTCGATCCAGGAAACGAAACTGCCCCCCATTCCCGAGGACATCCTCGCCACCCTCCCCGATGGCCGCTTTACAATGGAGGAATCATTCACGATTTTCGCGAACCGATGACCGCAATTTTCCTCGCTGAGGCCACCAACCCGCTCCAATCCGTCGTCGACTTCCTCCTCCGGGGCGGCCTTTTCATGTGGCCGCTCCTCATCTGCTCGATCGTGGCCCTGACCGTCATCATCCTGCGCACGATGGCGTTGCGGCGGAGAAACGTGCTCCCGCTCGTGATCGAGAGCGAGATCGAGCGGCTTTCGCCTGGCGGGAACCCGGAGCGTCTCACCCGCATCGTGCGCGAAGATAATTCTTCGCTCGCCCGCATCGCCCGGGTCGCGCTCCAACACCTGCGCGCGCCGCGTTCGGAAAATATCGAGGCGGTCGAAACGCGCGCCCGGCACGAAATGGTCACCCTCGAGAAGGGCCTGATCGTGCTCGAGATCATCACCGGCATCGCGCCATTGTTAGGCCTGATCGGCGCCGTCTCCGGCCTGGTCCACGTTTTTTCGCATCTCGGCCTCGGCACCGGCGCGGCCGACACCAAGGCAATCGCGAACGGCATCGCGGAAGCACTCAACGCCACCGTTTTCGGATTGTCGATCGCGGTCCCGACCCTGATCGCGTTCAGTTATTTCTCGAAGAAGGTCGAGGTCATGTCGGTCGAAATGGAAACGCTGGTCGTGGAATTGATCAGCAAATGTTATTACGGCCGCATCCCGGAAGGAATGTCGCAGCGGGTCACGTCCTCGGTCCCGACACCTTCCATGGCGCACGCCCCGACCCCGTTAACCTGACGAGCCTGCCCGATTCGCTGCCATGAAGTTTGCCGTTCGGAAACGACGCGCTCCCTCGATCATCATTGTCTCCCTGGTCGATATCCTGACCATTCTGCTCATCTTTTTTGTCGTCTCGACCACTTTCAAAAAGGATCAGCCCGAAGTGCAGATCAATCTGCCGGAATCGAAAACCTCGAGTGCGAAACCAGCTGAGCTCGAGCACGCGGTTGTGAGTGTGGATGCGAAAGACGCGCTCAAGCTCGATGGCAAGGCGATCGCCGTCGAAGACCTCCAAACCGCGATCGAAGACCTGCCCCCGGCGCGCAAGAGCACGCTGGTCTTGAAAGCGGATGAGAAATCTTCCTTCGGGATCATCATCAAAGTGATGGACGCGTTGAAGCTCGCCGGGATAAAAAATCTTCCGGCCTTTACCCAGCCCTCGGCGAAATGAATCTGCCGATCGTTCGATATGGCGACCCGGTCCTGCGCGCGAAAGGCAAGCGGATCGAAGAAATCGACGATCAGATCCGAGAACTAGCCGCGAACATGATCGAGACGATGCACGAGGCCAACGGCGTCGGCCTGGCTGCGCAGCAGGTTGGCGAAGCCCTGCAATTAACCGTCATCGACGTCGCCGAGGCCGAGGACCAGGAAAGCACGCTGACGCTCAACGGTTCCGAGGTGGATCCGAAATCTTCCATGCCGCTGATTCTTGTGAATCCGGAGCTCGATCTGGGAGAAGAAACGGCGGTGGGACTCGAAGGCTGCCTCAGCTTTCCAGAAATCACCGGCGATATCCGCCGCGCGGTCTCCATCGTCTTGCGCGCGAAATCACTCGAGGGCGAGCCGCTGGAGATCGAAGCGAGCGGTTTACTGGCGCGCGCCTTGCAGCACGAAGTGGATCACCTCAATGGCATTCTCTTCATCGACCGGATGAGCGCCGCGACCAAGGTGGCATTGCGCAGCCGGCTGAAGCGGATGCAAAAAGAAAATGCGTTGTAGACGTCTCCCTCTGGGAGACGCGGGTGTCGATGTCGATCTGGGAATAGTCGCCTATCCCCGCGCTTCGCAGAGCGAAGTGTCTACAATGCCTTATACGTCACCGTGATGTTGCGGTAGACGTTGGGCTCTTTCTGCGCGGAAAAATAGAAGAGTTCGAGCGCTGATTTCCCCACCACCCACTGGTAGCCGACCAGGGTCTGGATCACATCCGTGTCGTTGTCGCGCGAGCGCGAGATCAAACGCCCTGTCCCGTACTTGCCATCAAAGTACCGCCGGATCTCGCCCATCCGGTTGTTGTAATGTTCCAAGGTCCAACCCGGATATTCGTACTGCAATTCAATCTGAGTCAGGCCGCCGTCCTTGAAGGTAAAAAGCGTCCTTTTCAAGCCGGGGTGAATCAGGCCCTCGACTGTCCAGATATCCCCTCCGCTGTTTTTTTCTTTCCCGACGGTTTTGGCCTTCGCACCCTTTAGCACCTTCTCCACCCGGGCGGCGGTGTCGGTCCAGCGAAACCCGAAGGGGGGCGGAATCTCATCCGCGAAGGATGAGCAGACCGGCAGAAAAAGAGCGAGCAGAGCCGCAGAAAGGAAACGCATTACGCCTAACGACCAGAAAGATTGTAGACTTCGTAGTGCCGCACAAGCGGCTGCAGATAGCGTCGCATCGCCTCGAGGTGCCGCGGATCTTTTTCATAGCCGCGGAGGGCGGCGCGATCGCGAAATGTAATCATCATCCCGAGATCGAAGTCCTGCCGCGGCGGCGGGGAGATCAGAGGCATGACGCCGCCAGCCTGGACCCGCAGCACGCCGGGGATGATGCGCAGAGAACGCGCGGCCCGGATGAGCTGCGCGCGACCGCCGGCCCGCTCCGGGTGTTTCAACCACATCAGCACGACATGCGTCACAGTCGGCGAAACCGGCGGCACCATTTGGCAGCCGCCAAGGAAGAGCGAGGCGAAAGTGATCGCGATCGCCAGTGCTCCGAGCGGGTTGGGCCGTTGTTTTCTGATCTGTCTCATGCGCTTTCCGTTCCCGAATTTCGGGCAAATCGCGGTCGGCGCGACCCTTTTCGCGCAACTTGCTATTTCCCCGAGCCACCGCGAATGGAGCCCGTCAGCTTCCATCCCAAACCGCAGCCTAACGAAATATCGAACCGTCAAAAAAATCGTCTCCCAGCAGAAAAGGGGCAGATGTCAGAGATGATTTTGCGTCAAGATTTTTTTGCGCGATTGCGCAAAATAAAGTTCTTATTTTTTCTTGTGACGCGGTCAGCCGATTTCTAATCTGAAGCCGCAGGCCGGGAGCGACAGATACCGGGTGTGAACAAGATGTGAACAAGGTGGACGCCTGAAGCCGGAGTTACGAACATGAAACAAATAAGAAACTTTTTTGAGGACCGCGTTCCGGCGGCGGTCCCAACCCGCCGGCGAATCCTCGCCCACGACAAAATGCCCGTTTTTCCCTCGTATAAAAAGTTTTTACGCCGAATTTTCCCTCGTGCTAACGAACAAATTGGGTCGATCTGCTTCGACTTTTCGCGACGCGTGCGAGGCTTTTTCTCGCCTTTCTCGCCCGGTTCCGCGTTTATTTAACGCTGTTAACAAGTCGCCATGGACGAGAAGTGTGCCCAGTTGTGGACGAAGGTTTCCACTGCCCTCAAACCCCAGGTTAGCGCCGATACTTTTAAGCGCTGGTTTTCTGCCGTAAAACTAACCAACGCGAACGCGGAAGCGATCACGCTTTTGGTCCCGAACAACATCTATCAGTTCTGGATCGAAAGTAATCACATGCCCGCTTTGCAATCTTCCATCACCGATGTCCTGGGCGGGCCGCGCGCGGTCAAGTTTGTCTGCGCGGTCGACACTTCGGCCGCGGCCGACGCGGCCGAACCGGAGCCCGCGGTTTCGAGCCGGGCGCAAAACGCGGCGGCGCGCGCGAACAAGACGCCGGGCCTGAACCCGCGCAACACTTTCGAATCGTTCGTGGTCGGGCCTAACAATGAGATCGCGCACGCCGCCAGCCTCGCCGTGGCGCAGTCGCCGGCCAAAACTTACAACCCGCTCTTCATCTATGGCGGGGTCGGGCTCGGCAAAACCCACCTCATGCAGTCGATCGGGCAATACATCGGCGCCCGCGGGAAAAACACTCGCGTCATGTACCTCTCGAGCGAGCTCTTCATCAACGAATTCATCGACGCGATCCAGCACAACAACCTGGTCAAATTCCGCAAGCGTTATCGCCAGGCCGATCTCCTCCTGATCGACGACATTCATTTCCTCGGCGGCAAGGAACGTTCGCAGGAAGAATTTTTCCACACCTTCAACACCCTCTTCGACGGGCATAAGCAGATAGTCCTCTCGAGCGATCGCCCGGCTTCGGAAATCGCCAACCTCGAGCACCGGCTCGTCTCTCGCTTCGAATGGGGCCTGACCGCCGAGCTCCAGCCGCCCGATGTCGAAACGCGGATGGCGATTCTGCGCAAGAAAGCCTTCACCCTTAAGATCAAACTGCGGGACGAGATTTTTGATTTCCTCGCCACCCGGATCAAAACCAATGTCCGCCGGCTGGAAGGCGCGCTCATGCGGGTGGCGTCGTTCGCGTCTCTCAGCGGCAAGGAGCTGACGAACGAAGTGGTAGAGCATCTCCTGAAAGACATTCTGCAGGAAGAAGCGCGTCGCGCGGTCACGATCGACCAGATCCAGCGGCGCGTGGCTGAGCATTACGACGTTCGCCTGGCCGACATGACGAGCAAACGTCGTCCGGCCAACATTGCTTTCCCACGCCAGATCGCGATGTATCTCGCCCGCGAACTAACGAAGGCTTCGCTGAACGAAATCGGCGAGGCATTTGGCGGGCGCGATCACGGCACCGTGCTCCACGCCTGCAAGCAGGTGAAGAAGCGGATGAAGGAGCAGGACAAAATTCGGCAGACGATTTCGTTCATCGACAGTGCCCTGCAGCGTTAAGCTCCCCACGAGATTGCGGTTGCCGGATAAAATCGGAAGCCTTACATCTTAACGATTCCTATCCGCCTTCATGAAATTTAGCGTCTCGAAAGAAAAACTTCTCGAATGTCTGCAACAGGTCCAGAACGTCGTCAGCACCCGCACCACGCTGCCGATTCTCTCCAACGTTCTTCTGCAGACGAACGGAAGTGAAGTTCGCCTAACGACCACCGATCTCGACGTCGGGGTGCGCGGAAGTTTTGAGGCGACGATCGAAAAGGAAGGCGCGACTACGCTTCCGGCACGGCGCCTCTTCACCATTATTCGCGAACTGCCCTCGAGCGAGATTCAGTTCGACGTCGACGGCAAGAACGCCGCTTCCATCCGCAGCGGCCAAAGCTTTTTCAAAATCCTCGGTCTACCCGAGGAAGAGTTTCCGCCGCTGCCGAAGTTTGACGATTCCAAGGTGGTGACGATTCGGCAGAAAGATTTGCGCGACGGCTTGCGCAAAACTTCCTACGCCATCTCCACCGACGAGACGCGCTACGTCCTGAACGGCGTCCTCTTCAGCTTCAAGGATAACAAACTGACCCTGGTCGCGACCGACGGCCGGCGGCTCGCGATGCTCGACATCGATCTGGAATTTCCGCGTAGCCACGAAGCCGACATCATCGTCCCGACCAAGGCGGTGACGGAATTGCAACGTCTCCTGACCGACGACGGCGACGTCCGGGTCAGCCTCACGAGCGGTCAGATCGCGTTCGATCTCAACAACACCCTTCTCGTTTCGAAATTGATCGAAGGAAATTATCCCAACTATCGCCAGGTCATTCCCGGCGAAATGAAGGAACGCGTCACCCTTGAACGCGAAACTTTTCTCAATTCCCTGCGCCGCGTTTCGCTCCTCGCGAGCGACAAATCGAACTCGATCAAACTCAATTTCACCAAGAACAACATCGATATCACCGCGAACACGCCGGAAGTCGGCGAAGCGAAGGAGTCTTTAGCGGTCGCTTACAAAGGCCGCGAATTTTCCATCGCGTTCAATCCGGAATTTCTCATGGCGCCGCTGCGCAACCTGACCGAGGACGAAGTTTTCCTCGACCTGATCGACGAGATGAGCCCGGGCGTGATCAAGATCCAGAGCCCATTTCTCTATGTCCTGATGCCGATGCGCATCAGTTCGTAGGCGGTCTCGAGAACACGCGAAACGTCAATTCCCGACAGGTTCATGTCGGGTGAGCGCAAAACACTTACCTCTCGGTTAGTGGGCGCCCAGATGGCCGGATCGGTTGGACCAAATAGAAGCAAAGAGGGAACGCCAACCGCCGCTGCGAGATGCGAGATTCCGCTGTCGTGTCCGATGAACAGGGCGCAATTCTGCAAGACCGCGGCGAGTTCGGGAAGCGGCCGGTTGCTCAGCAGCCGCACCTTCTTCGAGGGTAAGGAGGCCGCCAGCCGCGCCACGCGATCTGCGTCCGCTTCCCCGCCGACAAGGAGGAGCCGCGTTTTCTCGCTCGCCTCGAGCAAGGCAACCCCGAGCGCAATGAACCGCTCCAACGGCCAGTTCTTTGCCGCGCTCCCGCTCCCGGCATGGATTGCAATCAGCGTCGGGTCGATCGCTCGTTTTTCGTTAGGCACAATCACCGACGCGGGATCGTCCAGATAAAGGCCGAGACGCTCGAGCGGGCGCGCCAGGTGCCGCGCGGCATGTTCGTGGTCGCCCACCTTTGGCGAACCGGCGATGAAATTCCGCACCCCGGCCCGCTTCAGGTTGTTGGCAAAGATTTGATCCGGATCGAAGAGATAACTGATGACCTGCTGAAAGCCGGCAAAGTATTCGACCAGGTCCGGCGCGAGCTCGCCGTCCCGCGCAAAGAAGCCGGCCAGCGCTCCGTATTCGATCGAGCGGGTTGCGTCCGCGTAGCCGCTCATCTGCGCGAGCGCGACGATATGTTTGTAACCGAGAATCTCGAGATGTGCGGCCGGGAACGCTTCCCTGAGCAACTTGATCGCCGGCAGGGTGAGAATGAAATCGCCGATCGCGCCACCGCGAATCACCAGGATGCGGCTCAAGGTTTAATCGCGCCGGCTAGTAAAACATGAACGCGCACGCCAGGATGAACGCGCCGAAGATGAAGCCAAACCCGGAAAGCAGCCGCCAGCGGCTATCGGACTTTGTGCCCCACTGGATTTGATCGCGCAGGAGGTAGGGCATCGTCACCCAGAGCAAACCCGCCAAGATCATCAAATAGGCCAGCACCGTCAGGAGCAACCGGCTCATTTCCGGCCGCAGAAAGGCAGCGTCGAGCAACGGCTCAGCGGCGAGCAGACAAAGAATGCCGAGCGCGCGGACGGCGAGAAATTCATCCACGAAACGCAGGACGAGAAAAAATCCCACCGGCAGGATGACCAGGAGCGGCCGGCGGAAACTGGAGAATTCGCCCATCTCCATTGTGGCCAGGAGCCAGATACTCCAGATCAGGTCGATCGTAAGCAGGATCGCACCGGCCACGCGCGAGCGAGGAAAATGCGGGAGAAAATTTCGCGCCGGCAAAAAGAGAGCGCCAAGACTGAGGAGCGCGAGCACCAGGCCCGCGATCAATCCAGCGGTGTGCAGGGAGATGGAGTAAATCATGAAGTGGCCGCGACGGGCGGCAGAAGTTCTTCCATCGGCGGCAAATCACAACTGGCCGCGTTCTTCATCTTCCGGCCCGACAAGCTAAAGCCGGTCGAGTGTGTGACCCGAAGTTCGAGCAACTGACCGATGTCCTCCTCCGCGCCTTCAAAAACCACGATCTTGTTGCCGCGCGTCCGGCCGGTCAGGCGCTGCCGATTCGTTCGGCTCGGTCCTTCACAGAGAATTTCAACGTCGCGCCCAACGAGTCGCGCGCCCGCTTCCTTCGCGGCCGCGTCCACCACCGTGAGCAGATCCTGGTTGAGCGCATCCTTCACCTCTTCCGGGACCTGTAGCGCCATTTCCGCCGCCGGCGTGTCGCTCCGCGGTGAGTAGCGAAAGACGAAAGCGTTATCGAACTGGATGCGATCCACCAGAGCGCGCGTTTTTTCGTAATCCTCCTCGGTTTCCCCGGGGAAACCGACGATCACGTCCGTCGTTAGGGCAATGTCGTTCCGAGTCGCGCGCAGTTGTTCGACCAGCCGAAGATATTTCTCCGCAGTGTAGGTGCGATGCATCGCCTTCAGGATCCGGTCGGAGCCCGATTGGAGCGGAAGGTGGACGTGTTCGCAGAGCTTCGGCAGGTCGCGCAGCGCCTCGACCAGGTCGGCCCGAAAACCAATCGGATGCGGCGAGGTGAAGCGCAGCCGCTCCAGCCCATCGACTTCGTGCACCGCTTCGAGCAACTGCACAAAAGGACTCTTCCCCTCCACTTTCGGGAACTCATGGCGTCCGTAAAGATTTACGATCTGGCCGAGCAGCGTCACCTCTTTCACCCCGCGCGCGACCAACTCGCTCACTTCGCGGACGATCTCCTCGATCCCCCGACTCCGCTCCGCCCCCCGCGTCCGAGGCACGATGCAGAAGGTGCAATGCATATTGCAGCCCTGCATGATCGAAACAAATGCAGTCGCCTGCCGCGCGCGCAGGGTGTGCTCGCGAATCGTTTCCTGCGAACCCGCTTCCTCTTCCGTGTCCACGATCGAACAGCGCGGGTCGTCCATCCGGCGGCTGCGTTTTTTCGCCACCAGCTCTTCGACGTAATCGGCCACCCGATGAAATTTCTGCGTCCCGACAACGAGATCGACATGTGGCATGCGCTGCAACAACTCCGCCCCCCGCGCCTGCGCCATGCAGCCGAGAAAACCAAAAACTTTCTCCGGCCGCTCCTGCGCCATCTTGCCGAGCATGCCCATCTTCCCCAGCGCCTTCGCGTCCGCCATGTCGCGGACACTACAGGTGTTGAGGAGGACGACATCGGCCTCCGCCTCGCTCGCCGCCACGACGTAGCCACGATCGAGGAGGGAACGCGCGACCTGCTCTGAGTCGCGCTCGTTCATCTGGCAGCCGTAGGTTTTGATGAAAAATTTCGGCATTTTGTGAGGGCCAACGATACACAAACGAGCTCCGCCCGCCACGCCCGAGGCCGACAGGGCCACCTTTCGTTAGGGCGGGTTCGCGAAGCGGTTCGGAAACGGATTCGCTTTCAGCCGCTTCTGCACTTCCCGGTCGGTCCAGGGAAATGTGCCGCGTTCGTTGAAGATTGCGACCCCGATGACCCCGACGTTGCGAGTGTTGCGATACTTTTCCTGAGCGTACGATTCCCGCACCGGACTAAAGCGAAACGCCGCCACCGCCTCGGCACTTTGCCGAAAACCATCCACCACCAGGGTGCGATGCGGATCGATCACGTAGCCGCGCTTGCGGAGCGAAGCGGGCCGGCCGTCGATGACATCGAGACCGTCGACCGAGAGCACCGTTTCGAGCCGGTAGTCACTCTGGTTTCGCACCACGATCGCATAACGACGGCCTTCCTCCCCGACGACAAACCAGCGATCGCCCACCACCAGCCCCGGCAGCAAACGTCCGCTGGAATCGCGCAGCGCCACCGAAACCAGGCTCGATACCGGACCGAAAATCGCCGGCCAGACGCGGCGCGGTTGCGAGGCCGCTGCCATCGCCTCGATTCCGGCACGATCGTTGTAGAAGATGGCGGCGCTGGCCAAGGAACGTCCGGTTTCGCGCGCGAGAAATTCGTCGCTTCGACGACGGAACGCCGGGTTTCTCCCCAGCGCGTTCCGAGTCCGGGCCGATCCTGGGGCGGCGCGGCATAAGAGGCCGACCCCGCGGCGCGCGACGTTGATCGAGTGGCCGATTGGCCCGTTTCAAAAAAAGGGGCGGCACAGGAGGCGAGCGTCAGGGTGAGGAGCAGGAGGACATGACGCGGGTTCATTTCCCGATGGTCGCGCAACCTTCCCGCTTGCAAATCACAGATCGCAGACCAGAAGGTTGCGCAAATCATGGATCAGGAGACGGCAGCAATAGGCATTATTGGCGGGAGCGGACTTTACCAGCTCGAAGGCTTTCACGACGCGCGCGAGCATCAGGTCGAAACGCCCTTCGGCGCCCCCTCCGACGCCATCATCGGCGGCGAAGTGGACGGCCGAGCCGTTTATTTTCTCCCCCGCCACGGACGCGGGCATCGTCTTCTCCCGCACGAGCTGAATCATCGCGCCAACATCTACGCCCTCCGTTCGTTAGGCGTGCGCTGGATCATCTGCGTCACCGCCGTCGGCAGCCTGCAGGAACGCTACGCGCCGCGCGACGTCCTCTTGCCTTCGCAGTTTTACGACCGGACCAGCGAGCGGGCCGACCACACTTTTTTTGGGAATGGGATCGCGGCTCACATTAGTTTCGCCGACCCTATCTGCACCCCGCTGCGCGATCTCGTGGCTGAGACCGCGGCTTCGTTAAGCGTGCGGGTCCATAACGGCGGCACTTACGTCAACATGGATGGCCCGGCCTTTTCCACTCGCGCGGAATCGGAGCTCAATCGCCGCCATGGTTTCGATGTCATCGGCATGACCAACCTGCCGGAGGCAAAGCTGGCCCGGGAAGCCGAGATTGCCCTCGCCACCATGGCCATGATCACCGATTACGATTGCTGGAAGGTGGAGGAAGAACCGGTCTCGGCGCAGACCGTGATCGCGCATCTTCTGGCCAATGCCGAGACTGCAAAAAAAATCCTTGCTGCCGTTATCCCACGCATTCCCACCGAACCCTCGTGGCCGGAGCATCGCGCGCTCGATTCCGCCCTCGTGACTGATCGCTCACTCTGGCCGCCGGAGACGCGGGAAAAACTGCGCGCCATTCTCGGTCGTTTCGAATAATCCGGCAGATTGCAAGTGTTGCCTCCCCTCTTCGGCAAGCGGAAATGCCTCTGCAGTTGCCGCCTAACCACCCCAGAAAGATTCCTTGCCGCCGGAAAGCTAAATATAGTAATTATAAAGGACCGGGCGAAAAAGCCCGTATCGGAGATAGAAATGAAAACTAAAATCGCCCTCAGTTTGCTCTTGGCCGCGGCGCTGTTGCCAGCTTGCACGACCACCCGGACCATTTCGACGACCAGCAGCGACGGCAAGTCCGTCCAATACGCCAGCAACGCTGCGGAGCCTGCCCCGCCGGCGGAAGGCCCGGAAGCTGATATCCCTTCCGAAGGCCCGGCCAATCCGGCGTTGAACCCGGCCTACGTGCCGACGCCGCTTCTGCGCACGAGCGCGGCTTCCAGCCCCTAGCCCACGTTCGTCGTCTGTCCCGCCAGTCGCCCCAGGGCTTCGCCTAACGACGCGATTTGCAGGGCGGAATGCGCGGCGCTGATCGTGATCCTGAGGCGGGCTGCCCCCTTCGCCACCGTCGGATATCGGATCGCCGGGACGAAGAAATTTTCCTGCTGCAAGGCGCGCGCCAGTTCGAGGGCCTGGCGCTCCTCTCCCACCATCCAGGGAATAATGGCGGCGGAAGGCTTGCCAAAAGCCGCGCCGTTATCCGGAAGCAGTTTGCGAAACTGCACAATCCGCCGCCAGAGCAGCTTGCGGCGCGCGTCGCCCTCTTCCGAATTGAGGAACCGGATTCCCGCCGTCGCCGCCGCCGCCAACGCCGGCGGTGGAGCGGTTGAGAAAACAAAGGAGCGTGCGCGATTGATCAGCCAATCGATCAGGTTGCGCGAGCCGCAGACATAGCCTCCGCTCACGCCTAACGACTTGCTGAGGGTTCCGAGTTGGACGTCGATTTCTTTTTCCAGACCGAGCTCAGCCGCCAATCCCCGCCCATGCGGTCCGAGGACACCGATGGCGTGGGCTTCGTCGAGGAGCAGGGTGGCCTCGAAGCGTTTCTTGAGCTCGACCAGCTCGCGCAGCGGGGCGCGATCGCCATCCATGCTGAAGATAGACTCCGTCACGACCACGATGCGGGCGTCGGGATGTTCGCGGCGCGCCCACTCCAGGTGGCTCTCGAGTTTGCCGAGGTGATTATGGGGGAAAACGCGGAGCGTCGCCCCGCTCAGTCGCGCCCCGTCGATCAGGGAAGCGTGGCAGAGTTTATCCAGGATCACGACGTCCTGTTTCGAAGCCAGCGCGGGAAGAGTCCCGAGCGCGGCGGCGTAGCCACTGCTGAAACAAAGCGCGGCCGGCGCCTGTTTCCATTTCGCCAGCGTCGTCTCGAGAACGACATGGGGCGATTGTGTCCCGCTGATCAGACGCGAGGCGCCCGCCCCGACGCCGAATTCCTCGATCGCCGCGATCGCGGCCTGGCGCAAAATCGGGTCGTTCGCCAGGCCGAGGTAATCGTTGGAGGAAAAATTGATCAGCTGCCGCCCGACGATTCGCACTTCCGCGCCCTGGGCGGTGCCGATCTCGCGCAGCTTGCGATGGAGCGAGCGCGCGTGGAGGGCTTCCAGCTGTTCCTCGAAAAGTTCGCTCATGCCGCGCCTCCGGGCGCGTCAATTACATCCGCCGGAGGCCCCAGGAAAGCAACGCCGAAGCGTCCTGCCAGACGCCCGCCTTGCTGTCGCCAAGCACGACCACGATCACATCGCGCCCCGGAATGGTGCCGCTCGCAATCAGACAATGCCCGGCCGCTTCGGTGTAGCCGGTCTTCATTCCGTTACAATAAGGCAGCCGCTTCAGGATCTTGTTCGTGTTTTCCAACTCGCGGGTGCGGCCGTTGGCATAACGAAAAACCAGCTGAGGCAAACAGACGATTGAGCGGATCGTCGGGTTCGCGTAGGCCGCGCGCGCGATCCGGGAAAGGTCGCGCGCGGTTGAGTACTGGTCAGGCATGGGCAGCCCGTTGGGGTTGATGAAATTCGAGTGCGTCGCGCCGAGCGAGCGCGCCTTGGCGTTCATCTTCTCGGCGAACAATTCGATGCTGCCGGCGTTGTCCCGCGCCAGGCAGCGCGCGACGTCGTTAGGGCTTTTGACCAAGAGCGCGCGCAGGAGATCGATCCGCTGATAGGAATCGCCGGTTTTGATATTGAGCCGCACCGGCTCGGCCAAAGTGTCGATCTTCTGCACCGTGACGCGTTGATCGAGATAACCTTCCTCCGCCACGATCAACGCGGTGAGCAGCTTCTGGGTGCTGGCCGCAGCGCGCGGCGCATCCGCATTTTTTTCGTAGAGCACTTCGCCGGTGCGCGCATCCTCGACCAGGACCGAGACCGCCTTCGTCCGGGGCGCGGCGATATCTCCGCGATCAAGATCATGCGTCTCGTAGGCAACCGTCAGGTCCTCACTTGAAACCGCCCGGGCCCGGCGAACTTCGGGCTTTTTCGCCTCGACCGCGCTGGCGCAAAAGAGGGCAAGCGCAATCGCCCCGAAGAGGCAAAAAGGCGAGCTGGCTAGGCGGATCATGACGCAAATATTACAAGCAAAAGGCGGGCCCGCGCAAGCCTAACGATCCTGGCCGCGCTGGATGAGCTCGACTTCGTAGCCTTCCGGCGCATCGATGAAGGCGATCGCGCCGCCGCGGCCGTTGGGGTGCGGACCGTCGGAGAGCGGGTAGCCCTTCGCGGCGGTTTGTTTGGCGAATTCCTCGATATTATCGACCTCGAAGGCGAGATGAGTCAGATCCGGGCCGACCACGACCGGGCCGCTCTCGTCGAATTTACAAAGCTCGATTTCCTCCTCGCTCCCGGGAGCTTTGAGGAAGACTAGCTGCGAGCCGCGTCCCGAAGTATGGCGCCGCACTTCCTCGAGACCGAGCACGTCGCGATAAAATGAAACCGTCTTTTCCAGGTCCTTCACGCGATAGCGTGTGTGCAGAAGCTTTTTGATCATCGCTATCTTATTGCGCCCAACGAGGCTTAATTTCAAATTCGGCCCGTCGTAAAAATCCTCATTCATGCTTTGTCTCGGAATCGATAGCGGAACCAAAAGCACCAAGACCCTGGTGCTCGACATCGAGTCCGGCGAAGTCGTCGCGCACGCGCAACGCACCTACGGCACGATCGCGGGGCTGCCTCCCGGTCATGTCGAGCAGGACCCGAAAACCTGGATCGACGCCGCCAGCGAAACCGTCGCCGAGTGCCTGGAAACGCTGGGCGAACGCCGGGGCGAAATAAAAGCAATCGGAGTGAGCGGCCAGCAACATGGCCTGGTCGCGCTCGATGAAGCGGGCGATACGCTCCGACCGGCCAAGCTCTGGTGTGATGTTTCAACCGAGGAACAGTGCGAAGAATTCAACAAGGAATTCGGCGGCATGGAAGGGCTGATCGAGCTCATCGGCAACCCGATGTTGCCCGGCTATACCGCGCCCAAGCTGCTTTGGCTGAAACAAAATGAGCCCGCTAATTTTCGTCGCCTAACGAGTGTCCTGCTCCCGCACGATTACTTGAACCTCTGGCTGACCGGTGAGCGGCAGATGGAATACGGCGACGCTTCCGGGACCGGGCTGCTCGACGTTCGTACCCGCAAGTGGTCGAAACCGATCATGAAATTCATCGACCCGAAACTGGAGTCGATGCTGCCGCCGCTTCGTTCCTCGAAACGTCCGGCCGGTTTGTTGCGCAGCACCCTGCGGGAAGAATGGGGCCTGGCGGAGGACGCGCTCGTTAGCGCCGGGAGCGGCGACAACATGATGAGCGCAATCGGCACCGGCAACATTCGCCCCGGCGTGGTCACGGTCAGCCTCGGCACCTCCGGCACGATCTGCGCTTTTGCGGAGGAACCGGTGATCGACCCGAAGGGTGAAGTCGCGTCCTTTTGCGACGCGACCGATCACTGGCTGCCGTTGACCTGCACGATGAACGTGGCCGTCGCGACCGAGCAGATGCGCGAACTCTTTGCCTGGGACATCCCAACGATGGAAGAGCGTGTGGCCAAGGTCCCGGCCGGCGCCGGCGGGGTCATTTTCCTGCCTTACCTGCAAGGGGAGCGGACGCCCAACCTGCCCAAAGGCGTCGGCGTTTTCCATGGCCTAACGACGGAAACAATGAAGCCCGATCAGATGGCGCGCGCGGTCGTGGAGGGCGTCACCCTCGGGCTGGCCTACGGTCTGCGGCGTTTCAAGGAACTGGGCATCGTGGCGGAGGAAGTGCGTCTCACCGGCGGCGGGAGCAAGAGCGCGGTCTGGCGTCGGATCGCGACTGATATCCTTGGTTTCCCGACGGTGGCGCTAAAGGTCGCGGAAGGCGCGGCACTGGGCGCCGCCATCCAGGCGGCCTGGACCTTTTGCCAGGTAAAGGGCAAACCGTTGACCCTGGAAAAACTGGTCGATGACCTCGTCGTAGTGGATAAGAAAAGCCGCCTCGAACCGGCAAAAGAGGCGCGGACATTTTATCGCGCTCTTCATTTGCGGCAGATCGACCTGACAAAAAAGCTCAAGACCGGCGGCTACCTCTAGCGCGCGAGGCCGGTCAGTTCCGCGATCGCGGCCAGGCCATCGAGAGTCTGGGCTTCCGGACCGAAACGGACTAACG
The DNA here is from genome assembly GCA_046593335.1 of Chthoniobacterales bacterium. GTDB lineage: Bacteria > Verrucomicrobiota > Verrucomicrobiia > Chthoniobacterales > UBA10450 > Palsa-1392. The sequence continues at coordinate 26,410 of JBKJNW010000214.1, read as the reverse complement.
AATGCCAGTAAGCTGCCCGGCCCATCCGCCGGCGGGTATCGGGATCATCGATCAGCGTGAACAGACAACGCCGCCATTCCGCTTCATTCCGCGCGAGAAATCCGTTGTTGCCCGATTCGATGGCGGCGGCGTAGGGCGCGGTCGCGGCGGCCACGGTCGGGACCTGCAGGAGAGCGGCTTCAAAATACTTCAATTCACTCTTGGCCTCGCAGAAAGGATTGCCGACCTCGAGCGGCGCGAGGTTGATGTCGAAACGCGCGTACTCCGCGCCAAGGTCGCGGTGCGGGACGGCCGGTCGCGTTTCGATCCGCGCCGCGTGCTTCGTCAGCTCCGGGAACTCCGCCAGGTCCAAGTAACCGACAATGGTGAGAGAAACACCCGGTCGTTCCGCGAGAACGGCAGCGAGCGGGCCCGCGATCTGAGCGAAATCCTTCTGGTGCGTCGGCGCGCCGGAGGCGTAACCGATTCGAATCGAACAAGCCTCCGGCGCGGGTCGCGTCGCCAGGCGGCGGGCTTCCTCGATCATGCGAAAACTGATTCCGTTAGGCCAAACCGCGGCCGGCTTCCCGAGTTTTTCCGCGGCAGCCGCGAGCGGCGGGGTCGAGACGAGGGCGCAGTCGGCCGCCAGCAGGCTTTGCCGCCACCCGGCAACGTTAGCCGACCATCGTTCGCGTCCCGTGGGGTTCAGAGTTCGCAGGTAATCGAAATACGGCTCGCGCATGTATTCGGGTTCGAAGACGAGATCATCGCTATCAAACGCCACCCTGATGCCACGTTCGCGGCAGGCGGCGTAGAGCGCGGCGACGCGTGCATCCCAAGCGGCGCGGAAGAGCACCACCAGCGTCACCCCGGCGAGGTCTTCCGCCGCAAAGGCATCGAGTGCGCACCAGCGCGCGGCCAATCCGCCGGCCTGCAGGGCGGCGGTGTGATGTTCGACCCGATAAATATGACCGCGGGTTTCGGGTTGAGCGGAAACGAAGAGGACCCGCACGTCGTCGCGCAGAGAAGCTCGCGCGCGGCCCAGTTCGATGAGCGCGGAGGAATAACCGGACCAATAGGCGTGGATCAGCTTTTCGTTAGGCGGAGCCTTCGTCCGCTGCGTTGTTTCAAATGCTTCCCGGAAAGAGTCGAGTAAGGCGCGATCGACCTCGCCGCCCCGGGTAATCTGTGCGGCCAGTTTCTGGTAGAGATCCGTCGCCACCCCAGGCCAGCCTAACGAAATCGATTCCTCGCTGCGCTGGCGCTTCAGCCCACGCGCCACGACCTGCTGGAGCGTGTCACTTGCGGCGGCGAGCGAGAGCGGATAGTCGATCTGAAGCGCGCGGGCGACGGACGCCAACTCCCCTGGCGCGTCGTCCAGTAGCATCTCGAAGGTCAGGAGAGCGCGCGGCAACTCGCGGCTGTGCTTTTCCGCCTCGAGCACGTAGCGCAGCCAAAGCCAGTGCGCCCGCGCGATCGAGAGCGGACCGCCCGGCCGGGTAAGGTCGAAGAGGACGCGGAGTTGGAGCGAGCGGGCAACCTCGCGCGGGTCGCGCAGGATCAGCACGCTGCCGAAAGTAATTTGCAGATCCGTCAGGCAGGTTCGCCAAAAAGGAAGCAGGCGGCAGAGCCGCGGATCTTTCAGCACAATCATCGGCGAGCCGGCGAGAGCCTTGTTGACGAATGCCGCCGCGCGTTCGCGGAAAGCCAGCGCCGCGGTTGAGGCAAACCATTCCGCCGGGATCAGGGACGGGTCGTGCCACGACGTGCCTGCGCCGATGAGAATCTCTTCATTCAGCCGGGTGAGATCTTTCGATTCGAAATAGCCGCCGGGATTGTCGGGCGCTGGAGGAAGAAGATTCTCCGGAAGTCCGAGGCCGAGGAGGTGAAGGGCGCGCGCTAGGGCAGAGGTGCCACTGCGATGCATCCCGAGCACGAGCACGACCTGCTTCATGATTGCTGCGGGAGAAAGCGGCGCGCCTCAGGCGAGAGCCGGCCGAGATAATGCGGCGCGAATTGCGACGGCGCATAAGGTTTGCCGCGCAGGCGCACGTATTCCTGATGGAACTTTTCCCACGGGTGCTCCGCCATTTCGACATTGGTCGCCACGCCTCCGTGAATCTGGTGAAAGGTCCCCTCGCCGAGTAACAGCACTGGCGTTATTTCCGGCGCGGAACAGGCGAGGGAGAAAAAATCCAAGTTGACCAAGCCGCCGCCCGGAGCCTGGTAGCCACGGTCGAATCCGCCTAGCCTAACGAACTCCGATTTGCGCAAGGCAAAACAATTACTCTCCGCCACGGTCGAGAACCAGCCCTCGCGACAGGAAAGTGCGAGCGCCGCTACGGAAAAAAGCGCATAGCCGTTGCCACGCCAGTCGAACGATTCCAGGAGACGATCTTCGGCCGCCTCGTCGTAGCCGTTCCCGATCGAGAGGTTCTGCACTTCTTGCCCGAGGTGCCAGCCGAGGGTGTAAACGAACGGGTTCGGGAAGGCCCGGAAAGCCGCCAGCATGTAATGCAGAATTCCTGGGGAAAGAATGCGCGCTCCATCGACGCAAACAGCCACGTGCTCGCCCCGTGCGAGCTCGACGCCGAGATTAACCGCCGCAACCGGCGAGGCCGACGTCGTTTCGTGCCGGTGATAACGAAAGTTCGGCGAGACGCGCTCAACCTCATCTGTCGAAAGGGAGTCGCTCGAACCGTTCTCGATCACGATGACTTCGTAATCCTCCACCGCGACATCGCGCTGATATTCGGGAGAGAGTGAGAAAAGCGTGCGCGGCGCCGCACGGCGCATGTCGTGCACGATGACGATGACCGAAAGCGCGGGCTTCATGCGGCAGGCGGGTGCACGGCTCCTACTTCGCCGACCGCCGCAAGTTAGGCAAGATGGAGCGCACGGTGCCGAGAAGGACAATCATCCTCCTAGAGTGCGCGGTTGTTCTGTGGTTCTGTAGCGCGACATGAAACTCGTCATCGCCGCGACCGGAGCCAGCGGCACGGTTTATCTCCAGCGTCTGCTCGACCAGATCGATGCTTCGGCTAACGAAGTCCATCTGGTGATGAGTGGCCACGCCAAGCAGGTTGCGGCGACCGAGGTCGACCAGCTCGATATCCCAGCGGGCGTTCTGAAACATGGTGAGAATGATTTGAACGTGCCTTTCGTTAGCGGCTCCGCTCGTTTCGATGCCATGGTCATCGTCCCCTGCTCCATGGCCACGCTTGGCCGCCTCGCCGCTGGCACGAGCGAGAGCGCACTCCTCCGTGCGGCGGATGTTTTTTTGAAAGAACGCCGCAAACTCATCCTCGTCCCGCGCGAGACGCCCTGGAGTTTGATCCACGCCCGCAACGTCGTCACGCTACTCGAAGCCGGCGCGATCGTGCTCCCGGCCATTCCTTCCTTTTACAGCCGGCCGCAATCGGTCAGCGATGTCGTCGATACTGTGGTCTGGCGCATCCTCGATCAGATCGGCCTGCCCAATCCGCGCGCCTATCGTTGGAAAGACGAGAGCGGCCAGACCTCCAAGCCTTGAAAATCGAAGGTTGGCGCGCGCGATGGCTGATCGCCTTCGGTCACCGTCTCTTGCAAATCTGGGCGCGCACTCTGCGTTTCGAGATCGAAGACCGGGCCAACGTCGTCGGGACGCCGCCTAACGAACGCTATATTGGCGCTCTCTGGCACAACCGGCTGCTATTGCTGCCATTCGTGATCAAACGTTACCTGCCGGAGCGGCGCGGCGCGGCGCTGATCAGCGGCAGCCGCGACGGGGCTCTTCTCGCCGACCTGGTGGAACGGTTTCGGTTCGATGTCGTGCGCGGCTCCAGTTCCAAGAAAGGCGCCAGCGCCATCCGGCAACTGGCGGAAGTGATCGCGAACGGAAAAGATGTCGTCATCACCCCCGACGGTCCGCGCGGCCCGGCCTACGAACTCGGCCAGGGGATCGTTTATTTGGCCCAGCAATCGGGCGCCGAAGTCGTGCCGGTCAATCTGGAATACTCGAGCTGCTGGCGAGTGAAGAGCTGGGATCGCTTTATCCTGCCCAAGCCGTTCTCGAAGGTGCGCGTCATCTTTGGGGCGCCGCATCGGGTGGAGGCGACTTCGACGGACGAAGAATTCGAGCGCGAACGCCGGCGGTTGCAGGAGGCGATGATGCAGCTAGTTGAAATGCGATGAAGCTGATTGATGGCAAACAGACGGCCGAAAAAGTTTATGCGGAGCTGCGCGGTGAGATCGAAACGCTGAAAGCAAACGGCACTAAGCCCGGGCTGGCGGTGGTGCTGGTCGGCGATGACCCGGCTTCTCGCGCCTACGTGCGCTCGAAGGATAAGATGTGCCGCGAGCTGGGCCTGCATTCCGTCAAACTGGAATTACCCGCCGACACGACCCAGGAAGATTTGCTCGCGCGGGTCGAGGAGCTGAATCAAGACCCGGCGATTCACGGCATTCTCGTGCAGTCGCCGCCGCCGAAGCAGATCGACGAAGCGGCCATCATCCGCGCGCTCGATCCGGCCAAGGACGTCGATGGCTTTCACCCGATCAACATCGCCAAGCTCGCGCTCGGCGACTCGACCGGCTTCGTTCCCTGCACCCCGTTAGGCTGTTTGCGCTTGCTCCGGGAGAGCGGAGTCGAGATCAGCGGCGCGCATGTCGTCATCCTCGGGCGGAGCATGATCGTGGGCAAACCGCTGGCCCTTCTCCTCATGCAAAAAGGCGTCGACGCGACGGTGACCGTGGTGCATTCGCGGACAAAGAATCTTACCGCGGTCACGCGCTCGGCCGACATCGTGATCGCGGCTATCGGTCAAGCCGGATTCGTTAGGGCGGAACACGTGCGCGAAGGCGCGGTCGTGATCGATGTCGGGATCAACCGGGTCGACGATGCGGCGGCGAAACGCGGTTACCGGCTCGTGGGTGACGTGGCCTTCGACGAAGTCGCCCCGAAAACCGCGGCCATCACCCCGGTCCCGGGCGGCGTCGGCCCGATGACGATCGCGATGCTGATGTCGAACACGGTCAAGGCCGCACGACTTTCCGGGTCAGCAAGCCCAGCACTCGCTTCTCGTTAGGCAAGAAACGGAGGAGGCCGCTGGTAAGCCGCGGATGTTCGACTGCGTGACGGGCGAGGGCGTTCACCCAAAGCCGGCCGGCGTAGAGTTTTCGATGCTCCGCCGGGTAGCGCCGGTGGTCTCCGGCAATGATAGCCGCCGCCGCCAGCTCACCCGACCGGAGCGCGTAGTAAATCCCCTCCCCGGTGAAAGGCTCAACCACGCGCGCGGCATCGCCGACGAGGAACAGACCGGGACGTCCCGGCGGCAACGCCGCGCGAGCGAGGGGCGCAATCGTGCGCCAGCCGTGTTCGGCCGAGATGGCGAATTCCTTTTCCGCCCAGCGCCGAATGGCGGAGAGGTCGTTAGGCCGGCTGACCAGACAAAGGTTGAGCAGGCCCTCACCGACGGGAGCCTGGCCGGAATAGCCTTCACGCAAAAGTTGGAGCACGATCCGATCGCCAAAATTTTCCGGCAGCGGGACGTGCGTCTGGAGCGCGACCCGGTCGCGGCCTTTGCGCGGCATCAGCTTGCAGAGCTGGGCCACGCTCGAGTTCCGCCCGTCCGCCGCGACCAGCACCCGGGTTTTCTCTTCCGACTGTTCCGTGCGCACCGTCCAGAAGCCGCCGTAAGAAATCGCGCGCAGGGTCTCTCCTTCGCGCACCTCTGCGCCTAACGAGCGGGCGCGCTGAAGCAGGAGCTGGTCGAGGACGCTGCGCCGGAGCGCGATCTCAGCCTGCGCGCCGGCCGGCAGTGGAGAGCTGATCACGCGGCCGTCGACGCCGATGAAATCGACCCGCGACAATTTCCCATGCGGCGCCGCCCGCACCTCCGCCGCCACCCCGAGACGCTCGAAGACCGGCCAGCAACTCGGGTTGAGGCAATCGCCACAAACTTTTTCGCGCGGGAAGATCGCGCGCTCCAGGACGAGCGTGCGCAGACCGGCCTGCGCACAAAAGGCCGCGCAGCTGGCGCCAGCCGGGCCGCTTCCCACGATGGCGACATCCCACATTATCGAGTACTCTTCCACGGTCGTGCCGCTGTCGAAAGAAAAGCCAGACCTGAACAAAAAAGTTCACGAGGTCCCGCACAAGCCGGGCGTGTACCTCATGCGCGACCGCTTTGGCCGCGTCATTTACGTCGGCAAAGCGCGCGACCTGCGCAAACGGGTCGGCTCTTATTTCATGCCGTCGAAAATGGCGGTGGCCGACCTGAAAACGCGTGCCCTCCTCGAAGCGGTCTGGGATTTCGAAACTCACACCGTGGCGAGCGAACCGGAATCGCTCCTTCTCGAAGGCAAGCTGATTAAGGAATACCGACCGCGCTACAACATCTCGTTCCGGGACGACAAACGCTTCCTGGTAGTGAAATTTGATCCGACGGAAGAGTGGCCGCGCTTTCGTTTGGCCCGTTTCAAGAAGGATGACGGCGCGCGTTATTTCGGACCCTACGCTCATGCCGGGGCGTTGCGGCAAACGCTCAATTTCATGCGCAAAAAATTTGGCGTCCTGACATTTGGGCGCGGTTCACCGACCGAGCGCGAACTGAAATCGTCCACCTACCAGGTGCCGATGCGCCTGAGCGACATCACTGCCGAGACCTATCGGCAACGCGTCGCGCAAGCAGCGGAATTCCTCGAGGGCCAGTCGCGCGAAATGATGAACGTAGTCGAGGAAGAGATGCGGAAAGCGGCCGCAAAACTCGATTTTGAGAAAGCGGCCGAGCTCCGCAACATGCTGGAAGATCTGCGCCGGACGACGAAACCGATGCGGCGTTTCACCCGCCACAGCCTGCCGAGCACGATCGATCCAGTGGCCGATGTGCAGGCCCTGGCCGACGCACTGCAGTTGCCGCATTTGCCGAAGGTGATGGAGTGTTTCGACATCTCGAATATTTCCACGACGCACGTCGTTGCCTCGATGGTGGCTTTTCGCGAGGGCGTCCCGGACAAGAACAATTACCGGCGTTACCGCATCCGCACCGTGGAAGGTCAGGACGATTTTGCGAGTATGGCCGAGGTCGTTAGGCGGCGCTATGCGCGCGTTCTCCTGCAGGCCCGCGAGGAAAATCCGGACGCGGCGGAGTATTCCCAGGAAAACCCGGTCGATGCTTTGCGCCCCGCGCGCGCAGATAATTTTGTCGCGGTGCGTCTGCCCGATCTGATCATCGTCGACGGAGGCAAGGGCCAGCTTTCTTCTGCCTGTCGCGAGCTGCAACGGCTCGGTTTACACGACCTGCCGATCATCGGGCTGGCGAAGGAGTTTGAAGAAATCTATCGACCCGCTCGCGCCCTCCCATTGCAGTTGCCGCCGGACTCCGGCGCGCTTCGTTTGCTCCAGCGTATCCGCGACGAAGCGCATCGCTTTGCCAACGCCTATCACCAGCTCCTGATGAAAAAAAGGATCGGCGAGAGCATTCTCGACGATTGTCCAGGAGTGAGCCAGAACCGGAAAAATCTTCTCCTGCGCAAGTTCGGTTCGGTGCAGCGGCTGCGAAAGGCGAGCGTCGAAGAAATTGCATCGACCGAAGGGATAGGCCAGAAGTTGGCGGAAGAAGTGCATCGCTTCCTGGAGCGACATTGAGCACTCGACTCCCAGAGGATTGACCACGGATTGCACGGATAACACGGATCAGAATGCTTTGAATTCCAACCTATTCTCCCACATCCGTGCCTATCCGTGTAATCCGTGGTTCATCCTGCTTCTTTTAGCGTGGCCGGTCGCAGCTCTGGGGCAGGAGCCCGCGGCAACGCCTTTCGAGGAGACGATCAAGCCGACCTTCGAGACACAGAAACAAGCGCGCACTTATCTCCTGGATATCCCAGCGCCGCGAGGTCAGATCACCGACCGGAATGGCAACCCGCTCGCACAAAACAAACTCAGCTATAACCTCACGATCAACTTTCCCACCCCGCTCGATTTCTCCGATGCGCGCGCGCTCGAATACGCCGGGGAGAAAATTCGCGTGGCGGAGAAGCGGCTCGACCGCTCGTTCGAGGTAAGCGATGGCGCCATTCTCCGGCATTACCACAACCGCGGTTTTCTTCCCTTTGAGATCGCGCAAAACCTGAGCGACGAAGAGCAATCGGAGCTAAAGGACAACCTGCCCGCCGGCCTCTCCCTCAAGCCGATCTACATGCGCGTCTACCCGAACAAGAGCGTGGCGGGCCAGGTCATCGGCTACACCGGTCGCACCAGTCGCAACGCCGACGGAATCATCCAAAACGGGCAGGTCCTCTGGCCCGAGACAGAGGGTCGCGAAGGTCTGGAACAGACTTTCAACAGCATGCTCACCGGCCGGCACGGGAAATTTAAGGTGACCTTCGACCGCGAAGGGCGGAAAACGGCGGAACGCATCGTGGAGCCGCCGGTGCCCGGCTATAACGTCGTCACCACCCTCGATCTCAAGTTGCAGGAGATGGCGGAAAAGGCGCTCGCGGCCAAGGCCAAGCGCGGCGCGATCGTGATGCTCGATCCCAATACGGGCGACATCCTGGCCCTGGCTTCGTGGCCGACTTTTGACCCTAACGAATTCATTCCCTCCATCTCTACGGCGAAGTTCAAAAAGTTGCAGGACGATCCAAACATCCCGCTCCTCCCACGCGCGTATCGATCGGCTTATCCGCCAGGCTCCACCTTCAAGGTCGCGGTCGGGTTGGCGGCGTTTGAAAGCAACACGATCACGCCCTTGGACCGCTACGACTGCGTGCCAGCGATGGACGTGGGCAACACCACCTTTCACAACTGGAAAAAGACCTTTCGCGGCTCGCTCAATTTCGTCCAGGCCCTGACCGAATCGTGCGACACCTGGTTCTACCAGGTCGGCATCCAAACCGGCGCGGCCCCGATTCTCGATTGGGCGGCCAAACTCGGCTACGGCGCGAAATGCGGCATTCCGCTCAAGGGCGAGGCGGATGGACGTTTGCCTAACGACGACTACATGAAAGCGACCCACGGCCGCAAAATTCTCGGGGGCGACATCGCCAATCTCTCGATCGGCCAGGGCGACGTGCTGACCACGCCACTGCAGATGGCGCAGTCGATGGCGATCGTGGCCAATGGCGGGACGTTTTATCAGACCCGCCTGGTCGAGCAGGTCCAGACTGTGGGCAAAGAGATCGTGACCGCCTATTCCGTGCGGGCGAAAAAGACAATCGGCGCTTCCGCCGCGGTGATGGATCAGATTCACACCGCGATGGTGGACGCGGTGAACGCCCCGGCCGGGACCGCGCACCAGGCCAGCCTGGATAAAGTTTCGGTGGCGGGAAAAACCGGAACGGCACAATGGGGCCCCAAAGATAAAGAGCGGACCGCCGCCTGGTTCGCCGGCTTCGTCCCGGCCAAGGACCCGCAATATGCTTTCGCCGCGCTCTACGAAGGGGACGTCGGAAGCAAAGCCCACGGCGGTTCGGCGGCGGCGCCGATGATCGGGCGGATCCTGCGCCAGGTCTACGGGGAGAATGGTGAGAAATCGGACGCGGAAGAGGACAGCTCGGACTGAGGAGTCGAGCCATTTATCGTACGGCCTTCCTCAGTTTCCGTCGCCCCCAACATGACAAAGCCGGCGCAGCGGAGTTTATTGAGCTCGCATGTCGGACTCGTTTTCTTCCAGCGCACTCCTGATCGTCGGTCATGGCTCGACCGTGAATCCCGATTCGAGCGAACCGAGCCTGAGACAGGCGCGGGCGATCCGCGAACGCGGCATTTTTCGCGAAGTGGACTGCTGTTTTTGGAAAGAGGAGCCGAGCTTGCGCGATGCGCTCCTTCTTTTTGATGAACCGGAAATCGCGGAGGTCTACGTCGTGCCGAACTTCATCAGCGAAGGCTATTTCACCCAGACGGTCATCCCGCGCGAACTGGAGCTGGCGGGCCGCCTAACGACACGCCCGGGCGGGCAGGTCTGGAAATATTGCGCGCCGGTGGGAAACCACTCGACGGTGACCGAGTTGCTTCTGCGCCGCGCGAGAGAGATCGCGCCCGGAGTTCCGGAAGCGGATACCAGCCTGCTCATCGTCGGCCACGGCACGGCGCTGAATGACAACAGCGCGATCGCGGCCAAGCGCGAAGTGGAAAAGATCGCCGCGCTCGGGCGCTACGCCTCGGTCCAAAACACCTACATGGAAGAAGCGCCGCTGATCTCCGACTGGGTCAGCCTAACGACCACGCCGAACGTGGTGGTGGTGCCTTTTTTTATCTCCGACGGTCTGCACAGCTATCAGGACATCCCGGTTTTGCTCGGGATCGAGCCGGAGCCGACCGCGGCCGCGAGCCAGCGCGAGGTTTTCCGGCGCAATCCGCACCAACTGCACGGACGCAATCTTTATTACGCGAGCGCGCTCGGGACTGAGCCGCAGTTTGCCGAAATCATTCTGGCGCAGGCGGCGGCTCTCGACGGCGCGGCCCTTGATCTCAGGCCGATTGCGTAAACTGTTGTCCTTACCGGAATTTTGAAAACCGACTCCACCGAACTCCTGCAGGATCTGGCGGCCTTTCTTTTGGCCGCGCCCAAGACCCCGCGGACCGTAAAGCGGGCGGCGGAGATGGTGCGTAAGGAGCGCGATTATCGCTGGGTCGGCGTCTACAAAGTCGAGCGGGACGACTTCCTCATTGTCGCGGGCACGGGCGTCCAACCGCCGACTTACGCCCGCTTTCCGGTCACGCAGGGCCTCTGCGGAGTGGTGGCGGAAACGCAGAAGACGCTCATCGTCGGCGACGTGCGCGAGGACGCGCGCTGGTTGCCGGCTTTCTGGACCACTCTCTCCGAAATCGTGGTGCCGATCATGAGCGAGACGAACGGAAAAGTCCTCGGGATCATCGACGTGGAAAGCGACAAGCTGAATGCCTTCAGCGATGACGACCGCGATTTCCTCGAGCACGTGTCGGTGCTGATGGCGGGGAAGCTCTGCACGGCGAAAAAGAAAAAGCATGCTCCCGCGGGTTGAGCGGGTGCTCGGCGAGTGGCTCGCGTCCGGTGCCCGCGGGATCGGACAAGTCTTAATCGTCCGGCAGGACGAAGGCTTCGCGCTTTGCCATCGCGAGGATGAAGCCTGCGCGGAGTTTGAAGTCTTTCGTTCGCCTAACGACGCGGCCGAAATCGCGCGCCTGGATGATGCTGGGATATATCGGCCGCTGAAGACGGCGCCGAACCTGCGCCACGGCTGGCGCCTGGAAGTAGCGGACCTGTCCGCGCTGCTCCTCGCGATGGAGGGATTTTATCCCGGGCGGCTGGCCGTGCTCGCAGCCTGGGAAGCGAATCAACTTACGACCACGCCGCTGCGCGCGACGCTCGACCGCCAGACCGGGATGTATCGCGCCGCCGCACAGCTTACCGATGAGGAAGCGGACGGGTTGGTTGGACGTTTCTGCCGTTCCGGAGGCGGCGCGCCGGGATGTCTACGGACGATTTTGTGGGCCCGCGATGAAAGCAAAGCCCGACCTTCTCTGCGCCTGCCGCTCGATAAATACATTGCTCCGATCGACCAGACCGGTCGCGGCGAGAACATCATGCCGCTGCTTTGTCAGGAAGCGTGCAACCTGCTCGTGGCCGAGGCCCGCGAGGTGGTGAAGGGTCGTCCCTCCCTGCAGGCAAGGTGAACCCGCGCGAAAGGTAATCGCAGGATGATCTACCGCGCTCGCACCGTCGTGACGATGGATGGCGCGCCGATCGAGAACGGCGCAGTCGCGGTCGAAGAGGAGAAGATCGTCGATGTCGGCAGCGACGCGGAGGTGCGGTCACGCCAGCGCGGGCCCGTCAGCGACCTCGGCGAAGTGGTCTTGCTGCCGGGCCTGATCAACGCGCATTGCCACCTCGATTTCACCGTGTTGCGCGGCGCGATCCCCTCGCAGCGCTCCTTCGCTGATTGGATCCTGCAGATAAACGGCCGGCGGCGCGACCTGACCGACGAGGATTACCTCGCCTCGATCGCGAGCGGCTTTCGCGAGGCGCGCCGTTTTGGAACGACCACGATCGCGAACGTGGAATCGATGCCGGCGTTGCTCGAGCGCATGCCGCCACCGCCGCTCCGGACATGGTGGTTCGCGGAACTGATCGATGTCCGCCCGCGGTTGCCGGCGCCGGAGATGGTGCAAGATGCGCTCGCTCATTTTGAAGGAAAGGAAGCCTGGCGGGGCGGCTTCGGGTTAAGTCCGCACGCGCCCTACACCGTTTCGCCAGAGTTGCTGGGCCTGGCGCGGGAAGCAGCGCAACGGCATGGCCTTCCGCTCATGATGCACCTCGCGGAGTCGAAAGAAGAGATGGCGATGTTTCGCGAGGGGCGCGGCCTGCTCTTTGATCTCCTGCAAAGTCTCGGCCGCCCGATGGATGATTGCGGCGCCGGAAAAACGCCGCTCGCGGTTATGCTCGACCGAGACGTGATGGACGAAAACTGGATCGTCGTGCATTTGAACGAACTCACGGAAGAGGACTTCGCGCGGCTCGAGCAGGGGCCGCGTTTCCACATCGCGCATTGCCCTCGGAGCAGCCGCTACTTTCGGCACGCGCCGTTTTCGTTGCAGCGCCTCGACGGACTCGGGTTCAACATCTCTCTCGGAACCGACAGCCTCGCGAGCAATTCCTCGCTCAGCCTTTTCTCAGAAATGCAAACGCTGCGCGACGCGCATCCCTGGCGCGCCCCGGAACGGATTCTCGAGATGGCAACAACCAACCCCGCCCGTGCGCTGCAGCAGGAAGGACGCTTGGGAAAAATCCGGGCCGGCTTTCAGGCGGATTTAATCGCTCTGCCACTGGAGAATTCACGCGGCCGCCTCTGGGACGAGATCATCGACTGGGACGAACCAGTCCCGTGGATGCTGGTGGGCGGCCTGCCGGTGCCGCTGGACCCGACCCCCTGATTCTCATATTTGACTTTTCTTTTCTCATTCGTGAAATAGTCTCCGCCCTGAGAATATGGCCAAGATAATCATCATCGACGACGAGCCGGCAATGGTGGAGGTCATCGTGACGCTCTGCCGGGACAAGGGACACCAGGTCTTCCCGTTCAGCTCCGCAGCCAAGGCCGTCGAGCAAATGGAGTCAATCCAGCCGGAGATCGTCATCACCGACGTGAAGATGGAGTCGATGAGCGGTTTCGACGTGCTCCGACACGTGAAGGAACATCACAAGCAGACGCTGGTCATTCTCATCACCGCCTACGCGTCGGTCGATACCGCGATCGAGGCGATGAAGATGGGCGCGCACGGCTACGTGCCGAAGCCGTTCAAGATCGACGAGCTGCAAATGACGGTGCAGCGCGCGCTCGAGTTTCAGTCCGCCCGCCAGGAGAACACTTTCCTGCGCAAGGAACTGAAGAATAAATACAAGTTCGACAACATTATCGGCTCCAGCCGCAAAATGCAGCTCGTCTATAACCTGATCAACAAGGTGGCCGACACCGACAGCACGGTTTTGATCCAGGGCGAGAGTGGCACGGGCAAGGAACTGGTCGCGCGCGGGTTGCACTTCAACAGCAACCGGCAGCATCAACCCTTCGTCGCGATCAATTGCAGCGCGCTACCCGAGAATTTGCTCGAGTCAGAATTATTCGGTCACAAAAAAGGCGCCTTCACCGGAGCGGTCGCGGACAAACGCGGGCTCTTCGAGGAGGCCAACCTCGGCACCATTTTCCTCGACGAAGTGAACTCGATGGCCACTTCGCTCCAGACCAAGCTCCTCCGCGTTCTGCAGGAGCGCGAAGTGCGCCGGGTCGGCGACAACAAAAGCGTGCCGGTCAACGTGCGGGTCGTCGGCGCGACCAATGAAGCGCTCCAGCCGAAAATCCGCGACGGCTCCTTCCGTGAAGATCTTTATTACCGGCTGGCCGTGATCCCGGTCGAAATTCCACCGCTGCGCGACCGGCTGGAAGACGTGCCCTTGCTGGTGAAACACTTCCTGGAAAAGCAAGCCGCCCAGACCAGCACCGAGCCGAAGAAGATCGAGCCGAAAGCGCTGGAGTTGCTCTGCAGCTACGATTATCCCGGCAACGTGCGCGAGCTGGAGAACGCAATCGAGCGGGCCTGCGCGCTTTGCGAGGACGACAATATCACGCCAGGCGACCTGCCGCCGCAGATCGTCGAGTTTGGCGACGAAGAATTAGCCCGCAAAGCTCGCGGCATCAAAGCGGTGGGCAAATCGCTCGATGAATTCATCCAGGAGCAGGAGCGCGAATACATCGAAGCGACCCTGGCCAAATTCAAAGGCGCGCGCGAGAAAGCGGCCAGCGTGCTCGGCATCAGCATGGCCACGCTCTACCGCAAGCTCGAGATCAAAGGGAAGAAGTAGCGCCGTTCTCGGCGCTTGGTCTAGCGGCGGGCGTGTCGCTCGCATTCGTCCGGCAAATCACGTCGCGACATCCAACCCACAGCGGCCGACACGGCCGCCGCTACACCAGCCATTAGCCGCAAATTATTCGCGTTCCTTGCTTCTGCCTCCCTCGAATGGGATAAACACGCTTCTCGTTTATGACTCCAATTAAAGTTTGGCTCGGCTATCCCTACCCTCTCGGCGCTACTTGGCTTGGGAACGGCGTAAACTTTGCCATTTTCTCCGAGATGGCCGCCTCGGTCGACCTCTGCCTTTTCGATTCGCCAGATGCCCGCCAGGAAAACATCCGCATCCCGATGACGGAGCATACCGACCAGGTCTGGCACATTTTTTTGCCGGACGTAAGACCGGGGCAGCTCTATGGCTTCCGTGTCTTCGGCCCCTACGACCCCGATCGCGGCCTGCGTTTTAATAGCTCCAAGCTCCTGATCGATCCCTACGCCAAGGCGATTTCCGGCCGGATCAATTGGGCGGACGAAATGTTTGGCTACGTCGTCGGCGGTGAAGCAGAAGACATGGCGCGCGATTTTCGCGACGACGCCTGGGGAATGCCGAAGGCGGTCGTGATCGACAACACCTTTGACTGGGGCGACGACAAGGCGCCGCGCGTCGCGCTCCACAGCACCGTCATCTACGAGATGCACACAAAGGGTTTCACGATGCTGAACGAGAAGCTGCCCGAGGAAGTGCGGGGCAAGTTCGCCGGCATCGGTCACGAGGTTTCCATCGCCTATCTCAAAGAGCTCGGCGTCACCGCGGTCGAATTGCTCCCGGTCCATCACCACGTCAACGACAAGGCCCTGGTTGATCGCGGCCTAACGAACTATTGGGGTTATAACACGATCGGTTTTTTTGCTCCCGACCCGAAATTTTCCTCCACCGGCGCGACTGGCGGACAGGTGACCGAGTTCAAGGAAATGGTGCGCAACCTTCACGCCGCCGGGATCGAGGTCATCCTCGACGTGGTTTATAACCACACCGCCGAAGGCAACCATCTCGGTCCGACCCTGAGCTTCCGCGGGATTGATAACCAGGCCTATTACCGCCTCATGCCGGAGGACCCGCGTTTCTACCTGGATTTCACCGGCACCGGCAACACCTTTAACCTGCTCCACACGCGCACGCTCCAGCTGGTGATGGATAGCCTGCGCTATTGGATCAACGACATGCACGTCGATGGTTTCCGGTTCGACCTCGCCTCAACGCTGGCGCGCGACGCCAATGGGGTGAACAAGCTGCACGCATTTTTCGAGATCATTCACCAGGACCCGGTCATTTCTCAGACGAAGCTCATCGCCGAGCCCTGGGACGTGGGCGAAGGCGGCTACCAGGTCGGTAATTTCCCCGTCCTGTGGACGGAATGGAACGGAAAATATCGGGATGCGATCCGCAGTTTCTGGAAAGGCGACGAGGGCAAGATTGGCGAGCTGGCGTATCGCCTGACAGGCAGCCCTGACCTTTACCAGCACAGCGGCCGCCGCCCCTACGCCAGCATCAATTTCATCACCGCGCACGACGGTTTCACCCTAAACGATCTCGTCAGTTACAACGACAAACACAACGAAGCGAACGGGGAAGACAATCGCGACGGCGATAACAACAATCACTCCTGGAATCATGGCGCGGAAGGCGCAACCGACGATCCCGAGATCAAGCAACTGCGCCTGCAACAGCGCCGCAATTTCCTCACCACCCTGTTCCTTTCCCAAGGAGTCCCGATGCTGACCGCGGGCGACGAATGGGCCCGCACCCAAGAAGGCAACAACAACGCCTATTGCCAGGATAACGAAATCAGCTGGCTGAACTGGAACCTGGACGACGAACAGAAGGCGCTCTTCGATTTCACCAAGCGCCTGATCCAGCTGCGCCACGACCATCCCGTTTTCCGGCGCCCAAAATTTTTTCAGGGCCGGCGGATCCGCGGCTCGGAGATTCGCGACGTGATGTGGTTCAACCCCGGCGGAAACGAAATGACCGACGACGAGTGGAACTCGCCCTTCGTTCGTTGCCTCGGGATGCTCCTGAGCGGCGACACGATCGACGTCCAGACTTTTGAAGGCGAGCCGATTCGGGACACGACTTTCCTGCTCCTGATTAACGCCCATCATGAGCCGCTGCAGTTTGTTTTGCCGGGGAAGAAAGAGGTGGAGTGGGAACTCGTGCTCGACACGGCCTTGCCCGAGGGCTTCGCGCAAGCTTCGCAAAAGCATGTCTCCGGCGATGAAGTCGAGATCAAGGGCCGCGCCACCATGCTGCTCAAACTCGTCACCGGCTCGACTTCGCAGGCCACTCAAGAGTCGTGGAAGAAACGGCAGTTCTCCGCTCCGCATAACGGCGAAAGCAAGCTGGAGAAGACTGAAGAAAAAACTGAGACCGTCGCGGCTAAAGAGTGAAGGCGCCGCGGCGCACGATAGTGTTATGGTAAACCATGACACCGACTTCACTCATCGTTGTCGCCGATCGCGGCGGAATCAAAGCATATCGAGTCAATGAAACGCCCACGCGCGGGGCGAGTCTGCAGCTGGTCCAGGCCTTCGACATCACCGACGCCCACCAGCGTTACGGCGACAAGCTGACCGATCAGGCCGGGCGTTTCCCGGTGGCCGATGGCAACGGGCGTCATGCCAACGCCATCGCGGAACGGACCGCGCTCGAAATCGAAGGCGATCGCCGCATCTGCAAGCAGCTCGCGGAACACATCACCGAGGTGGTGAAACGCGAAGCGGCCGAGGGCTGGTCCTTCGCCGCGCCGGCCTCGATTCATGCCAGCGTGACCGAGCTGCTCCCCGCCTCCCTCCGCAATCGCGTCGTCGAGCATGTGAAGTCCGACCTGGTCAAAATCGAGCCGGCAAAATTGTCGACTCATTTTCGATCGCTTCAGCCGCTCTGATTTTCTGCGGTATAGTCGGGCATGCAATTACCGATCGAAATTTCCTATCGGGGCGTCGAGAAATCCGATCAGCTCGAACTGCTCATCCGTGACAAAGCCTCGCGCCTCGACCGCTTCTGCGATCACATCAGCCGCTGCGACATCGTGGTCGAGCACCCGAACCACTCCCAGCATTCCGGAAACCCCTTCCGGGTGCGGATTGATGTCACCGTTCCTCCAGGACACGAACTCGTCGCCGACGAAAAACAGGGCGCGCACGAGATGCATGAGCCGTTGAGCAAGGTCATCAACGACGCGTTTAAGGCGATGGAGCGCCAGCTCAAGACGCTGGTCGATCGTCAGCGCCACAAATAGCGCAGAGCGCGAAAGACCGGGACGGCGGCGTAGAGAAATACCCTCCCGCAGGCTGCCCCTCAAACAGACGGCGTATCGCTTCCCGATAAGCGCACCGTTTTACCCAAACTAATCCCGGCGCGCTCCGGCGCTGGGCCAAACCGAGCACGTCTCGGCAGAAGCGGCACGGGGCTTGCTATAATTTCCATAAATTATAGCATGACCCATAGAAACTACTCCCGCTCCTCCAAGGCCCTGCTCCTGCTGGCCGCTCTCTTTTCCATCTTCGCGGCCCGCGCCCATGCAGCCGATGCCGAGCCAACCGAATGGTTCGCCAACGCTTCGGATGGCACTCCGCTCCACTGGGTCGTCTACACTCCTGCCGGCATCGGCCCCTGGCCCGTCGTTCTCGTGATTCACGGCGGCGGTTTCAAAGGCGGCACCCCGACCAGCTCCGTGCAATCGGTCAATTGCGGGCGCGACCTGGCGGCAGCCGGCTTTCTTGCACTCTCGGTTGAAACTCGGCTCGCCCCGCCCGGGTTTCTTCCCGGCCAGGTGAGCGATGGCCGTTTCCCCGATCAGTCCGACGACGTCAGGCTGGCGGTGATTGCGGCGCGGAACGAACCCCGCGGTAACGGCCAGGTCGGTTCCGTCGGCGGTTCCGGCGGCGGCTATCAAACTGCTTTCATGGCCGGCACCGGCACCCCCGGCTATGACCGCATCGATGTTGGCGTCAGCCTTTCCGGTTGCTTCGATCTCACGGATTTCAGTTCTTCCCCGGGGATCAATGCCTTCATCAACAACGTCACGAACTACGTGGGAGTCACACAATATGACTCCGAGCAGCTACGCGCCGCTTCCCCGGCCTACCTCGTGGACGCCTACATCTCCCCGCTCTTCCTCGTCCACAGTGAGGACGATCCTATGCCCTTCAGTCAGCAGGGCGACATGACCGCCGCGCTCGATGCCTTGGGAGTAACCAACTACCAGGCCGTGACCTTCCCGGGTTGGGCGCATGCCTTCGCTAATTGGCCGGCGGTTAAAGATGATGCCATCGCGTTCCTCGCCGCAGGATTTGCCGGCGAGCCGCCGCATCCGCTGCCGACTCCAACGCCGAGCGCATCCCCAAGTCCGAGCGCGACGCCAGCGCCGACAGCCACGCCGACCGCAACGCCTGAACCGACAGGCTCGCCCACTCCGCCGCCCGCCAAGGCTCCGACACCTTCGAAGGTGCTCCTCAATGTCTCCACCCGCGTCGGCGTGCAGAGCGGAACCTCCGTCATGATCGGCGGTTTCATCATCACCGGCGATCTGCCAAAACAAGTGGTCCTGCGCGCGATCGGACCTTCCCTCGCGGAAGCGGGAGTGACCGACGCGTTGAGCGACCCGGTGCTGGAATTGTATGACTCCGCCGGCACTCTCGTCGCGCAAAACGACAACGTCTCGTCGCTCGCGCCCGACCGTATCCCAACCGGATTGAAACCGGTGGACGGCCATGAATCTCTCATCTCCGCAACCCTCGCGGAAGGGGTATACACGGCAGTGTTACGGGGCGCGAATGGTGCCACCGGCGTCGGCCTCATCGAACTTTACGACCTCGATCCCGCCAGTTCGCAGATCATTAACATCTCGACCCGCGGCCAGGTCAATCTCGGCGGCGACGCCATGATCGGGGGATTCATCATCGGCGGCGATGAACCGACCAGCGTCATCGTGCGTGCGATCGGTCCGTCGCTCGCGGCGGCCAATATTCCCAATCCGCTCCCCGATCCGGCGCTCGAACTCTACGACGGCAACGGCTCGCTCATTTTCTCCAACGACAACTGGCGCTCGAGCCAGGCCGATCAAATTATTAATACCGGTCTCGCGCCGACGGACGATCGGGAATCCGCTATCGTCGCGACGCTCGAACCGGGTAACTACACCGCGCTGGTGCGCGATGCGGCCGCGGCGCAAGGAGTCGCGCTAGTCGAAGTCTACAACCTCACGAGCAACTGACGCGTCGCCAGGCCGGTCAGGCGCCGTAGGACTTGGTAAACTTCTTTTTCGATTCCGGTTCCGGGGCGGTGGCGGGTGAGCTGCTTGAAATAGCAGACTCCGCCTCCGCTGAAGCCGGAGCCGACGCGGGCGCGGGCGTGGCTTCGAAAGTCTCGGGCGGTGCGGCGGCAGAGTGCCCGCCTTGCGAGGCCTCGACATAGGCCATTTGCAAACTAGCGAGCGCGTTGCGCAGGACGGTGGACTCATCGGTCGTCAGGTTGCCGCGAGTCTTCTCCTGGATCATGACGAGCTGATCGATAAACATGCGGGCGACTTCCAGGTTCACTTCCGCCTGCCCGGTTTGCGGGTTCGGAATTTGCCCCAGAAACAGCGCGGCGTTTTGCGCCTGCATCATGACAAATTCGATAAAGCGCTGAGTCATTTCTCCCGATTGAGTGGTGGTTTGAACTTCGGCCATAAGATTTGAGTGGGTTAAGTGCCTCTGAAGAAGCGGTGACTAGAGCTTAGGTGCAGGGCGAACCGTCGCCAGCACATAAGGTTGCTGAAAATATTTCGCCGCTACCCGCCGAATATCGTCCGCGGTGATTTTCTCGATCTCGGCTTCGAGTTTTTTGTAATGGTCGAACCCGAGCCCGTAAAGCTCGTCGAGCGCCGCCATGTAGCCAAAGGAATCGTTGCTCTGGTTCGCGATCCGCTGCTGGCCGATCAGTTTTTTCTTCGCCCGGCTCAATTCCTCATTCGTTAGGCCGGTCGCGGCCAGCTTGGCGATTTCATCAAGAAGGGCGGCCCGGACCAGCTCCAGTTTGCCCGGATCGGTCCCGAGATAAAAAGCGAAAAGCCCGGAGACCAATCCCTGCATCTGGCTGGCACCGACGTAATAGGCGAGTCCCATCTCCTCGCGGATCCGGACGAAAAAGCGTGAGCCGAGGTCGCTGCTCGCCTCATCGATCAGCTCCAGCGCATAACGATCGGCGCTGAACATGTCGGCCCCGCGATAGCCCACCATGAGGACGGCCTGCGCCTTGTCCTTTAACGCTTCCACCGCCTGGGTCTGCGCCAGGACCGGCACGGGCGCGGCCTTTTGCAGGGCGAGTTCGCCCTCCTTCATCCCGGCGAATAATTGTTCAAAAAGGTCTCGCACCTCGGCGGCATCGACGTTGCCGAAAATCGACACCACACCGTTCTTCGCCACCACATGGCGATCGCGAAACGCGAGCAAGTCTTGCTGCGTCAGCCGGCTGACCGATTCCGCCGTGCCCTTGCCGCGGAGCGCATACGGATGCTCGCCGAAGAGCGCGCTGCGCAAAATGTTGCGGGCCACGGTCGTGAGCTGTTCCTCGTCATCGCGGATCTGGGCCAGTTGCACTTCCTTTTCCCGCGCGACCGCTTTCGGCGGCATGGTGGCGTTGAGCAGAATGTCACTCAGCAACTCAGCGCCCAGTCGCAGATCGGGCCGGGTGACGTCGAGGGAAAGGCTGAAGCTGTTGTTGCCCGCGTCGCTGCCGAGGTGGCCGCCGACTGCTTCGATCGCGTCCGCGATCTGCTCGGCCGTGCGCGTGGTCGTGCCTTTCACCATCACCTTCGCCATCAGCCGGGTGACGCCATTCACGGCGCCCGACTCGGCCAAGAGACCGCCGCGAAACGACGCCACCATCGAGACGAGCGGGAGACGCGGATCTTCCCTAACGAGAAGGCGCAATCCGTTCGAGAGCACAAATTTCTCCACCTCGCCTGCCGAGACCGCGACCGCTTCCGTCGCCTTCGGGGCGAGGGTGCCGCGCGGGTTTAATGAAACCACGGTGAGGTTGTCCTCGACCAGATAGCGTTGGGCGACCCGCTGCACGTCCTCGAGCGTGACCTTCTGCAGCGCTTCAAGATAATCGCGGGTGAAATTGAGATTGCGCGCGACGAGCCAGTTCGAACCGAGGTCGGAGGCCTGTCCGCGCATGGTGGTGAGCGAGCCTAACGAATGCCCAAGCGAGATTTTTTTTGCCTTGGCCAGTTCGGCTGCGGTCGCCCCCGCTTCCTGTAATTCCGAGACGATCGCGAGGATGAGCTTCTCCGTTTCCACCCGGTGCTCAGGCTCGAGCGTGGCATCGATCCCGAGCAGCCCGGGATCTCCCGGAGTGTAGGAAAAGGCGGAAATGCCGAAAACGAGGCCGGCCTCCTCGCGCACTTGCCGATAGAGCCGCGAGCTGCGGCCATCGCCCAGGATGGTCGAGAGCAAATCGAGCGCCGGGACATCGGGATGAGTGAGCTCGGGCACGTGCCAGGCCAGCGCCAAGCGGGTCAGCTCGGTCGGGAATTCTTCGTTCACTTCGCGCCGGCCCTGTTGCGCCGGCTCCTGCGCGATATACGGCGGCGGGAGCGAGCGCGCTGGATAGGCGGCGAAATATTTCTCCAGCTGGCGATAGACTTCGCCCGCGTCGACGTCGCCGACGACGACGAAGGTGAGATTGTTAGGCACGTAACGCGACCGGTAATATTCCAGCACGTCCTGCTGCGTCAGTTGATCGAAAATCTGGCTCTCGCCAATGACCGGCAGGCGATAGGGGTGGCGCTGATAAGCCGTCTTGAACAGGAGCTGTCCCATCATGCGGTCGGGATCGTCGTGGCACATCGCCAGTTCGCGCCGGATGACTTCCTGTTCCTTACTGTATTCCTCCACCGGCAGGGTCGAGTTCATTGTCGCGTCGGCCAGAATGTCGAGCGCGCTGACGACGCCTTCCCGCGGGACGTCGATCCAGTAAACCGTCCGATCAAAGGAAGTGTAGGCGTTGATGTAGCCGCCCTCGTCCTGCACGCTTTGCGCGATGGCATTGGGCGAGCGGGTCTTCGTTCCCTTGAAAAGCATGTGCTCGAGGATGTGGGAAAGGCCGGCACCGAGGTGACGCCCCTCATCGATACTCCCGGTCCCGCACCAGGCCTGCACGCTCGCGACCGGCGCGCTCCGGTCGGTCTGCACGATGATCGTGAGGCCGTTAGGCAAGGTCCAGTGCTGGGCCGTGACTGGCGGAAAGGAAATGGCGGCGGAGCTGCCGGGCGCGGTGGTCTGGAGTCGGGTGGTGGTCAGCATGGCAATAAACTGGAACGCGCGGCCGGAGCCGGCCCCTTCATGAAGTTTTAGGAGCGGGCAGAGCCGGGGGCAGCGTCGCCAGCGGGCGCGCTGTCTCGGGCACGAACGGTTTCACAAAGGCGTCGTCGAAGGTGTAGACCGACTTGAAATCCTCCAGCGAATCCTGCTCCGTCTTTCCGAAAATTCCGGCACCGATGAGATTGAAAACCATCTGCCCAATATCCTCGCAGCGTTCCACACCCCAGTAGGAGAAGACCGTCAGCGCCATCGGGCCAAATTCCTTCAGCGCGTAAAGCCGCACCCCTTCCAGTAATTCCGGGCCGGCCACATGCCGGACTGCGGCGCCCTTGGATTTCTTCTGCTGCTTGGTCGTGTAATCGAGCGCGTCGCGCAAAAAGACATAGGCGTCGCGGTGATAACGCTGATCGGTTGCGACGATGGAGTCGAGTGCTTCGGCAAATCCAATTTTTTGCATGGCAAGGGAGCTGCTCAGGAGGGGAGCGAGCGCTATGATAATCAGCAACCTCGCCGTGAGCAAATAGTGTAGGGTTCTTATATGCGCCTCGTTCTCCTCCTCCTTTTCTGGGCTCTCCTTACCACGGCCGCGCCCGCCAACGATCGTCCGCTCGAGGCCAGCGAGCAACGCGAACAGCTTCGGCACGAGAAGTTCCTCCAGGAACATCCGAACTCCGCTGCCGCCCACACCAGCTACGCCGATTTTCTTTCGGAACATAACAATCTCCGGGCCGCTATTGCTCATTGGCGGACCGCGCAGCAGCTCGACCCGGGCAATGCCGCGATCGTGCACGCGCTCGGCGGCGCCTATCTCCGGATGGGCAAGGCGGCCGACTCGGCGGCTGAGTTTGCCCGCGCCATCGGACTCGATCGCAGCAACGCGGCCTATCATTTCAACCTCGCCAACGTCGAATTCATGCTCCGGCATGACCTGACCGCGGCCTGGAAAATGGAGATGCCGGAAGTGCTTCGGCGGGCCCTGAAGGAATTTCGTGAAGCGAGCCGGCTTTCGCCTAACGACATCGAATATGCCCGCGCTTATGCCGAGACTTTCTACGGCATTCCGGACGCGAACTGGGATGACGCCGAGGCAGCCTGGAAACATGTCCTGAGTCTCTCGCCCCAGAGTGATTTCGTTTATCTGCAGCTCGCGCGGGTGAGTCTAAAACGCGGCGACGCCGACGGGGCCCGTCAGTTCCTGAACAAGATCGTCGACGTTCGGCATGATGGCCTGAAGCGGAAGCTCCAGGCGCAGGCCGATCGGCTCTAGTTCGTTTCCATCTCGATCGTATCGAGATAAACCGAGATCGGATCGCGCCGGCGCGGAAACGCTTCCTCGGCCTTGCGGTTGGCTTCGAGAATCTGCGAGAAAATTCCGCTGTTGGTTTTACTTTGCGTGGCCTCGAACCAATTCAGGTAATCGTCGATCGCGGTCCCCTGCGCTTCGATGACCGCGCGATAACTCGCGACCCGATTGAGGCGCGCCGCCACGCCGCGCGTCCGGTCGCGCGCCAGCAATTCCGTCAGCTCGTAAACTTCCTGCACGATTGGGCGGTAGGAAGGGTGGGCCTGGGCCCCGAGGAGCTGCAATTGCTGTCCCACCTGCCCGAGCGCATCGCGGTAGGCCGGTAGTTTGCGGTAAACCTCGTATTCCCCTAACGAATATTCCCGCGCCGTCCCGTCCTTCCCTGGGAGGGAAAAGCGCAGCGCCTGGTCGAGCCGGCGCCCGGTTTCGGCCGCGCTCAGAATCCGGTAGCGATCGACCGCGGAGAGCCCGGTCACGCTCAGGGCCCACCACTTCCCGGGCGCGCGCCCGAGCGTCTCCGGGAAGTGGACGCGCAGGTCGGCCATGGCGTCGTTAGGCGCGTCTGGCAGGTCGTTAATGAAACCGGTCAGCTGCGAGTTCCCGCCGGGCGCGCCGAGGAGCAATTGGACCAGGGCCCGCGAATAGGCCGTGTGCAACCGGCGCGAGGAGGCGTCAAGCTGGGCCCGCCGTTGGCTCACAATCTCCTCCAGCGGCGCGATCGTTTTCGCGGACACCATCGAGCGCAAGAGCTCGGCGTCTTCGCTCGCCTCGCCTCCCGGCTCGAGCGCGAGCACGCCTTCGACCAGCCAGTCCGGCGGTGTGATGTAAGGCGTGCCGGCCGCGATGTTGGGCCGGTTGCGATACATCATCTCGACCAGAATGGCCCGGAGCAGTTCGCGCTGCACGCCGCGGCCCTTCATTTCCCGGGTCAGAAGGAGGTTGAGCTGCAACTTCAAGCCGTAACCGAGCTGGCTGAAATCGAGTTGCGCGACTGGGGCATCGGGGAAATTTGCGCGCGGATAATCGAGATTCACGACCAGCGGCGTCTTCCAGTTGTCGCGCTGACCGAGAAGACGGAGCAGGTTCGCCTTTGTCCGTTCCGCCAGGTCGCACATCGCCCCTCGCACCCGGACGTCGGCGCCGTAAACGAGGAACTGCCGCGAGGTGCTGATGCTGCGGGGTTTACCTGCGGCCAGCATCGCGCTGCTCGTTAGGCAAAATGCGACGAAGAGGAGAAGCGAGACTCTGGTGGCGGCCGACATGAGCGAGGCGGAGAATAAGCGATCTTGGCCGAGAAAAGGAGCGGAAAATTCCCGGCTGCTATGCTATGTTCCTTTTCGGTACAACAAAGGAACTTACTATGAAAATAACCAGGACTTTGACGATGATGGCGATAGTCGGCGGTCTGCTCGCGCTGGCCGCACCGGCCGAGGCGCAGCGCCGCGGCGGCAACCGGGGCGGAGGCAACATGGGCCAGGGGAACCGCGGAAATTTCAACCATGGCCAACCCCGTTTTCATAACGGCGGCCGGGTGAATGTTTACTTCGGCGGATTCGGCTATCCCTATTACTACGGCTACCCGTATTACGCCTTTCCCTCCTACGGTTACCCATATGGCTACGGATACGGCTACGGCTATCCCGTCAACGCCTACTACCGATACGACCCACGCGGCGTCTATGAGGGACGAGTGGCGAATCCTGAACGCAACACCACCAACGACGGCGGGGGCAAGGATGTCTCCATGGCCGCGCGGGTACAACGCCAACTTGCGGCAGGCGGTTACTACCGGGGTGCAATTGACGGCGTGATCGGCGACGGCACGCGGCGGGCGATTCGCAGCTTTGAGCGCGACAACGGCTTGCCGGTTGACGGACGGATCGACGATCAGCTGCTCTCGACCATGGGTCTGGGCTAGGCGCCCGCCGAGTCGTTAGGGTAAAAAGGGCGCGTTTGTTTAACGCGTCACGAGCAGGGTCACGGCCTGAGGATGGAACTCGACCCCGGCGAGGCGTGAGAAGGAATTGCGCTCGCGGGCCAGGCTATCCCAGGCTTTGCCGAAAATGACATCGGCATACTTCATTATCGCGGGATGGATCGGCATCCGGCCGATATATCCGTCCGTACTTTGACCTGCGACCTTGCCGTTCGCGATTGTCACCCGATAGGAGCTCCCGGCGTAAATCGAGAGCTTCAACAGGCGGCGCTCAATATGAATGACGCATTGCCCCTCCTGAAATTGCACGAAGACGCGCTTCAAGGGGAAGAAACCTGTCTGCGACGGGCTGTCCTTGCGCCGAAGGGTCGCAGCCAGATAGCTATTCACCTGGTTTTCCTCGTAACGCAGACTGGACGGCTCGTGGCTGGAGAGCGCGGAGACCATGTCCATGTTGATCAAGGGCGCAAAATCGTAGTTTTTCGGCGCGGCCGGAAGATTGGGCGGAAGGATC
>JBKJNW010000174.1:0-5301 GCA_046593335.1 Chthoniobacterales bacterium | reverse complement strand
ACAGAAGGCCGCGCGTTATGCCGGCGTGGGCCTGCTGGGGATCACACTCGCGAAGCTCTTCCTCCACGACCTGAGCGACCTGAATGAGCTTTATCGCATCGGCGCTTTTGTTGGTGTCGCTGTCATCTTGATCGCGGCCTCTTTCATCTATCAGCGTTTCCTCGCACCGGAACGGAGCTAGGTTTCCCTTCCCTATCTTTCTTTTTCTGCCAGCTTCCACCCGTGCGTCGTGCTTCCCCGGCAGTTGTCATCGCGGGTTTGTGGCTTTTCTGCCTCGCTTCCATTCGGGGCGACATCTTTACCGTCACGACTGCGGACTCTCTCGGCCCAGGATCACTTTACGAAGCGATCAATCAGGCCAACGCTCATCCGGGCGCAGATACGATCGCTTTCGATATCCCCGGCGACGGCGTGCAGGAGATCACGGCCGGCGATCTAGGCCTGCCGGAGATCACTGATCCCGTGACGATCGACGGTTACACGCAACCCGGCGCGAAGGTCAACAGCCTCGCCGTGGGCGACGATGCGATCATCCTGGTTCGAATCGACGGAGTCTACACCTACGCGAGCGATGGGCTGCGTATCAGCGCGGGCGATTCTGTCGTCCGCGGCCTCACGCTCACTCGGTTTCCGACCGCCATCACCGTGCAGGGAGCGGGCAATAATCTCATCGAAGGCAACGCCATCGGCGTTATTTTCGACGAACCTTTTTCTGGGTATAACTCCACTGGGATCAACCTTTCTTCCTCCGACAATACGATCGGCGGAGTTCTGCCGGCGCAGCGCAATGTTATCTCGAATAATAACGACGCGGGCGTCTCGATCGATGCCGAGGCCAGCCGCAATCTAATCCTCGGCAACTACATTGGAACCGATGCAACAGGCATGGTTCAGATGGGCAACGGAAAAGGACTGATGATCTTCGGCACCGCGACGCAAATCGGCGGCCTGACGCCGGACGCGGCCAACCTCATCTCGGGAAATGAGGCCGGGATCTTCATCGCCTACCCGGCAACGGGGAATGTTGTCCAAGGTAACCTGATTGGCACCGATGCGACTGGCCTTGGCGGCGTCGGAAATCTAGATGCCGGCGTTTCCATCTCTGGCTCGAATAATTTGATTGGAGGACTGGCGGCTGGCGCTGCGAATAAGATCTTCTTCAATTTTTCCGCCGTCCAAGTGACGGAGGGGATCGATAGCGGACATCGGGCCGTTGGAAATTCGATTCTGTCGAACTCCATTTATGCTCCCGCCCTCTCAGACGGCAGGCCCGGCGACCCCATCGACTTGGACATCTATGGGAATTTCGAAGGTCCGACCAGAAATGATCTGGGCGACGGCGACACCGGTCCGAACAATTTGCAGAACTTTCCCATCATCACTTCGACCTCGTTTCTCCCGGATCGGACCACCGTCCGAGGTGGACTGAACAGCACGCCGTCAACGACGTTTACCATCCAGTTTTATACTAGAGACGTTGCGCCAGGTGCAGCCAACTTCCTGGCCAACTTTCTGGACACCGAGACAATCACCACTAATGCGGCCGGTGAAGCCTACTTCGCCTTCGATTTACAGCCGTTACCTTTTGATTTGGTGCTGACGGCGACCGTGACCGATCCGGAGGGTAACACTTCGGAATTTTCGAATCAGGTTTCGGTGCAGGTGGCCAACATCTCGACCCGCGGCCAGGTGGGGACGGGCGACGACATTCTCATCAGCGGCTTCGTTGTGCACCGGCCTCTCGGCGGCCCGACCGACTATACGAAAAAAGTGCTGCTGCGCGCCCTCGGTCCTTCCCTGGAGGTCGATGGAGTGCCCCTTGCGGGCATACTGGAAAATCCAACTTTGGAATTGCATGACTCCACTGGCGCCATCGTCGCCAGCAATGACGACTGGCGGAGCGATCAGGAGGCGGAAATCACCGCGGCTGGCGTGGCGCCATCATCCGATGTGGAAGCCGCGCTCATCGCCGATCTCCCGGATGGGAGCTATACCGTTCAGGTTCGTGGAGCCGGAGGCACGGTTGGTCTCGCGCTCACGGAAGTCTACGATTTGGAGCCACTCGATCCTCAGAATCTGCCGGCGACGGGGCGCTTGGTGAACATTTCGACCCGGGGCCTGGTCGGCACGGGTGACAATCCGCTGATCGGCGGCCTGATTGTGAATGGCGATGACGCCGAGAGAGTGATCATTCGAGCGATCGGTCCGGACTTGGCTGCGCAGGTGGCCAACGCTCTGCAGGATCCGACTTTGGAGTTACGTGATGGGAGCGGCGCCCTCCTCGCTTCGAATGATAATTGGCGAGACGATCAGGAAGAAGAACTCGCTGCGACCGGTCTCGCGCCTAACGATGATCGA
This sequence comes from Chthoniobacterales bacterium, assembly GCA_046593335.1. GTDB lineage: Bacteria > Verrucomicrobiota > Verrucomicrobiia > Chthoniobacterales > UBA10450 > Palsa-1392. Next base: position 2,943 of record JBKJNW010000174.1, on the reverse strand, counting down.
GATTCCGCCATTCTCTTTAGCCTCATCCCGGGCGCCTACACCGCGATCGTTCGAGGCCAGGGGGAATCGAGCGGCGTGGGGCTGGTGGAAGTCTACGATTTAAATTTGGGCCACTAGAACTTTTCGTTAGGCGGAAGCCAGGGGCAACACTCTCACTCAGCCCGGGTCGCAAATTCCCCTTTCACAAAGCGCGGGCCGCTGTTCCTTCTTGGCCATGCCTGCCAGCGAGGACAAACGGGTCAGCACCAAGGCGACGAGCATCGTTGGCTTGGCCGTCTTGTGCAGCCGGGTGCTTGGGCTGATCCGCGAGATGGTCATCGCCGCGCTCTTCGGTGCTTCGAAGAACATGGACGCGTTCCTGACTGCGTTTCGCGCGCCGAACATGTTGCGCGATTTGTTTGCCGAAGGCGCGCTCTCGACCGCGTTCGTCACCACCTTCTCGCGCCGGATCGCGACTGAGGGCGATCAATCAGCCTGGAACCTGGCGAGCAAGGTCGCGACTCTTACCCTCGTTTTCATGAGCGCTCTGACGCTGCTTGGCATTCTCTTTGCCCCGTTTGTGATCGGGATTCTCGCCCCTGGCTTTGCGCCGGAAAAAGCGGCCCTCACGATCATGCTGACCCGAGTGATGTTCCCCTTCATCCTCCTCGTTTCGCTCGCCGCGCTCGTGATGGGGATGCTGAACGCGAAGCACATTTTCGGGGTGCCAGCGATGGCTTCGAGTTTTTTCAATATCGGCTCGATCGTCGGTGGCGTTGCGCTCTGCTACTGGCTCGATCCGCAACCGGACTGGCGGCATCCGCACTTCGGCGAGCGCGGACTGATCGGGCTCGCGCTCGGGACTCTGCTCGGCGGTCTGCTGCAGTTGTTGGTGCAACTTCCATCCGCGTCCGGCGCCGGTTTTCGTTTTCGCTTCGACTTCAATTGGCGTGATCCCGGGGTGCGGACCATTCTCGCCCTGATGGGTCCGGCCACGATCGCCGCCAGCGCGGTGCAGGTAAACGTGGCGGTGAACAGTGGCTTCGCCTCAACGTTAGGCAACGGCCCCATCACCTGGCTGAACATCGCCTTTCGCCTGATGCAGCTGCCGCTCGGGGTGTTCGGCGTGGCGGTCGCGACCGTGACTTTACCGCTCGTCTCGCGCAGCGCCGCCCTCGGCAACACCCGCGAATTTCGCGGCGCGCTCGCTCATGCCATGCGCCTGGTGATGTTGCTCACGATTCCGTCCGCCATCGGGCTGATGATTCTGGCGGAACCGATCATTCGTTTGATTTATCAGCACGGACGGTTCGACGCCGCGGCCACAGTGCAGACGGCGGGGGCGCTGCGCTTTTACGCGATTGGGCTGGCCGGCTATGCCGGGATCAAAGTGCTGGCGCCGGCTTTCTACGCCATCGATAAACGGCATCTCCCGATGATCGTTAGTCTCCTTTCCATCGGGGTGAATTTCGGGCTGAACTGGTTTTTCACCTTCCATCTCGGGCTCGGGCATCGCGGGCTCGCGCTCTCCGTCAGCTTTGTCGCGATTACGAATTTTCTCCTTCTCTACGGCCTGATGCGCCGCCATACCGGGCGGCTGGAGACGGGCGCGATGCTGAGGACGTTAGGCAAAATCGCCGTCGCTGGAGCCGTCCTGGCAGGGGTCTGTCTGCTCTCAGAGCGATTTTTCATGGCCGGGGCGACGCAGGCGCGGCAGTGGAAATTGATCCTCGAAATGATCGTGACGATTGGCGTGGGCGCGACCGCGTTTTTCGGGACCGCCTATCTCCTCGGAGTGGCGGAGGTGCATGATGTGGTAACGATCGCGCGCCGGAAATTAAAAGTGTAGCGGCGCTCGTGCCGAGCGCAGGGCTTGGGCGAAGAGGCGCGTCCGCCCAAGCGCCCGACACGGGCGCCGCTACATCAGCGGGCCAGCGCCTGGTCGAGATCGGCGATCAAATCGTCCGGGTGCTCGAGGCCGATGGAGAGCCGGAGCAACGTCTCGGGAGTGCAGGTGTCGGGCCCCTCGATCGATTGCCGGTGTTCGATCAGGCTTTCCACCCCACCGAGGCTGGTGGCGCGGGTGAAGATTTTGGTGTCGTTAGGCACGGCCATCGTCCGGGCGCGATCGCCGTTCGTTTCACACGAAACCATCCCGCCAAAAAGGTTCATCTGACGCTGCGCAAGCGCGTGCTGGGGATGGGAAGCGAGCCCGGGATAATGGACACGCGTGATCTGCGGATGCGTTTCGAGAAACTGCGCGACGCGGAGCGCGTTGTCGGAGTGCGCCCGCATTCGCCAGGGCAGGGTCTGGATTCCACGATGGACGAGCCAGCAATCAAAGGGCGCCGGGACCGCGCCGCCCATGCCCTGCACTTCGCGCAGGCGCTGGAAAAGTTCGTCTTCGCGCCGCGCAATGACCGCGCCGCCGAGAACGTCGCTGTGGCCGCCGATATATTTCGTCGTGGAATGCACGACCAGGTCCGCGCCGAGAGCGAGCGGACGCTGAATGACGGGCGACCAGGTGTTGTCGCAGGCGAGGAGGGCGCCGGCGGCGTGCGCGATCTCGGCCACGGCGGTGAGATCGGTCAGCCTGGTTGTGGGATTAGAAGGCGTCTCGACCCAGATGAGTTTGGTTTCTTTCCGGACCGCCTTTTTCACCGCGGCGAGATCGGTCATGTCGACCAGATCGACCGCCAATCCCCAGCGTCCGAAAAGATCGCGCAGGACCTTCTGGATGCCGTAGTAAGCCTCGAGCGGAGCGATGACGTGATCATTAGGCGAAAGCGTCTGGAAAACGCTCATGGCGGCGGCGACGCCCGAGGCGAAGGCGGCGCAGGCGGGGCCGCCCTCGAGGAGTGCGAGCGCTTTTTCGAGCGCGGCGCGATTTGGATTATCGCCCCGGGTATAGTTGAACCCGGGGAAACTTCCATCCTCCCCCCGCTGAAATGTGGTCGAAAGATG
>JBKJNW010000071.1:0-3301 GCA_046593335.1 Chthoniobacterales bacterium | reverse complement strand
ACATCGGTCACCTCGCTGACCGCTCCGCTGTGAATGCCCATCCGCACCGAAAGTTCGGGATGCTTTTGCAGCGCTTCAGAAATCTCGAGCGCGCAGCGGGCTGGTTCCTCCGCGCTGCGGTGAAAGACGAGCGCCATCCCATCGCCGGTCGGAAGCCTAACGAGTTGTTCATCCGACGCTTCGCGCACCGGCGCGGTGCCGAGCACGATCGCCGTGAGCTGATGCAGCCGTTCCTTTTGTTCCTCGATCAGAAGTTTCGAGTAACCGACATGTCGATGAAGAGAACATGCCCGATCTCGAGCTGGAGATTGTCATCGGACCCGAGCTGCACGATGCATCTCTATCTGAGCCGCGTAGGCCTGCACACCTAATTTCGCGGGCAGCAAATTCGAGCCCGTTCTTGCGTTCTGTCGCGATTACCTCGCCCGCTGGGGGAGTAATGCTCGATTTACTCGAAGGAGCTAAAATGTTTGCTCAGCACCGAGATCAAGCCTTAAGATACCTGTGAGCGCATGATTGCTCTTGCTTCGAAGGTTTCGAGCAACGCTTTCGAAACCCGGCTTCGCTGCACTTCAATTGTCAGAGCGCGGCGTCTGCATTAGATAAGAGACGGATGAACGCCAGCGCTGCCCTCGACCAGCAGATCGAGCGTTATCGCCAGATGACCGGCGAAGAACGTTTGTCGATCGCGCTCGGGTTACACGAGATGTCGTGCGACATTGCGCGCGAAGGCATTCGTCACGGCCATCCCGGCGCCGACTCTGCTGAGGTGGAGCGATTGCTCCGCCGCCGTCTCGAACTGGCCCGCGCCGGATGAATGAGCGCGAATTGCTGGTGGATTGCTTGCGCCGCTTGAACCGGACCGGCGTGATCTATTACCTCACTGGCTCGATGGCGAGTAACTACTGGGGCATCCCTCGGACGACGCATGATTTGGACTTCGTCGTGCAACTCCCGGCGACTGCCATGCCACGCATCGTTCAGGAATTTAGCGGCGATTTCTACATCGAGGAAGCCGCGGTCCGCGCCGTCTACGAACCACCGCATCAGTTCAACGCCATCGATACGCGTTCGGCGCTGAAGGTGGACTTCTGGCTGGCTGGGACTGAGCCGTTTGATCAGGAAATGCTCGCGCGTCGCGTTCAGGTCACGCTCTTCGGGGAACCGGCCTGGATCACGACCGCCGAGGATGTGATTCTACACAAGCTCGTCTGGAATCGAATTTCGCCCTCCGACCGTCAGATGGGCGATGCGGCTGGCGTGGTCGCCGTGCAGGATGAGACGATGGATCTGCATTATCTCCGCCGCTGGGCCGCCAGGCTTTCTCTGACCGCAGAGTGGGAGCGTCTCCTGAAAGGCGAAATCAAACCGAAGAACACGTAATTCCTCGGCCCCACAAAACTTCAAGAGTTTGAAAATCGTCGCTTATGGCTGGGCTGCGGCTTTCGGCATGACCCCGACCTTTCGGGCGAAGGCGATGAAGCGCGGGTCGTCCTTGTAGGCGCGCAGGAAAGGATCGCTCAGCATCTCGATCACGCCCGAGTCGTGCGTTGTCCAGGCGTGCTCCAGCCACTCGAACATCTTCTCCGGTTCTTTGCGCAGGGCATACACGCTGGCGATCTGGCTGCCGGCGTCGTCGGCGCCTTCATCGATCATTTTTTTCAGCGCGGCGTCGGCCTCGGCGCGGTCGCCGTTGGCGAAATGGGCCAGCGCCAGTGCGTAGGTGCGGTAGAACGGATCGGTTTCCTGTTTGGCCAGTTCGACGGCTGCGCGAGGTTTGCCACGCAGAATCTGAAGGATCGCCAGTTGCATGTAGTTAGCAGCGGACTGCGGCTGCAGCGCAATGGCCCTGTGCACCGCCGCCTCGGCTTCGTCGTCGCGGCCGAGCGCGGTGAGAGAGATGGCGAGGCCTAGGTGGGATACGGCCCGTAGAGGATCGACGGCAATCGTTCGCTGCGCGAGCGCGACCGCTTGGTCGAACCGGCCAAGGTTGGATAGCAGTCCCGCGAGACTCGCCGTCGCCACTGCATTCTGCGGCGCCAGCTCGACGGCGCGGCGCAGTTCCACTTCCGCGGCGACGAAATTCAGATCCAATTCCAGCAGGATCAACCCTTTTGATAGATGTGGGTCGGCGAGATTCGAATCCAGATCGAGCGCTTTCTCTGCCGCGGCACGCGCTTTTGCGATTAGCTCCATTTTTTCTTTCTGCGCATGGCCCCCGCCGCGGGTGGCTAGATTCTCCGCCGAAGAGGACAGCTTCGCATAGGCGAGCGCATAACGCGGGTCGAGCCGGATCGCCTCCTCGTAGTAGCCCATTGCCTTTCGGCGATCCTCAGCAGTACGTCGATTGAAGTAAAAATTTCCCCGCAAGAGGGCGTTGTAGGCCTCGACGTTTTGGTTCGAAGGCGTGGCCGCGATAGTCAACGGCGCGGTCTGCCCGCTGCTCCCGAGGAGCGCGACCTTGAGCTGCTTCGCGACCGCGCCGGCGATTTCCGATTGCAGCGTGAAGATGTCCTTCAGTTCCCGGTCGTAGGTGTCGGACCAAACATTGGCGCCATCGCTCGATTTGATCAGCGCGACCGCGATGCGGACCCGGTCGGCAGACTTCCGCACGCTGCCTTCGAGCAGATAATAGACGCCGAGCTTCTCGCCGATGGTCTTGCTGCCCTCCGTCTTGTCTTTGAACTGAAAAGAGGAGGTGCGCCCAATCACCTTCAGGTCAGGCAAGCGCGAGAGCGAGGAGATGAATTCTTCCGACATCCCATCGGAGAAGTACTCGTTCGCCGGGTCGCCAGTGGAATTGACCAGCGGCAGTACCGCGATCGACTTTTCGGGAATAGGAGCGCCATTCGTTGTTGATCGATGGGCACTGAAATACCAGGCAGCTCCAGCACCAAGGAGCGCGACGAGCGCGAGCGCGGCGATCAAGCCGCCTTTGCTCCGGTGTTGGGCTGATTTCGCACTCGCGAATTTCTTCGGTAGGGTCGAATTGCCTAACGGATCGGCGTAGAGATTCACCAGGTGCAGCCGGACGCCGTGCTTCACTTCGCATTCGCCGAGGTCGTGCAACCGCGGCGCCCATTGCCGAAATCCCATCAGGTCATCGGCGACGTGCTGCGAGAGGAGGATGTGCCCGGCGTCGCCGCAATCCATCACCCGCTGCGCCATGTTAATCCCGGCGCCAGCGAGGTTGGTGCGTCCGTTCACATCGGTCACCTCGCTGACCGCTCCGCTGTGAATGCCCATCCGCACCGAAAGTTCGGGATGCTTTTGCAGCGCTTCAGAAATCTCGAGCGCGCAG
>JBKJNW010000064.1:0-5861 GCA_046593335.1 Chthoniobacterales bacterium | reverse complement strand
ACATCGGTCACCTCGCTGACCGCTCCGCTGTGAATGCCCATCCGCACCGAAAGTTCGGGATGCTTTTGCAGCGCTTCAGAAATCTCGAGCGCGCAGCGGGCTGGTTCCTCCGCGCTGTGGTGGAAGACGAGCGCCATTCCGTCGCCCGTCGGCAGCCTCACGAGTTGTTCGTCCGTCGAGGCGCTTACCTGCGCCGTCGCAAGCACGATCGCAGTGAGCTGATGCAGGCGCTCCTTCTGTTCCTCGATCAGGAGTTTCGAGTAACCGACAATATCGATGAACAGAACATGCCCGATTTCGAGCTGCAGATTCCCGTCGGAGTCCGGAGGCACGCTCGGGTTCTATCTGAGCCCCCGGGGGTTGCAATCTAATTCGCCGCACAGCAAATCCGAGCCGGGAAGCGCGAAAATTGCGCCGCCGCACTTCTGCGGGCAAGATAAGCCGCATGCCTGACGACGCGCTCGCTCCCGATCTCCAGTGGTACAAAGATGCCGTCATCTACGAGTTGCACGTCAAGACCTTCCACGATAGCGACGGCGACGGGATCGGCGATTTCCGCGGGCTGATCGAGAAGCTTGATTACCTCCAGGAACTGGGCGCGACCGCAATCTGGATTCTCCCCTTTTATCCCTCGCCCATGCGCGATGACGGCTATGACATCGCGGATTATTTCGACGTGAATCCGAACTTCGGCACGCTGGCCGATTTCAAGGCCTTCCTCGCCGCCGCGCATGAACGCGGGCTGCGCGTCATTACCGAGCTGGTCATTAATCACAGCTCGGATCAGAATCCGTGGTTCCAGGCTTCGCGCCGGGCCGCGCCCGGTTCGCCGGAGCGCGAACTCTATGTCTGGAGCGATTCGGCGGAAAAATACAAGGACGCCCGGATCATCTTCAAGGATTTCGAGACCTCGAACTGGTCGTGGGATCCGGTGGCAAAGGCGTACTATTGGCACCGCTTTTATTCCCACCAGCCGGACCTGAATTTCGATAACCCGGCGGTGCACGAGATCGTGCAGAAGGTGCTCGATTTCTGGTTGAACATGGGGGTCGATGGCCTGCGGCTCGACGCCGTTCCCTATCTCTACGAACGCGAGGGGACGAACTGCGAAAATCTTCCCGAGACCCACGAATACCTGAAGAAATTGCGCGCCCACATGGACGCGAATTTCCCCGGCCGCATGCTGCTGGCGGAAGCGAATCAGTGGCCGGAAGACGCGGTCAAATATTTCGGTGACGGCGACGAGTCGCACATGAATTTTCATTTCCCGCTCATGCCGCGGATGTTCATGTCGCTGCAAATGGAGGATCGGTTTCCGATCATCGACATCCTCGAGCAGACGCCGGCCATCCCCGAGGCCTGCCAGTGGGCGATGTTCCTGCGCAATCACGATGAGCTCACGCTCGAGATGGTGACGGATGAGGAGCGCGACTACATGTGGCGCGTTTACGCGACCGATCCGACGGCGCGGATCAATCTTGGCATCCGTCGCCGGCTCGCGCCGCTCCTCGCCAACAGCCGGCGCAAGATCGAGCTCCTGAACATTCTCCTTTTCTCGATGCCGGGAACACCGGTGCTCTACTACGGCGACGAGATCGGGATGGGCGACAATTTTTATCTCGGCGATCGCAACGGCTGCCGCACGCCGATGCAATGGAGCAGCGATCGCAACGCCGGGTTTTCGAAGGCGAATCCGCAGCAGCTTTACCTGCCGGTCACGATCGATCCCGAGTACAACTACGAGGCGATCAACGTCGAGAATCAGCAGAAGAATTTATCCTCGCTCCTCTGGTGGATGCGGCGGGTGATCGCGATGCGGAAAAATTTCCGCGCCTTCTCCCGGGGCTCGCTCGAGTTTTTGCATCCGGATAATCCGAAGGTGCTCGCGTTCCTGCGCCAGCATGAGGGCGAGACGATCCTGGTGGTGGCGAATCTTTCGCGTTTCTCGCAAGCGGTGGAGATCGATCTTTCGCGCTTCACCGGTTGCGTGCCGATGGAAGTCTTCAGCCGCAATCTTTTCCCGCCGATCAAGAAAGCGCCGTATGTCCTGACCATCGGTCCGCACGGTCACTATTGGTTTGCCTTCCAATCGCAGAAAGAAAAACGGAGTACGAAAAAGCGGGTCGTGCCGACGATCGACGCCGAGCCGCATCTGGCCGCGCTGCTCGCGACTCATCAGCGGGCCCAGCTCGAGCGCGAAATTTTGCCGAATTATTTGCGCACCTGCCGCTGGTTTGGCGCGAAGGCGCGCAGTATTCGCGAGATGCGGATCATCGAGCAGATCCCGGTGGCGGAAGAGGCCGGGCAATTGTGGCTGCTCCAGGTCGATTACACCGACGGGGCGCCAGACATTTACTCGCTCCCGGTCCAGCTCGAAAGCGGGCCGGCGGCGGAGGCCCTCGCGCGCTCGACCCCGCAGGCGGTGATCGCGCGAGTGGGCGGCAAGGGAATTCTCTACGACGCCCTTTGGGACCAGGAATTTCGCGACAAGATTTTTCAACTGATGGCGAGCGGGACCGACCTGCGGGGCCGCAACGGTCACCTCGTGGGCGTGGGGAGCAGCCTGCTGGAGCAGGAGCCCGCGGGCAAGACGCCGTCCTCCCAGGTGCTGAACACCGAGCAAAGCAATTCCTCGATTCTTTTCGAGAACCGCTTCTTTCTCAAACTCTACCGCAAGCTCGAAGACGGGATGAATCCCGACGTCGAGCTGACCCGGTTCCTGACCGAGAAACAGCACTTCGCGCACGTCCCCGCTTTCGTCGGCGCGATCGAATACCGGCGGCCGCGGGCCGAGCCGACGGTGGTGGCGCTGCTGCAAGCGGCCGCGCCTAACGAGGGCGACGCCTGGGCTCTCACGCTCGACGCGGTGGGGCGTTTTTTTGAGCGGGTCCTGTCGAAGAAAGGCGAATTGCAGGCGACCGACGCCGTGCCCGGGCCTCTGCTCGAGGAACTTCTCGGCGGTGTTTATATCGAGAAAGCGAAGCTGATCGGCCAGCGCACCGGCGAGATGCACCTCGCCCTTGCCGCGGAAACGAATGACAAACGCTTTTCCCCGGAGCCGTTTAACGCCATGGCGCAGCGCTCGGTTTATCAATCGATGCGCGCTTCGCTCCGCCGGGCTTTTACGCTCCTGCAGAAAAAGCTGCCGGATTTACCGGAAGCCTTCCGCGCCGAAGCCGCCCAGGTCCTCGCGGCAGAGCAAAAAATCCTCGCCGCCGAACAGGAAACGCTGGAGCGGCATGCCTCCGCCATGAAGATCCGGATCCACGGCGATTACCATCTGGGGCAGGCGCTTTATACCGGGAAGGATTTCGTCATTCTCGATTTCGAGGGCGAACCCGCTCGGCCCTTGAGCGAGCGCAAACTGAAACGCTCGGCCCTGCGCGATGTTGCGGGCATGATGCGCTCATTCCAATACGCCGCCTACAGCGCGCTCTGGCAACCTTCGATGCGGACAGAAGACGTGCCGTTCCTCGAACTTTGGGCCGACCTTTGGTATCGGCAAATGAGCGCCACCTTCCTCGAGAGCTACCTCGAGACGGCCGCGGGCGCGAGTTTCCTGCCGCCAAAAGAAAGCGATCTCACCGTCCTGCTGGAAGCGTATCTGCTCGACAAAGCGGTCTACGAGGTCGGCTACGAATTGAATCATCGGCCGGATTGGGTCTTGATCCCGGTGCGCGGGATCAAACACATCCTGAATCTCGCCTAACGAAACGAGTGCCTGGAATAAGCGCCGCGTGCGGACCTCTCACGACGAATGAAGACGCTTCTCCATGTTCTGACCGCAATCGCGATGTTTGGCACCACTTCTTTCGCGGCGGAAACGCGTTTCCAGAGCGGCCCGCAGCAGACTTCGTTGGTCGAGCTCTACACTTCCGAAGGGTGCAGCAGTTGTCCGCCAGCCGAGGCCTGGCTGAGCCGGCAGAAAGAGAATCCCGCGCTCTGGAAACAATTCGTGCCGCTGGCCTTTCATGTTGATTATTGGGACCGGCTCGGCTGGCGCGATCGCTTTTCTTCGAAACAGTGGACGGACCGGCAGAGCCGATACGCCGCGCTTTGGCGGAACGAATCGGTTTATACTCCGGCCGTCGTGCTCAACGGGCGCGAGGAACGCGCCTGGTCCTCGCTCCGCCTCGGCCAGCCTAACGACACGTCCGCCGGGGTTTTGAGCGTGGCGACGAGCGATGGCAAAACCTTCGAGATCACGTTTCGGCCCGGTCCCGGAGCCACGGCCCCGTATGAAGCGCACCTGGCCCTGCTCGCCTCCGGCCTTTCAACCAAAGTCGGAGCGGGCGAAAACCAAGGGCGCAGTCTGCCGCACGACTTTGTCGTGCTCGACCTGCAAAAGGCCGACCTGAAATCCGAGTCGGGCTCAGCGACGGCGCGCGTAACGACTGGGGCGACCGCCGACCCCGGCGCGCGTAAAGCCGTCGCGGTCTGGGTCACGCGCCGGAGCGAGCTGCCGCCGCTGCAAGCAAGCGGTGGATGGCTTCCCTAGGAGGCGGCCTAACGAACCCAGACAGGTGCCGGAGAACGCTGAAATCCGCTTGACCGAACCTCCGCCGGCGTTCTAAAAGCGAGGTGCGATGAAATTAAATCGCGCCCCAGTCCTGCTCCTCCTCGCGGTCATTTCGACCGTGCTGGCCACGCCCGATCCCGGCGACGCGATCCATTCCCGGATCCGGCGCGAGCCGGTTGTTTCGAGCAACGTCGCCAGCGTCGGCTACAGCCGGCACCTGCGCGCGCTCGAGATCGAGTTCACCCGTGGGGCGGTTTATCGCTTTCTCGACGTGCCGCCGAAGGTGCACCAGGGCCTGATCGCGTCCCGGTCGAAAGGGCGTTTCATTGCCGAATATATTCGAGGCCGTTATCGTTTCGTTAGGGTGCGAGCGCAACCCGGCGCGGTCGCGGCAACGGGAACGCAACCCGATTCCTGAGGGGCCCGAAGATTAGCCGCCGCGCGGTGCGCTGACGCGCAGGGCCGACTTTTTCGCGCCACAGATCGTGCTATCATTCGGGGCAAAGAAAGTGCAAAAAAGTGCAGAATTCGCGTTGACGACAGAACGCTTCGCGATACTTTGTTCGTCCGCTGATGGCGGTCCCGGGTTTCCCGGGGTGTTCTTCTTGGCTCAACTTCGAGCCGCCGGTTGTTGGATTCAACAAGCAGGCGGTTTGTCGTGGAGCGGAAAGAAAACGGTTGATCTTTGACAGCGCAATTCTGGATTTCGTCATCACGACGATTTAGTTTTTTGAAATCCAGAAGGTAGAAGTCAGCGAAAATTGAATTGTGCGTTATACGTCGAGTTTCTTTGATTAAAAATTTTTCTGGACCGGTTCTTCGGAACCGCAAGGGAATCTTAATTTGAATAAGATCGGACGAACACCGGCTTCCGCTTACGAGCGGTTGCCGGTTTAGAATGGTCAGATTTCAGCTCCCTCTTCGTTAGCGAAGAGGGGCGCAAACTTTGTCCGGGATCAGCAATGATGCCGGCTCCAAATTTTTACGGAGAGTTTGATTCTGGCTCAGAACGAACGCTGGCGGCGTGGATAAGACATGCAAGTCGAACGGGACTTTTCCGAGTAGCAATACCTGGGAAAGTTTAGTGGCGAACGGGTGCGTAACACGTGGGGAATCTGCCGAGAAGTGGGGGATAGCTCGTCGAAAGGCGAATTAATACCGCATATGATCAGGAAAGACATCTTTCCAACATCAAAGCCGGGGCAACCTGGCGCTTCTTGATGACCCCGCGGCCTATCAGCTAGTTGGTGAGGTAACGGCCCACCAAGGCTATGACGGGTAGCTGGTCTGAGAGGACGACCAGTCACACTGGAACTGAGACACGGTCCAGACACCTACGGGT
>JBKJNW010000178.1:0-36541 GCA_046593335.1 Chthoniobacterales bacterium | reverse complement strand
GCGCGAAAAGCACGCGATCGATTTTGCGGCGGCGGAGATCGATGTCATCGGCGATACGCCGCACGATATCGCCTGCGGCAAGGCGATCGGCGCGCGCACAATCGCGGTCGCGACCGGGACCTTCAGCCGCGCGCAACTGGCGACGCACCGCCCGGATCGGATCATCGACGATTTCTCCGAATCCGAAACAGTGATCGAAGAGCTGGGTTGGTGACGCCCTCCTACTCCTTCTCCTAATCTCTCCCCAGAACATCAGAGCAGGATTAAGAGCAGGAGCAGGAGAAGGAATTGACGTAATCGGCAAGAGTGACATGGTTGCCCCTGCGATGGCCAATACCGAACCGAGCATTCTTCCCTTGGAAGGCGAAATTGACCTGCACGTTTCTCCGCAGATCGGCACCGCATTGGCCAACCTTATCGCGAAGAAACCGCCCCAGCTCGTGGTCGATCTTTCCAAGGTGAGCTATATCGATAGTTCCGGCCTCGCTGTCCTGATTGAGGCGATGCAGAACGTCGGCGGCTACGGCGGAAAATTCGCCCTGAGCGGATTGCAGGAAAGTGTCCGCCCGATCTTCGAGATCGCGCGGCTCGATCAGGTCTTCCGGATTTTTCCCGACACGGCCTCAGCCCTCGGCACGTGATTTAAAACCGCGAGCGTGCGCTCGACGTTGACGGAAATATCGAAGTGTCCGGCGCGTTCCAAAATGGCAGGGCGCGCCTTTTCCCGGCGATCTGGGTCGGACCAATAACGCAGTTCTTCGGTGATCTGCGCGGTGTCGGAAGGCGCAGCGATGATCGAGCCGTGCACGCGGTGCTCGATGATTTCGCTGAAGCCATTGCCCCGGGTTGTGATCACGGGCAGTCCGCTGGCCAGCGCTTCGAGGCAGGCGTTGGAAAAGGGATCGTAATGCGTCGGCAAAACGAAGATATCGGCCGCGACGTAAAGCGCGAGGAGATCGCGCACCGCCCCCAGCCGCTGCACGGCCCGCCCATCGATCCGGTGCCCGCGACCGCGGCCGGCGACGAAGAGACGAAAGTCATGGCCTAACGAAGTGACAGCGGTGATGGCGTAGCGCAGCCCTTTGCGTTCCCAACCGGAACCAACAAAAAGGACCGCGATTTCATCCTCGCGTAGCTGGAGAATTTTGCGCCGCACGCGCCGGGCCTCGGGATCGGGATGAAAATCCGCCAGCGGCACGCCGTTGGGCACGACATCGATCTGCTCCGGAGGATAGCCGTAGAAATGGGTCGCTTCCCGTTTCACCATCTCGGAATTAGCGATGACCCGCCGCGCCCCGCCGCCAAAAAGCGCCCGTTCCAATTGCAGCGTGTCGCGGTGCTTGGCGTTGAACTTGCGCAGGAAGCGCCGAAAAATCGAGGAAGCAGCATCGCGCCGCTGCATCCAGGCGAGGTGAATGCCGTCGCCCGCCCGGTAAACGTCGCAGCTCCAGACCCGCTCCAGGCTGAGGAGGAGGTCGCAATGCTCGCGCGGTTTGATTTTCTCCAGCTCATCGGCAAAGCGCGGCGCGGTCTCACCGCGGAGGCGGGTGATCGGTCCCCAGGGCCATTCCCGCGCCGGCCAGGCCGCGTCGGTGAAGAGGCGGGTGGCGTGCCCCGATTCGCTCAGGCCGCGGGCGAGGCGCTTCAAATAAGCCTCCGCCCCACCGGTATCGGAATGGCCGCGCCGGACGAGGCCGATCGTTAGGCGCGGGCGGCTCATCTCGGGCGACACAGAGGAGTTCTATCTTTACTTGGCGGCATTCCCAACAATACTGGTGATGCCATGGTGGGTGAAACTCTAAATGCCCCGCCGCGCGCAGCCTCGACGATTCCGGCTCCGGGAACGCTACCGAAATCGCTCCTTTATTCGATTTTTGCGCGCATTGGCGGCTCGGGCCTGGACACGGATGCGTTTGAGACGCTCCGCGCTTCCTATCGTGGCGGCTTTCTGGGCAAGGCCGTCGCCTACGACAATCGACAGACGGAAATCCCGGCCTCCAAGATTCATTCCCTGCGCTGGCACCCGGTGCGGCTCCTTTCCTCGCTCGACAGCCCTTATTACTACGGGGCGAAAAAGAAATATCTCGACTGGATCGCGGCCCGGCAGCTCGCGACGGGCCGATACGACATGTTCCATAGCTGGTCGGGCGATTGCCTGCTCTCGCTGCGCGAGGCGCACAAGCGCGGGATTCCCTCGATCGTGGAAATTCCCACCTGGCACCGCGACCGCGGCAAGATCAAGCGCGCGCCCGCCAACGGCACGACCGACGAACCGCAGTTGCCCTGGGCCCGGCGATGGAAAGAAGATCTCCTTCTCCAACGCGACCGGTTCCTGGAAGAATACGACCTGGCGGACCTGATTCTCGTTCTCTCGGAAAAGGCGGCGGACACTTTTCGCGTCCAGGGTTTTCCCGAGGAGAAACTTTTCTATCTGCCGCGCGGGGTCGACGTGGAGCGCTTTACCCCCGGGCAGCGTCCGCCGCATTTCCGCGCCGTTTTTTCCGGGGCGCTGATCGAGCGCAAGGGCGTGCACCATCTGCTCACGGCCTGGCGCCGGCTCAATCTCAAGAATGCCGAGCTTTGGCTGGTCGGTTCCGTCCACGCCGAGATGAAACCCCACCTCGAAAAACTGGGCGGTGACGACGTGAAAGTGGTCGGCTTCGCACGCGAGCCGGAAAAATATCTGCGCCAGTCGACGGTGCACGTTTTCCCTTCACAATGCGAAGGCAGCGCCAAGGTCACCTACGAGGCGGCCGCCTGCGGTCTGCCGCAGATCACGACCCGCGAAGCGGGCGATGTGGTCGAGGATGGGGTGCAGGGAATCATCATCCAGCCGGGCGACATCGACGCGCTGGCGGAGGCGATTCAGCATCTCTACGATCATCCGGAAATCGTGGAACGGATGAGCCTGGCCGCGCGCCAGCGGGTCGTTGAAAATTTTACGTGGGACCATTTCCGCACTCGCCTGCTTGTGGCTTACGAGCGCGCGATGCAGATGGTTCGTTAGGGGCCGGTTGAACGTCCTCCTCATCCAGCTCAAGCGAATTGGCGACCTCATCCTGACGGTCCCGACCATCGCTGCCCTCCGGAAGACTTTCCCCGAGGCCAGGATCTCGCTCGTTGCGGCCTACGGTTCGCGCGAATTGCTGCCGGCGATTCCCGGGGTCGACCAGACCCTCGTCGCGCGCGGGCGTATTTCTGACGCGCCGCAGTTTTTCGCGGTCGCGAAGAGGAAATTCGAATACTGCCTCGATTTCTCCCGGACCGATCGCTCGGCCTTGCTCACTGTGCTCTCCGGCGCGAAGCGGCGCATTACTTACGACACCATCCGCCGCGAGCCGCTCCGGCAGTTGAGCTACAACGAGTTCGTTCCCTCGCAGGTGCGGTTTGTCCACACGATCGATCATCATCTCGCCCTGCTCGCGCCGCTCGGGGTGCACGACCCCGCGCGCGAACTCCATCTTGAACTCCCCCTCGGCGCGCGGACGCGAGCGGCCGAGATCATCGTGGAAGCGGATCTTGGCGATGAGTTCGTCGTCCTCCATCCCGGTTCGGCCCGGGCGGAAAAATTCTGGGTCGCGCAACGCTGGGCGGAACTAGCGGATCGGATTTCCGCAGAAGGCCGGCTGCGCTGCGTCCTGACCGGCGCGAGATCGCGCATGGAACAGGAGCATATCGCGCAGATCAAATCGCACCTTCGGCATCCGATCGTGGACCT
Organism: Chthoniobacterales bacterium; assembly: GCA_046593335.1. Taxonomy (GTDB): domain Bacteria; phylum Verrucomicrobiota; class Verrucomicrobiia; order Chthoniobacterales; family UBA10450; genus Palsa-1392. The sequence continues at coordinate 32,823 of JBKJNW010000178.1, read as the reverse complement.
TTCCGGCCAGCTCGATCTCCTCTCCCTCGGCGCCCTTCTCCAACGGGCCCAGCTCCTGGTTACGATCGATTCCGCGCCGATGCACCTGGCAGCCGCGCTTGGCACACCCCAGGTCGCCCTTTTTGGGCCGACCAACCCGTTTCACTGGCGGCCGCGCTCGACGCCAGCGGTGATTTTACGGGCCGGTTACCCCTCGCCCATGACCGATTTCCTGCCCAAACAGACGCCCCATCCCATGAAGGATATCTCGACGGCAGCGGTGATCGATGCTATGCAGACGCTGCTGTCGGCTCCGACAGCGCCTGTCGCATGAGCGAGAAAAAGACCCCGAAGCCAAAGCAGTCTTTGTGGACCCTTCTGAAAATCGGGTGGGGTCCATACAAGCGCCTTTTTGCCTACGCCCTGCCCTACAAAGGGCGGCTCATTCTCGGCCTCGCTTTCGGCTTCCTCGCCGGCGGCATCCAATCCCTTATGCCGCTGGTCCTGGCCAAGGTCGCCGGGGTCGTTTTCCATGGCTCCACTCCCGCGCCCACCATGCTGGCAGCCCACCCCGAACTGCTCGATAAAGGTCCGCCGATCAACTCCCTCGTCCTGATCTGCCTCGCCATTCCCGCGGTCATGATCGCGCGCAGTGTCTGCGGCTATTGCAACGCCTACTACACCACCTGGGTGAGCGCGAAAGTGCTGACCGACATCCGGACCCAGCTCTTCGGCCGGATGCTGAGTCACTCGATGGATTTCTTCAACAAGATGCAGTCCGGCTTCCTCATGTCGCGGATCACGAACGACACCCGCATGATGCAGACCGCTCTCTCAAGCATCAGCAGCGACCTCTTCAAGCAACCGATCGCGATCATCAGCGGCGTCGGCGTTTTGCTCTACATGGATTGGAAATTCACCATCGTGACGCTCGTGCTCTTCCCGAGCTGCCTCATCCCGCTGAGCATGTATGGGCGGCGCGCCCGCAAGGCGGTCAAGGGCGAGCAGGAAGAAATGGGCCAGATGGTGGTGACGATGCAGGAGACCTTCGCCGGCATCCGCGTGGTTAAATCGTTCGCCCGTGAGGACCACCAGGAAAAGTCTTTCCGGCGCAGTAATCGGATCCAGTTCGAAAACATGATGCGCATCACGCGTTCAACCGAAGCGATCTCGCCTCTGGTCGAATCGATTGCCGCGATCGGGGTCGGCTTTGCTCTTCTCTATGTTTATTTCGCGCATCTCCCGGCGGCTAAATTCATGGCTTTGATCGCGGGCATCTTTCTACTTTACGATCCGATCAAAACGCTCAGCCGCATGCACATCATGATGCAGCGCTCGATCCAGGCGACAGTGGAAATTTTCCGGATCCTGGATCTGACCTCCAGCGTCGAGGACCAACCCGACGCGGTCGCTCTGCCGCACTCGCAAGGGGCATTGGAGCTGGAGCACGTCACTTTTCGTTACGCCAGCGGCGTCGAGGACGCCTTGAAGGACTTCAGCCTGAAGATCGAGCCCGGCCGGAGCTACGCCCTTGTCGGTGCGAGCGGGGCCGGTAAGAGCACGATTCTTTCGCTCATCCTGCGCCTCTACGATCCGACCAGCGGGGTGATTCGAATCGACGGGCGCGATCTGCGTTCCGTGACGCAGAGATCGCTCCGCCAACAGATCGGTCTCGTTTCGCAGGAGACCTTTCTCTTTCACGACACGATCTTGAAAAACATCCAGTTCGGCCGGCTCGATGCGACCGACGAGGAAATCTACGCCGCGGCCGAGACCGCCTACGCGCACGACTTCATCATGGAGCAGCCCAATGGCTACCAGACCGTGATCGGCGACAAGGGCTGCCTCCTTTCCGGCGGGCAACAACAGCGCCTCGCCATCGCCCGCGCCCTGCTCAAGAACGCCCCCATCCTGCTCCTCGACGAAGCGACCTCCGCCCTGGATTCCGAATCGGAGCAGCAAATCCAGCTCGCCCTTGAGCGCCTGGCCAAGGGCCGCACCGTGATCGCGATCGCGCATCGGCTTTCCACCATTCTTTCCGCCAACCAGATCGTGGTCATGGAAAAAGGCCGGATCAAAGAGATCGGCACCCACGCCGAGCTGCTCGAAGAGTCCGGCTATTACCGCCGGCTCTATGATCTCCAGTTCAACCGCAACCCGGAAGAGCCCGGCGCGGAAGTGGAAATGCTCTCCGCCGCAACTGGGTAGCGCACTCGTCCCGAGTGCTGGTCGCGCTGTTCCAGCGCGACGAACTTTTTCTCTATGACGTGCGCTGCTAGATGACTTTGAGCGCTCGCGCGAAAGTTACCGCTGCTCTCAAAGTTCGCGACGGTGGGACACCGTCGCCAGCACTCGGGACGAGTGCGCTACCCAGCCGATTGCTCCCGCCCTTGTCGATAGACGCGCCGCATCGCATCGAGCGACACCCAGGGCAATCGGTCCTCCGTCCAGATCTCCACTTTTGGCACGTAGGGCTCCGGATGATCGAGCGAGGCGATCGTGACATCGATCGTCGCCGACGCTTCGTCCTCCTGAAAGAAAAGGGGCGTGCCGCAGCAAACCGCAAAGGAGCGAAGCCGCTCCGCGTGTCGCACCTTGCGCAATTCGCCCGCCAACATCTCCACTTCATTCGGACGCACCACGCCCCAGGTCACGACCGCCGCGCCGCTCCCGCGCCGACAATCAATGCAATGACAATTGCTGATCCGGACCGGCTTTTCGCGCAGCCGGTAGCGCGTCTTGCCACACAAACAGCCGCCTTCGATTACGTCGTTCATATTCTTTAAAGAAAATCACAAGAGCGCGGATGTTGACGCGACCGGATGCAATTGCAGACCGGATGGCGGCTCGGGCAATTCCACCCAGCTCCGGCAGCCGCCATACGCTTTCGCATCCGGGAAATGCCAGACCGGGTCGAGCCGGAAAATTTTCACGAAGGCGATATGCACCCCGGGCGCTTCGTCGTACTCGAAGCGCTCCCGCACCACGCTCTCCCGCAGAATGTGCAAGGGCGCGAGTGCGCGCACATCTTCCCAGCGGGTCAGGAGGCGCGCCTCTTCCACTTGCGCGAAATAGCGGATCTCAATCTCGTCAGGCCGGGGCTCCGGCAGCTTCGGGTCGGGGAAGCGCACACGCTCCAGTTGTTCGTGAAAGAAAGTCGGGAAAAGGAAAAACTCCCGGTGCCGGAAAGCGAAGCCGTCGCGCCCTTCCGCGATCCCGCCTTTGCGGATGATCACGCTCTGCCGTCCCGACCCGAGCGCGTCGCAAACCAGGGCCCATTCCTTGAAACCGATCCTTTGCATTTGGCGGCCCCCAAACTACGCTCCCGCGCATGCCCTTCAAGATCGACCTGCACACGCATTCGTTCTTCTCGGGCGACGGCGTTTCCAGCCCGGAGGAAAACATCGCCTCCGCCAAAGGCAAGGGCCTGCACGGCTTTGCCCTGACCGATCACAACACCAACGACGGCGTTTCCTACCTCTTAGAAAAAGGCCTCATGCGCGAAGACGGCATGCCGGTGGATGATTTCCTCATCATCCCCGGCGTCGAAGTCACGACCGCGGAAGGTCATCTTCTCTGCGTCGGCACCTCGCTTCCCTATTTGAAAGGACGCCCGGCAAGCGAGGTCTGCGATCTCATCCACGAGCGCGGCGGCCTCGCCATCCCGCCGCATCCCTACGACTTGTTCCGGGCGGGCATCCGCTTCTCGACTCTCGAAACCCTCCCGATCGACGCGCTCGAGGTCTTCAATGCCGCCACTACCCTGCGGCGCTACAACCAATACGCTTTCAAATACGCCAAGCTTCGCGGTCTCCCCATGACTGCGGCGAGCGACGCGCATCATCACGCCGCCATCGGCACCGCCTACACCATTCTCAATACCGACGATTTTTCGCTCCGCGGAATTCTCGCCCAGATCCTGAAAAGCAACGAACTGAACCAGGAATACCTCACCCCGAAGGACAGCGTGCGGAAGACCTGGAACAATTGGATGCGCCTGCGCCGCCGCAAAACGCTCCCGACCAAACCCACCAGCGACTAAGAATTTCGCGATAGCTTTCGGAGTGCGGTGCGTCCCCGCACCGCTTTTTGCTTTTTGGGAAGCGAGAACCGCACCTCAAAAGCGACGCGAAGACGCGTCGCACTCCAAAGCTTCGCGAAAATTATTCCAAACCGGAAGGCCAAGTGATACCCAGACGGTGAGCGAGAGTTGGCCCCACGCACCCCCGCATCATTTCACCGCCAAAGGCACGTACATCATCACGGCCGCGACCTTGCATCGCCGGCCGCTTTTTAACACCGACGCAAAACTCGATCTCTTCCGCGATACCACCTTCGAGCTGGCGCACGCTTACAAGCTCCTCCTGCAAGCCTGGGCGTTTTTCGCCAACCATTATCATCTCGTCGCCTGCTTCGAAAATGTGGGAGCGGAGAATCTTAATTTTATTCGTCACTTGCACCGCGAATTGGCGATCCGGCTGAATCGTCTCGACGCGCTGCCGGGTCGTCGCGTGATGTACGAGTTTTGGGACACTCATCTGACGTTCGAAAAATCCTGGCTCGCGCGGCTGAATTACGTCCATCAGAATCCGGTGCATCATCGACTGGTCGCGGTGGCGAGCGCATATCGCTGGTGTTCGGCGCGCTGGTTCGAGACCAACACGCGACCAGCATTTGTGAAATCGGTCGCGTCATTCAAGACCGACCGGGTCAACGTGCCGGACGACTTCTAATTTCGCGCCAGCTTCGGAGTGCGGTGCGTCCTCGCACCGCTTTCGGGGAGCGAGAACCGCGTCCGAAAAGCGACGCGAAGACGCGTCGCACTCCAAAAGCTATCGCAAAAGTTTGCGCAGATCCTCGACCGACGTGACCGGCGCTTTACACATGAAGTTCTCGCAGACATAGGCCGCGGGCTTGCCGTCGACCGGCCCCATCGCCTTCATTTCCTCTAGTTTGCCCGCCAGATATTTCTGGCTGGCGCCACCGTCGGCCAAGAGGACGATGGTGTTCGGCAAGTAATGCCGGCGCGTTTCCTCGAGCAGGTCGCGCGTCTCCGGCGCATCGGGTGAGCCCGCAATCACGATCTGTTTCGCTTTCGTTAGGCTGAAATCGAGCGCGACCAGCATCTGCGGCATCGCGCTGGGGTAATGATTGAGCGCGCCGGCAAAAGCCGTGATCGTTTTCTTCGCCCGCTCCCGCCATTCCTTCGAATCCAGGATCTGCCCAAGCCGCAGCAAATTGAGCGCGGCAATCGAGCTCGGGGCCGGCTCAGCGTTATCGTTGTCTTCCTTGAGCCGCAGCAAAATGTTCGGGTCTTTGCCGTTGCTGCTGAAATAACCCCCGTCTTTTTCGTCCCAGAAAAGCCGGTCCTGCGTCGTCTGCAATTGCTCGGCCAACTTCAGCCATTGCACGTCGAACGAGGCCTCGTAGAGATCGAGCAGGCCCTGGATGTAGAAGGCGTAATCTTCCGCGAATCCACCCACTTCCGAGGCGCCGCCTCGATAGCTCCGGCGCAGCATGCGCGTTTTCGCGTCGTAAAGATTGTCGCGCACAAATTCCGCCGCCTTGGTCGCGGTCTCGAGATAACTCGGATCGCCCAGGACCTGCGCCCCGCGCGCGAAGGCGGAAATCATGAGCCCGTTCCAGGCCGTGATGATCTTGTCGTCCAGATGCGGCCGCGGCCTTTTCGCCCGCAGCTCGAGCAGCGTAGGCCGGCGGTAACGCATCGATTCATCGACGTCGAGCTCGCTCTTCCTAAACTTTTTCGCCGTCTCCGCGAAAGTCTGCCGCTCGTAGAGTATATTTTTTCCTGCAAACTCGCCCTGCGGATCGCTCCCCTCGGGCGCGTTCCCCCCTTCCTCGACGCCATACTGGTAATCGAAAAGCTCGGCATATTCTCCCAGCGCCTCGTCGATCTCCTTCTTCGTCCAGACATAAAAAGCGCCTTCCGCTTTTTCTTTCCCGCCTGCTTTCGTTAGGCTATCTGCGTCTTCGGCCGAATAAAATCCGCCCTTGGCATCGGTCAGGTCGCGCCGGACGTAATCGAGCGTGTCGCGCGCGATCGCTTCGTAACGCAGGTCGCCCGTGATCTGGTAACCGTCGAGATAAGCCGCGGCCAGTTGCGCCTGGTCGTAGAGCATTTTCTCAAAATGCGGCACCCGCCACAGAGCATCGACCGAGTAACGATGAAAGCCCCCGCCGAGCTGATCGTGCATTCCGCCGGCCGCCATTTTGCGCAGGGTGAACAGCGCCATCCCAAGCGCCGCTTCGCCTGCTTCCGACTTGGGCGCGGAGCGGTGGTAAACGTGGAAAAGCAAATTGAGCGTGACCGGTCGCGGAAACTTCGGCGCGCCGCCGAACCCGCCTTCGCGCGAATCGTAACCGCGCGCGATTTGCTGATAAGCGGCATCTATCAACTTCGGATCGACCTTCCCGCCTTCGGCCGAGGCCCCGGTGGTGGAGCGGGCGAGCGCGGCCATGATCTGGCTCCCGCTTTCGCTGATCTTGGCGTGGTCGTTTTGCCAGGCATCGGCGATCTTGCGCAGCACTTTGAGGAAGCTTGGCTGCCCGTGCCGATCTTCCGGCGGAAAATAAGTGCCGCCGACGAAGGGCTTGAGCGCCGGGGTGAGCCAGACGTTGAGCGGCCATCCGCCGCCCCCGGTCGTGGCCTGGACGAAGGTCATGTAAACGCGATCGACATCGGGCCGTTCCTCGCGGTCGACCTTGATGTTGACGAAGCGCGAGTTCATGAACGCAGCGACGTCTTCGTTCTCAAACGATTCGCGCTCCATCACGTGGCACCAGTGGCAGGTCGAGTAACCGATCGAGAGAAAGATCGGCTTCCGTTCCTTTTGCGCCTTGGCGAAAGCTTCCTCGCCCCAGGGATACCAATCGACCGGGTTATGCGCGTGCTGCAGAAGGTAAGGCGATTTTTCGCGGGCCAGCCGGTTGGTGTGCTCGTAATGGGCCGGCGGGGTCGCGGTCACGGCAAGCGGAGTCGGTGTCACTCCGCAACCTACATTCGACTTCCCCAGATGAAAGCCCTCCCATCCTGCTCTGCTCCTACTCCTGCTCCTGCTCCTAATCCTAATCCTGCTCCCGGTTCCCAATTCCCCCGAAGGAAGATTAGGAGGAAGAGGGACGAGAGGCAGCGGATTCGTTGCGTTTGCAACTTGAGCCGAGCGCGTGCATGCGAAAGCCTCACCGGATATGGACGCAACGCATCTCACCTTCCTTTTCGTAGTCATCGGGATTGTTGCTTTTCTCTACTCCTCCGTCGGCCACGCCGGCGCCTCGGGCTACATCGCGGTCATGACTCTGTTCGGAATCGCGGCGACGACGATTCGACCGACCGCACTCATCCTAAACATCCTGGTCGCGACGATCGGCTCCATCCAATTCGCGCGGGCTGGCTATTTCCGCTGGCGACTGTTTTGGCCCTTTGCCGTGCTTTCCGCTCCGGCCGCCTACCTCGGCGGCTATCTGCAATTGCCGGTCGCCATCCTGAGAATCTTGATCGGCCTCGTCCTGCTTTTCTCCGCCGCGCGTTTGTTTTTTCGTAAAAGCGATCCGCCGGAGGTGACATCACCGGCCCCCGCGGCGGCGATCGGGCTCGGCGGACTCGTCGGCCTGCTCTCCGGGCTCACCGGCACCGGCGGCGGAATCTTTCTCACCCCGCTCCTGCTCTTTTTTCGCTGGGCCAAGATTCGAGAGGCGGCCGCGGTTTCGGCCCTTTTCATTCTCGTAAACTCGATCGCTGGGCTGGCCGGCTATTTCATCGCGCACCGCTCAATTCCTTCGCTCGGCCTCCTCCTATCCGGGGCCGCGGTGGTGGGAGGCACGGCCGGTTCCTATTTCGGCAGCCGGCGCTTTCCGGTTCGGACCATTTCCTTAGTCCTGGCGATCGTCCTGGTCATCGCCGGCACGAAGCTGATCTTCACCCGGTAATTACGAAAGCGCTTGGGGAGAAGCGCGCCGTCGCTTCAGGGAATGTCGAGTGGGGGCCTCTTGTCTTCCACGCCCACCCCCCGGCATCGACAGCGCGATGCTCTCCAGGCCACCCCAAAACAAATCGTGACAGCCGCGCGCGAAATCCATAAAATCAAAGGCTGCCGCTTCTCGGGGTCTTGTGGGGTCACGACCGCGAGGGGAACAGAATAGCGCTCGCATAATCGCCTTTCTCGATAGTTATCTTAAATAGCAATGAAAATGAATTCATCTAATGTTGCTAGTCATTACGAACAATTGCGGCCTTTACGCGTCGGCAAACAAGTTTTCCGCTCGTTTGCTTGTTTCATGTTCCTTAACGCAGCGGTGGCCTACGCGGGGAGTGGCACCTGGCTTAGCAACCCGGTCGATAATAATTGGAATAACCCGGTTAATTGGTCGTCGGGAACGGTCCCTGGTGTTTTCGATACGGCGAGCTTCGGGACAGCTAGTATAACCGACATTGGGATTCCCGGGAGTAACGCGGTTGGATACATATCCTTTGAGCCACAGGTAGAGGCTTTCACGGTGACAGCGCTATCGGGGGTAACCTTTGAGATCTTCGGAGACGTGGCGAATAGTTCGGGTGTCGAACAGAGTTTTGTCTCTATCGCTGATGCAAGCGGCTCAGGCAGCTTTCAAATCAATGATGGAGGGATCACCGGGCCGGTGACTTTCACCCAGCAAGCAACCAACGTCGAAGGGGGTATTGCGCCCCAGGTACTTTTCCTCATGTCGAAAGCAGGTGCTGCGACATTTCACAACCTGGGGGCAAGCGTTTCAGGCGGGCTGGGAGGTCGGACTGATTTCTGGTATGCGGGTACCTCCGCCGAGCAAAGCACGATTATCAACGACGGCGGGACGGCGCCGGGCGCAGGTGGCGGCGCGACGCAGTTTGTCCTCAACACTCCCAGTGCGGACAGAGCGACTCTCATCGCCAATGGCGGAAGCAACGGCGGTGGAGGTGGTTCTTTTACCTTCTGGAACCAGTCCAAGGGTGGAACGGCGAGGGTGGAACTCTTCGGGAATGGCTTTCTCGATATTAGCCCACGCGATCAAGGCACCCTCACAATTGGCTCGCTTGAAGGCGACGGGATCGTCTACCTGGGGCGAAACACACTTAGTGTGGGTGGGAATACAATGAGCACAACCTTTGCAGGGCTGCTCAAGCCCGGCGATCCCAGCGGCGGCCCTGGCACAGGAAGCTTGATCAAGACCAGTTCAACTACGCTCACCCTGAGCGGCGCCAATCTTTACACGGCGGGGACGACCGTGAGCGCCGGTAGCCTGGTCGTCGCTAACACGTCCGGCTCAGCCACCGGGACCGGAGCAGTCAGTGTCATGGCCGGCACGCTCGGCGGGAGCGGGATCATCGCGGGTGCCGTCACTGTCGGTAGCGGGAGCGGGACGGGCGCTTTCCTTGCTCCGGCTCATGGCGGTAACAAGCAACTCACCCTCACGATCCAAAGCAGCCTGACCTTGAACTCCGACTCGACCTACACCTACACCTTTAAGGCGAAGGGGAACAAATCCAAGATCGACAAGGTGATTGCCAACGGGGTAACCATTAATGGCGGGGCGAGCATTAACTTGAGCGGCACGACGCAGGGTAACCTGACCCAGGGCACCGCCCTGACCCTGATCAAGAACACCGCCGCGACGCCGATTGCCGGCACCTTCAGCAACCTGCCCGACGGCGGGATCGTGAACGTGAACGGCAACAACCTGCAAGCCAGTTACAGCGGCGGCGACGGGAACGATCCTACGCTGACGGTTGTTCCTTAGTGTCTTCTGGAGGGCACCGCGCCGTCGGTGCCGCGGGGGCGGGCGCCGATTGCAAGAGACGCCCACTCGACGTTCCCGGCATCGACGGCGCGATGCCCTCCAGGGAAGCAAGGCCGCGCTTTTACCGATTGTCGGGCGGGGCCGAGGGCAAACTCAGGGCCGCAGTTCAATCTGTGGCGCAGTGTCCGGCGTCCACGGATTTTTCCGATGATCGCTAGCCAAGATCGCGTCCACCTGCCGGCGCAAGAGTTGCAAAAACGCCGTCAGATCGAGGCGATGCCGCCACGGCAGATACGGCGCGAGATTTTTCTCCGCCAGCCGGAAGAGCCGCACCGCTGGATACATCCGCCGCCCATCTTTTGGATGCGTCGGACGCGCGTGTTGTTTCTGCAGATGCACGAACCCACCTGCAGCTTGGATCAGGCCCTTAAAATAATTCGCGTCCTCCGATTTTGTCCGCAGCCAAAGATGCTCGAGAACGTCGTGGGCTTCGTAGTAACGCTGCTCATTCCAGCAGCGGAAAAACCCCAGGTAGCAGGGATGTTGCGCGATCTCGTCGGTCGCGCCCGCGGGCGAGCCGCCGCTCAGTTCTTCGACCAGCTGGGAAATTCTTTGGCCTTTGTTCACGGAAAGCTTAGTTTCGTTTCGGCAGTGATGACCGGCAACCGCACACCCATTCTTTTTCCAAGGGAGGGCTGTTGTGTATACGGCCGCGGGTAAAGAATGACGGCAGTCGGGCTCACGCTTCTCCTTTTCGCGATCGTCTTCCTGGTCTCCTGCTCCGCTCTTTTTTCCGGATTGGAGACGGCGCTCTTCACCTTGAAGAGCCACCAGATCGAGCGCCTTCGGGAAAAGCATCCTTCGCTGACCGAGTTCCTCCAGACCTTTCGCGATAATCCGCGCCGCGTCCTCAACGTCCTCTTGCTCGGCGACACGGTAGTCAATGTTCCGCTCGTTATTCTTTGTCTGGTCCTGATCTGGGAAGGTCCGCTCATCACGCATCTCCCGACCTGGCTGGCGGCGCTCGCCATCTTCGCCCTCGTCGTCATCTTCTGCGATCTCATCCCGAAGCTGCTCGCGCTTTCCACCGCCTACCGGATTTCGGCGCTCGGCGTCTTGACCTTGAAAGTGATGATGCCGCTGCTCGATCGCTTTGGACACGTCCTGGAAAATGCCAGCACCCTCGTGATCGATCGCCTCACCCCGGAGCGATTGCGGGTACGGCCGCGGATCAGCGATGAGGAACTCGAAACTCTGGTCGAGATGGGCGAAGCCGAGGGCACCCTGCAGGAGGCCGAAGGCGAGATGATCCAGGAGATCATCAAGCTCGGGGACAAGACGGCGAAAGATTGCATGACCCCGCGGGTCGATACTTTTGTCCTGCCAGATGATTTGCCTAACGATGAGGCGATCCGGCTCTGCCAGGAACGGCGGCATCGGCGGGTCCCGGTCTATGCCGAAACGCCGGACCAGATCGCCGGGATCATCGACGTGAAACAATTCCTGCTCGACCCGTCGCAGCACTACACCGAGACGCTCATTCCGCCTTCCTTCGTTCCGGAAACGATGCCGGCGATGGAGCTGCTCCGCCGTTTCCTCGCCCATCCGCAGGGGCTCGCAATCGTGGTCGACGAATTTGGCGGGACGGAGGGAATCATCACCTTGGGCGACATCATCGAGGAAATCCTGAGCGACGCCGCGCCCCTCGGCGACGCTGAACTTTACATCGAGCCGCTCGAAGACGGCCGTTTTCTCGCCAGCGGCAATGCCCGGCTCGATGATCTGACCGAGCATATCGGTTTTGATCTCATGGCCGACGGGATCGACACCATCGGCGGCTACGTTTTCAATCGACTGGGTTATTTGCCTAACGTCGGAGCGCGGCTCGAGATTCCGCGCCTCGCGATTACGATCCGTCAGGTCAGCCGGAAACGGATCGAGCAATTGCTGCTCGAGAAAACCGCCGCCGGGGCGGACGAGGCGCCGGAATTCGAAGCATGATCGCCTGGATTGTCATCGCGATCTGCTGGGTGACGTCGTCCGTTTTCGGCGGGATCGAGGCCGGCCTCCTCTCGCTCGATCAAGTCCGGCTCCGGCACCAGGTCAAGTTGCGCAACCGCGCCGCCATTCGCCTCGATCAACTGCTGAAGAAACCGGAGCGCCTCCTCGCCACTATCCTGCTCGTGACCAACCTGGCCGACATCGCGGGGTTGCTTCTGCTGACGAAGCGGCTCGTGGCATTGTTAGGCACGGCCGGTTACCCGGTCGCGCTTCTCGTCGCCGGGCCGATTTATCTCTTCCTCCTGGGCGTTTTGCCGAAGTCGCTTTTTCGCCGTTTTCCCTACCGTGCCTTGGCTGCGTTTGCCGGGCTTCTCGTGTTCACCTCGCGTCTCCTTTGGCCCATCCTGGAACTCGGCTCGCGCCTCGGCCAACTGCTCTTCCACCGTACCTCCGCGCCCCCTCGTCTTTTCGCCGCGCGCGAAGATTTGAAACAGCTCACGGTCGAGAGTGAACGCCAGGGGGCCCTGACTTCGACCGAGCGCGCGATGATTCACAACGTGGTTGATTTCCGCACCGTCAAGGTCGCCGACGTCATGGTGCCGCGGGAACAAGTCGTCGCCGTGCAGCCCGGGACGACGATCCCGGAACTCTTGGAAATAAGCGCGCGGACCGGGATCGAACGCGTGCCGGTAATCACAGATGACGGCGTCGCCCTTGGCCTGGTCAACGTCTTCGACGTTCTGCTCGATCAAGCCAACCCGCGCCAGATGGTTCAGTTCATGGAGCACATTGTTTCTTCCGGCGAAACCGAATCGGCTTACCGCACCATCCGGCGTCTGCGCGCGGCGCACTCAACCCTCGCGGCGGTCTTCAACGAGCAAAACCGCCTGACTGGCATCGTGACGGTCGAAGACCTCGTCCGGCGGCTGGTTCAGAGTGCCTAACGATCCGCGAGACCGGAATTTAACCTGGCCCTAATAGGCGCTCGGAGTGAGGTATTGGTAGGCCACCACCCGGCCGCGCTGGAACGAAACCGTCTTCACCGGATAGCTCACCGTGGGCGCAAACGGGTAATAAAACGGATCCCAATACGGGTCGACAAAAGCGCCGTAGAAGCGATGGCGGCCATGAAGACCGTAATAACCCACCCGCCCGGCGTAGCCGTAGCCGTAGCCGAGGCCCCCATAGGGATAAGGTCCATAAGCCGCGGTCGAAAGAGTGTAAACCCACGTCTCGGTCGGCGCTCCGCGCACCACCCCAGTGTTTTTTTGCTGTGGCTGGCCCCAGGCGATAAAAACCGCCTCTTGCGACATTCCGCCTTGGATTTTGCCCTGGCTCACGAGCGCTTTCTCCTGCGGCCGGAGTTGCTCGAAACCCTGGCGATTTGCATCGATCCGCGAACCGATCGTGCTGCAGCCCGACAGAACCAACGCGCCCGTTGCGATGCACGCCAACAGCGCCCACGAAAACATTTGACGCTTCATCCGGTAAACCTAGGCGAGCGCGGAAGAGCGTCAAACCGCCCTTGTCTAGAAAAGAGCCAACGAAAACAAGGGGTACGGAGCGGTTCGCCTCTCCGGCAAGGCTCGCACGCATCTTGATTCAGGAAACGCTCCACCGTAACCTCGGTCATGGAGGATCGTTTCGGACACCGCATCTCGTATCTGCGCGTCTCGATCACCGATCGCTGCAACGAGCGCTGCACTTATTGCATGCCGCAGGAACTGCAGGAATGGCTGCCCCGGCAGGAGATCCTCACCTTTGAGGAAACCATCCGCCTCATCCGGATCGCAACCGACCTCGGCGTAACCAAAATTCGTCTTACCGGCGGCGAACCGCTGACCCGGCGCGATGTCATCCAGCTCTTCCGGCAACTGCCCAGCCTAACGAGCCTGCGCGACATCGGCCTCTCCACCAACGGCACCCTCCTGACCCGCGAAGTGGAGCCTGGCCTAACGATGGCGGAAGCGGTCCGCGCCTGCGGATTCAATTCCGTCAACGTCTCGCTCGATACGCTCGACCGGGAAGAATACGCGCGCGTCACCGGGCGCGATCTGCTGCCGGACGCCATCGCCGGGATCGACGCGGCGATTGCCGCCGGTTTCTCGCAGGTGAAAATCAACTGCGTCCTGATGCGCGGGCACAATGCCGACAGCCTGACCGCGCTGGTCGATTTCGCAGCCGAGCGCAATCTTCTCCTCCGCTTCATCGAACTCATGCCTGTGACCACGACCGAGGTCCTGACCGAAAGCAATTTCCTCCCGGTGGCGGAAGCGCGGCGCGGGATCGAAGCAAAATATGGCGCCCTGATTCCACAGCCCGAGTTCAAGACCAACGGCCCGGCGAGCTATTACCAGATCCCGGGTCGCAGCCAGCGCATCGGTTTCATCGGCGCGATGACCAACCTGCATTTCTGCGAAAGCTGTAACAAACTGCGGCTCACCTGCGACGGGAAATTGCGGCCCTGCCTCGGCAGTTACCTCGAGTTCGACATCATGAAACCGTTGCGCGCCGGCGCGAGCGACGACGAATTGCGCCAGTTTTTCCTCGACGTCGTGGAGCGGAAACCGGAGCAGCACGATTTCCGCACCACCTATCAACCCGGCCGCAAAATGGTCGCGATCGGCGGCTGACGATGGAACAACGCCTGAGCCACATCGCGAGCGACGGCAGCGCGAAGATGGTCGACGTCTCGGCCAAGCCGCTCAGTCACCGCGAGGCGATCGCCAGTGGACGGATCGACTTGACCGCGGAGACCTTGGAACTGATCGCGTCGGACCGGATCGCCAAGGGAAACGTTTTCGCTACCGCGCGCCTCGCCGGCATCCAGGCGGCCAAGCAGACCGCGCAGCTCATTCCGCTTTGCCACACTCTCGGTCTCAGTCACATCGAAATTAGCCTAACGAGCAGTGCGACCGGGGTCGCAGCCACCTGCGCCGCGCGCACGACCGCGCGGACCGGCGTCGAAATGGAAGCGCTGACCGGAGTGACGGTCGCGCTCCTCACCATCTACGACATGTGCAAAGCGGTCGATAAAGGGATGCGGATCGGCGAAATCAAACTGCTCAAGAAAACGAAATCCGCCGTGACCGGACTCGCCTGAGAAATGCAGATCACGGTTGGCATTATCACCGTTTCCGATCGCGCCAGCCGCGGCGAATACGACGACCTCGGCGGTCCGGCGCTGAAGGAAGTGGCGTTGAAGAACAGCTGGAGCGTGCTCGCGGAAGCGGTCGTGCCCGATGAGTTGGAACGCCTGCAGGAGACGATCCGGTCCTTCGCCACGCAAGGTTGCGGACTTATCCTCATCACTGGCGGCACCGGGATCGCCGCGCGCGATATCACGCCGGAGGCGATCCGCGGGCTGATGCGGGTCGAGCTGCCCGGTTTCGGCGAGGTGATGCGGGCTGAATCGATGAAGATTACGCCGAATGCAATCCTCTCCCGCAACATGGCCGCCGTGGTCGATCGATCGCTCGTCATCGCCTTGCCAGGCAAACCAAGCGGCGCGGTCGAATGCCTTGGCTTCGTCGCGGGCGCGATCCCGCACGGCGTCGCCCTCGCCCAGCGCGCGCCGACCTCCTGTTGAACCGCGAGCGTTTTTCTGAATCCAAAACCGGGCGCCCGCGCATCACACTGGAGAACCCAATCATGAAAAATAAAATCTCGATCCTTGCCCTTTCGCTTCTCCTGCTCCTCTCCGTCGGTTGCGATTGGAGAGGCGTGCGCGGCAACGGCAAGCTGAAAACGGAAGACCGACCGGTGAGCGCGTTCACCCGCATCGAGGCCGGCGGTTTTTACGACATCGTATGGCAGCCCGGTCCGCCCTCTCTCAGCATCAAGACAGATGAAAACCTCCTCGCCAACATCGAAACCAAAGTCACCGGCAATGTGCTCAAGATCGGGATCCAGGGACAGATCGCGCCGACCCGCGGCATCACCATCGTGCTGCGCAGCGAGTCGTTAGGCGGAGCGGATCTGAGCGGCGCGCTCAAGTTGGAAGCGACCGGTCTGAGCGGCGATCGCTTCACTCTCGAGACCCGCGGCGCGGCCAAAGTCACCCTCGCCGGCCGGGCCACTCGCCTCGTAGCGAGCCTGACTGGCGCAAGCAAACTCACCGCCGATTTGCTTCAGACAGAAGAGGTCGAGATCTCCGTCACCGGGGCCGGCAAAGCCGGCGTCAACGCCACTAAATCGCTCAAGGCCGCAATCACCGGGGCCGGCCGCGTCACCTACAGCGGGAACCCGCCGGTGGTGCAAAAGAACGTGACAGGTGCGGGAAAAATCTCGCCGCGCGACTGACGGTTCTTGACCCCGTCGAGGGTTGGGCCGGAAGATTCGCGCGGACTCGCGCATGCATCCCCAACCTGTCTTTCGCGTTTTCGGTTTCGCACATCTCGTCGTTCTCTGCCTCATCGTCGTCATTCCGGTGGGCCTCGGCGTCGCCGTCCGCCTGACGAATTCGCAGCGAATCGACCGCGCCGTCGCGGTCTGCATCGCACTCCTCCTGGCGACGAACTATCTCGGTTACGCTGTCTACATTTGGCAGCACCAGCTCTTTCTCTGGCGTCAGGCCCTGCCTTTTCAGCTCTGCGACTGGGCGATGGTCGCGATCATCGTCGCCCTCTTCACCCGGCGACGGAGCTGGACCGAGGTCTCCTATTTCTGGGGTATCGGCGGCACCTTCCAGGCCCTCCTAACGCCCAACCTTCAGGTCGATTTCCCCGACATTCGCGCGATCAGCTTTTTCGTCGGTCATGGCGGCATCGTTGCGGGAGTGATCTATCTCCTCGTCGCGCGTCGTTTCCGTCCGACGTTAGGCTCAGTCGGGCGCACCCTGGCCTGGTCGCAACTCTATCTCGTCTCCACTCTCCTGGTCGATCACCTCACGGGCGTGAACTACGGTTTCCTCCTACACAAACCCGTCGTTGCTTCGATCCTCGACTACCTCTCCGACACGCGCTGGCTTTACCTTCTCCAACTGGAAGGCCTGGCCCTGCTCTTCTTTGCGATTCTCTATGCGCCGTTCGCCTTTGGCAGGCGCAGCGCACATACGGCCCCCGCCTGATTCCCAGGGACGTCTCTTGGTAGGGCGAGACTCCGTCGAGCCGGGGAGCAAGCTGTGTTTGCCACGCAAGTTCTCTCCTAGGCTCGACGGAGTCTCGTCCTACCGGTTCCAATGCGCGCTTTGGTCTTGCGCTGAGGCATTCGGGCAAATTCAATCGTTCAGATGAGGCCGTCGTTTGCAATCGCAGCCGCCACCTTCTGCGCCGGCGCATTCCTGGCCGAGACGCCGCCAACGGCCGCTTCACCCGAGCCGGTTGATGCGATCATTCCCTGGCTGCTGCAAGAGGATGAGCAGCTACGCGAGGTTCCATTCGCGAAAGTGATCGAGGACACGACCGGCAAGAAGGTCCTGGCGATTGATCCAAAGAACCCGGCCGATCAGCGTGTTCTGAAACAGATCGGCGGTGTTCTCGACCAAGTCGTTAGGCAACTGAATCAGCCGACGAGCGTGATCCAGGGAATTTCCCGAATCAACGAGGCGAGCAGCCATTTCGAAGACCTCACGCGCAAACTGCTCGACACCGCGCCCGGCTTGAGTTGCCACTTTCCGCGTACCGCCGCGGGTCATGCCCAGCGCTCCGGTTATCCCGACCTCCGCGTCGTCGACCGGGAAACAAAGCGCGTTTATTACCTCGACCCGAAACTGTATGCCGCCGGCAGCCGGGAAAGCAGTTTCCGCACGTTTTATTTCGAGCCGAAGAAGGCGACAAACAAGGTCCTGGAGGACGCGGTTCACCTCGTGGCCGGCTTTGAGCACGCGCCGCGGGCGGATGGCCGTTGGCAATTTACGCGCTGGGATCTGGTTGATCTCGCGCATTTTCAGGTCCGCTTGAAAGCCGAGTTCCAGGGAAGCAATCGCGATCTTTACCGGCCGGAAGCGATCGTCGGCACGAGCGCAAAGTGAATTCACGTTGCCGAGGGCGGGCGCGACGGCAATGGTAACGGAGTGATAATCCAGGCACCGGAAGCCTTTCAGTTCGACACCATTGACGATGTCCTGCGCGACGTCGCGGCAGGGAAAATCGTCATCGTGACCGACGATGCCGACCGCGAGAACGAGGGCGACCTGATCATGGCAGCGGAGAAAGCGACCCCGGCCACGATCAATTTCATGACCATGCACGGTCGCGGCCTGATCTGCGTGCCGATCGTGGCCGAGCGCGCCGACAAGCTCGGCTTGCAGCGCATGGTGGCGCAAAACCGGGAGATGTACCGGACCGATTTCACCGTCTCGGTCGATGCGGCCAAGGGCGTGACGACCGGAATCAGCGCGCACGACCGGGCCGCAACCATTCGCACCCTGGCGCGACCGAAAGCCGGGCCTAACGATCTCGTTCAGCCGGGTCACATCTTCCCTCTGCGGGCGAAGGAAGGCGGCGTCCTCCGTCGCGCCGGGCACACCGAAGCGGCAGTCGACCTGGCGCGGATGGCTGGTCTACAGCCTGCCGGTGTGCTCTGCGAAATCCTGCACGACGACGGCACAATGGCGCGGCTCCCTGAGCTGATGCAGTTCAAGAAAAAGCACAAGCTGCGCATCTGCACCATCCAGGCGCTCATCGCCTACCGGCGACTCCGCGAGAAGCTGATCGTGCGCGAGCAGGTGGTGAAGTTGCCGACCGATTATGGCGATTTCGAGCTCCATATGTATCGCTCCACCGTCGACAACGCCCATCACCTCGCACTCGTGAAAGGCAAAATCTCCAAGTCCAAGCCGACGCTCGTCCGGGTGCACAGCGAGTGCCTGACGGGCGACGTTTTCGGTTCGCGACGCTGCGATTGCGGGAATCAGCTACACGCCGCGCTCAGCCAGATCAGCGCGTCGGGCGGGGTCCTGGTCTACATGCGGCAGGAAGGGCGCGGCATCGGGCTGGCGGCGAAAATTCATGCCTACAAACTGCAGGAGGAAGGTCTCGATACGGTGGAGGCCAACGCCAAGCTCGGTTTCGCGGGCGACCTGCGCGACTACGGCATTGGCGCGCAGATCCTGCATGATCTCGGCGTGCGTAAATTCCGTTTCCTGACCAATAATCCCAAGAAAGTGGTCGGCCTCGAAGGCTATGGAATTCAGATGGTCGAACAGGTGCCGATCCGGAGCGAGCCAAATCCGCACAACGCCAAATATCTTGAAACGAAACGGGTGAAGATGGGTCACCTGCTCTAACTGGACCGGACCGAAGATGTCGAAATTCGTTCCGCCAAGACCGCGGGTCATGAACGTGAAGCGCGGGTTCGTGCTCGTCGCGAGCCAGTTCAACGCGAAATATGTCCAGGGACTGGTGACGCATTGCACCGACGAGCTTCGCGCGCTCTCACCCGTCGCCAGCATCGCGCTCCATCTCGTGCCCGGCGCGTTTGAAATCCCGATCGTCGTCCAGGAAGTGGCCCGACAGAAAAATGCGGACGCGATCGTGGCTTTGGGTGCGATTCTCCAGGGCGAAACGCCGCATGCCGAGCATCTCGCCCAGTCTGTCACCCAGGCTTTGCAGCAAATCGCGCTTGAGCACGGCATCCCGGTGATCAATGCCGTCCTGAGTTTCAAAAACGAAGAGCAAGCCCGGAAGCGCTGCCTCGAAAAGGAAATTAATCGCGGCATCGAAGCCGCCCGTGCCGCCTTCGAGATCGCCAACCTCCTCGCCGAACTGCGCAAATAGCATGGGCAAACGTCACGCCGCGCGCCGAGCCGCGCTTCAATATCATTTCTGGCGCGACCTGCACGGCGGCGAAGGCCCGGAAACCATCGCCGAGTTCTGGGCATTGTGTCCGGCGAAAAACAAGGTGCAGCTCTTTGCTCAGCCCCTGATCGAAGGAATGCTGGCGCACCTGCCCGAGATCGACGAACGCATTACCCGCTATTGCGAAAACTATGAATTCCGCCGCATCTCCGCGGTCGATCGCAATGTGTTGCGGCTCGGAATTTTTGAAATGTTTTACCGGGACGACATTCCACCCGTCGTCTCGATTAACGAAGCGATCGAACTGGCGAAGGAATTTGGCGGCCCGGACTCGGGGCGCTTCGTTAACGGCATCCTGGACCGGGTAAAAAATGATCTCTCCCGGCCGCTCCGCGAAGCCGCCGCGCCTGGGCGCGTTCCCGACGAGAGCGACGACAAATCCGACAAGAGCAGCATTAGCCTTGAAGCGGAAACGGACGCGACCAACGGCGAAACTCCTGCCGCGTAGTCCGGACAGTCCTTCGCTCGTTAGGCCGGTTTCTGGATTAAACCGACCCCGCAAAAATCCTGGTAAACCATTCCCGGCGTTTCCATCGCCGACACGTTGTGATTGAGGGAAATCACTTCGGTTCCCGGATGCGCATCCCTCCATTCGCGCAGGGCGCGGCGGACACCGCCCTGACCGGTGATGTCAAAGCTGGCGGCAAATTCGCTCGTGTCATGGAGCACGATCATCCCGCCCGGCGTCAGCTCCGGATACCACGCCTCGATTTCGTCGAGAGTTTGCCGGTACTCATGCGAGCTATCGAGGAAAACCAGCTCGGGCGCCCCGCCGAGATACGTCCGCGCGCGACCCGGTGATGACGGATCTAGCGAACTGCGCAGGTCCACTTGCACGATGGTGTCGAGACCGGCACGCGCCAGCCAGGTGCGTGCGAAAGAGCAAAGAGGCTCGTCGATTTCAAAAGTGAAAAGGCCATGCTGCGAGTGCATTTGGCGCAGATAAAAACCGAGCAGCAAAGAGGAGTAGCCGGCGTGGGTCCCGAGCTGCACGATGCGTTGGATGCCGCTCCCCATCACCAGTCCGTGCAGGAACGACATGATCGGGACGACGCATTCGCCGATCAAATTCTGGCGCGTCGTTTCGTCGAACCAATCCTGCATCAGTTGCCATTCCGCATCGCTCAAGCTGGCGAAAATCGGCGGGACATAATTGTTCCGCGGCAGGCGGTGCCACCAGAAGCGCGGTTCGTCTGAGGCCGAGAGCGCAAGGGAGCGGCGTGCTGTCTCAGGAGCGGACATAGCCGAGCAACTTCAGGTGCCGCTCCGCATACGCAAGCTGAGAATGGGAGCGCGGCATTAGGGCGCGGCGTGACTGGCCCAAGTTCGTTTCCCAGTCGACGGCCACAGCATTCGCCCGAGTCGATTGCTCCCGCGTTCCACCAACAGATAACTGACGTAAGCCGCCGCGAAAAGCAGTGCAAAAGCGATCGGGAAGACCGCGATCGCGTGCCAGGGCTCGGGCATTCCCTGCGCCACCGGAATGCGATGGAGGAGGTCCGGGATAAAAGGATAATGCAGGAGATAAAGCGAGTAACTGCATAAGCCTAACGGCACCAGCAGGCGCTCCGCCAGGCTTTCCCCCTGTTCGCGCCAGAGGTAGGATTCGACGAGCAAGACCAGGGCGCAGGACGAAAGCGAAAACGCGAGCGCGTCGCCGGGTTTCCAGAACGTCGAGCAGACCAGGACCAGCACCGCGGCGAGGCGCAGCAGGACCGAGCACGGAAAGGCGCGACGGCCGGCGAGGAATTCTTCCGCCAGGTATGCGCCTAATGTCCAGTCGAACCAAAGCATGGTCGGAAACGTCCAGACCGTTCCCGAAAAATCCTTGCTCCAATCGGTAAAAAAGACGGCGGCCACGAGGCGCGTGAGCAGACTGAGCGCGAGAGTAGCGAGGAGCGCGCCGCGCATTGTCCAGCGCCGTCGCATCCACCAGAGAATGGGATAGAGGAGATAAAGCTGCGCTTCGACCGCCAGACTCCAAAACGCGCCACTGATCGCGAAAATCCAGGCGGGATTGAAATTATAGAAAAGAAAAACGTGCGAAAGAATCTGGGCGCGGCCCTCGGCGGTAGCGAAGCTGAGCCCGTCGCGCCAGGCGAAGAACGCCAGCCAGACGAAATATGGCGGACAAATTCGCCAGAAACGGCGCCAGAAAAATCTTCCCGCCCGCAGCTCGCCCGCCTGCAGCGCGGAAGCGTGAATGCAGAATCCACTGATGAGGAAAAAAAGCGAAACGCCCATCCAGCCGAAGCTGAGCGGATAAAAGAACCAAAAAGAGCGGCTCGGCGCGGACGCGAAATCGCGCACGAGCCCTTTCCACTGCAGATGATCGACGCCAAATGTCGCGCCGAACCAATGCAGCAGCACGACCGCCAGAATCGCGAGGCCGCGCAGAACATCGATCCGGCGCAGATGAAGCTTCCGATCCGCTCCTCCCCCTACCGCCATCGGCTCGACTCCCATTATTTCGAATCCGTCTGGAGCCGATGCGGCGCGTACGCCCGCAGGCGCAGATGCACTTCGACCTCCGCGCCCGGCGGAACCTGGACCATCGGAAGCCAAAGCTGCGGATCGATCCCGGTAATCTTGACCCGGAGAAATTTTGCCGCCGGCAGACGCTCGGCATCACCTCCCAACCGGATCCCACCAAAGCTCGCGTCCGCCGCCGCATCATAGAGCGTGTTTCCCGCGACCCTGACCCGGAGCCGGCCGACATCGACGACCGGGAAAGGGCTAATGAAGTCGATCCGCAACGGCGCGCCGGCCGCGCCGGGCGGCAAACGGAAGATGACGTCCCGCCATTCGTTAGGCGCAAAACGCAGATAGAGCGAATCCGCTTCGCGCAGCTCGCCGCCTAACATGGGAAAGACTTCCACGATCGTGTCCGCCGGGCCGGGCCCGGGTTGGAAGCGCCGCTTTAGCCACGAGAAAAAAGCGAGCTGGAGGCGGAGCCGGCGCGGCAGCTTCGGTTTGCGCGCGATCAGGACCGAGTCATGCCATTTGTTATTCTCGTTGTCGTATTCCGGCAGATCCTCCCATTGCGTCTGTGCGTCGAGCACTTCGAGGTGCGCGTAGCGCGCGACGGCGGCGAAGCCATCGGGAAAAATCCGCCAGCAATCGCGCGGGTATCGATGCTGTGGCCCGGAGGAGGGCGCGATGATGCAGCAGACTCCGCCCGGCTTCAGGACGCGCGCGATCTCGCTCATCGTGTCCCAGAAAAACTCGGTATGTTCGAAAGTTTGCCCGGAGACGAGCACGTCCGCGCTCGCGCTTTTCATTTCGCGCCAGTGATAAGCATCCTGCAGAACGAGATCGACGTTAGGCCCCGGGGTCAGGTCGACTCCGATGTAACGCCAGCCGGGATTGGCCAGCACTTCGCGATAGGAACCGTTAAAATCCTGGCTCCCGAGATCGAGGATCGTGAGCGCCTCGCTTTTCCGCGCGTCGAGATACTTGCGCCGAAAATCCGCCATCAGGTCTAACGAGTGTTGGTGCATCGTGGATCGTTACGCTCGCGCCCAAGCTATCCTATCCCGGAGGAAGTTCATTCCAGTCGGTCCGGTTCGGCCCCTGTCGTGATCCAGCGGGAAATCGTCGCCCCTACTCTCTGGAAAGTGGGCCCGCGCATGTGCTCGTCAAAATCCCAGTAAAGATGTTCGCCCCTTTGTTCGGCATGGCGCAGCAGCGGGGTGAGATCGAGAAATGGGATCGTCAATTCCGCGCAACTTTGCCGCAGGGATTCCTGATGAATCTGAAGAGCCGGACCGCGCAGGGAATCGACCTCGTGGTGCGTCGCATATTTTTGCTGAAAGGGAACGTAGTAATCCGACACCTGGGTTGAAAATGGCAGATAGACAATGCGCAGTTCTGTCCCTTGCGCGCGAGCAAAGGCATTCAGTTGGCGGAGGGTGTCACTCAGCTCGATCGGCTCGCGTAACGCCGCGGCGGCTTTGTTCAGGACATCGACCACGAAGGGGTTGAAGTCGCCTTTGCGCATCGCCTCGGCGATCGCGGGATCGACTCGGGAAAACTCCGGCGGCGGGTCCGACCATGGATTTAACGGATCGGGAACCACCGGCACGAAAAGAACCGGCGGCGAATGCCAACGCCGCGGGACGGGCTCGTGCCGCGCGGCTCGGGCCAACGCCTGGATCAGCCTGGGCGTCCACCAGCTCAAACGTCGCGGGAGAAAAGTCTTATCCTCGGGCAAGGGGTCGGTCACCGGCAGGTCGTTCGCATACAAAATCACGATCAAGCGGCGCGGGTGGAAGAGCGGAACGGCGTCGTGAATCAGCGCGAGGTATTCCGGAATTCCGTTACCGCCGATCCCACAATTCATCGCCTCGGAATGCTGCGCCGCCTCTTCGTATCCGCGCGCGATCGTCTGGCCATCTGTCGCCATGAATCCTTCGGTGAGGCTGTCGCCGACGAACATGACCCGCTCCGCTCCGTTCGGCGGCGCAATGTTCCACTGCCGGTCGCGAAATCCGTAGAGGTTGAGATGACTAACGAAAGTGGCGTGGTCCGGGGCTGAGTTCCAGCGAAAGGAGGCGTTCATCGCGGGCTGCCGCTTGGCCAGAAACGAAGAGGCGCCTTCGCGCGCAAACGCCGCATAATTGACCCGGTTAAAATTCGTCACTTCCGGCAAAGGAAAAACCGCGCGCACGATCGCTTCCTGGAAGATGAGGAGGAGCGCAATGAGTAGCGCCCAGTTTACAAGCTGCTGCTTCATGCGCGGGCGATTCGTCGCTTGAACCCGGCACGAGGTGGAACCACGCTCGGGCGCGGCATGAACATTCTCGGCATCTCCTCCTTTTATCACGACAGCGCCTCCTGTCTCGTGCGCGACGGCGAAATCCTCGCCGCCGCCCAGGAGGAACGCTTTAGCCGAATCAAGCACGACTCCGATTTTCCGAAGCAGGCCATCGCCTATTGCCTGCAGGCCGCGGGACTAACGAGCGGGAGGGAACTGGACCTGGTCGCGTTTTACGAAAAACCGTTCGCCAAGTTTGACCGCATTCTTTCCACCTCGCTCGCGCTTGCCCCGCGCGGGCTGCGACCGTTTCTCAAGGCCGCGCCGACCTGGATCAAGCAAAAGATCTGGCTCAAGGAAATCATCCGGAATGAGCTCGATTATGAAGGGAAAATTGTCTTTCCGGAACACCACGAGTCGCACGCCGCCTCCGCTTTTTTCCCCTCGCCTTTCGAAGAGGCCGCCGTCCTCACGATCGATGGCGTGGGTGAATGGACCACCAGCAGCATCGGCCACGGCTCGGGCAATCGAATCGAACTTCTGCGCGAACTGCGCTTCCCGCATTCCCTCGGCCTGCTCTACTCCGCCTTCACTTACTACCTCGGGTTTCGGGTCAATTCCGGCGAATACAAGGTGATGGGCCTGGCCCCCTACGGCGAGCCGCGTTTTCGCGATCTCATTCTCGCCGAGCTGATCGATCTCAAGCCCGATGGCTCGCTCCGATTGAACCTGAAGTATTTTAATTTCCTCGCCGGCCTAACGATGACGAACCGGCGCTTCGCCGCCCTTTTCGAAGGCCCGCGCCGGCAGCCGGAGATGGCCCTGACCCAGCGCCACATGGACGTGGCGCGCTCGCTCCAGGCGGTCGTCGAGGAGGCAATGTTGCGCATGGCGCGCCACGCCCACGCGCTCACGAAATCCTCCAATCTCTGTCTCGCGGGCGGCGTCGCGCTCAATTGCGTGAGCAACGGGCGGATCCTGCGCGAAGGGCCGTTCGAGAAAATCTGGATTCAACCGGCCGCGGGGGATGCCGGCGGCGCGCTTGGGGCCGCGCTCCTCGCTTGGCACCATTTTGAAAACAAGCCGCGCGAAATTTCAATCACGGGCGCCGACCGGCAACATGGCTCCTTCCTTGGCCCCAATTACGAGGCGGGCGAATTTCTGCGGAGGCAAAAGATCGCGGCGACAGAGTTGCCTAACGACGAGCTCTTCGGCGAGGTGGCGCGTCTTCTCGCAGAAGGCCACGTTGTGGGCTGGTATCAGGGACGAATGGAATTTGGCCCGCGCGCCCTCGGCAACCGCTCTATCCTGGCCGACCCGCGGATCGCGACCGTGCAGGAGACGCTCAACCTGAAAATCAAATTCCGGGAGAGCTTTCGCCCTTTTGCGCCGTCGGTCTTGCGCGAGCGAGTCTCCGATTATTTCGAGTTGGAAGAAGAGAGCCCCTACATGCTCCTCGTCGCAGCCGTCAAATCGACTCTGCGCAAAGACGAGAAGCAACCGACTACGAGTGCGGATTTCCTCGAGCGGCTGAAGGCGC
The DNA here is from genome assembly GCA_046593335.1 of Chthoniobacterales bacterium. Classification (GTDB taxonomy): domain Bacteria; phylum Verrucomicrobiota; class Verrucomicrobiia; order Chthoniobacterales; family UBA10450; genus Palsa-1392. The sequence goes on along the minus strand of JBKJNW010000178.1, from coordinate 6,977 downwards.
CGCGTTCCACCATTCCCGCCGTCACTCATGTGGATTACTCCGCCCGCGTCCAGACCGTTTCGGCGGAGGAAAATCCCCGCTTCCATCGGTTGCTGACGGAGTTTGAACGGCAAACCGGCTGCGCCGTGCTCGTGAACACCTCTTTCAACGTTCGCGGCGAACCGCCGGTCTGCACGCCGGAGGACGCGTATCGCTGCTTCATGCGGACTGGGATGGATTATCTCGTGATCGGCAATTTCCTCGTCGCCAAAGCCGCCCAACCGAAACTCGCCATGTCGCCCACCGATGAGCTTCTCGCCGCTCAACTGGATTAACGCGGAATACCGCAAGCTCGATCGCTCCCGCGGCGCATTGCGCAAATTCGGGTTCACGATCGGCGGCGTCCTGCTCCTCATCACTCTGCTGCTCGTCTTCCGCGGTCGCGCGACGGCGCCGATTTGGGGCGCAATCGCGTTCGCTTTTATCCTCGCGGCCGGCATCGTGCCGACCTGTCTCGGACCGTTTCACCGCATCTGGCTCAGTTTCTCGATCGTGCTCGGGGCGATCATGACGCCCGCCATCCTGACGATCTTTTTCTTTGCTGTCGTGACCCCGGTCGGGCTCTTGCAGCGTCTCTTTGGCAAACGCAGTGTCGAACTCCGCTTCCGGACGGGCGAAGAAAGCTATTGGCGGGAGCGGCCAATACGCGAAACTGACTACGAGAAGCAGTTTTAAATTTCGATGACCGGCAAATTTGCCATCGCCCGTGAATTCTTCACTTTCCTGCGCGCGCGCAAGAAATGGTGGATCGCGCCGATTCTCATCCTTCTCCTGCTCATCGGGCTCATCCTTGTCCTGACCGAGGGATCCGCTCTCGCCCCCTTCGTCTACAGCCTTTTCTAAATCGTTAGGCGCTGATCGGCAGATGCTGCGACTTGATCGGGCAATTCGCGCAGGCCGGGTCGCCTTCCGGGGTCAGCATGTTACGCCGCAGGCGTTGGAATTCTTCGCCGTGGAAAATCTCCGCCAGCGTTTTACCATCGCTCAAAAGCCCGAGCGGCTTCTCGTGCCATGGGCAGGGCAGAACCTCGTTCTGATCGCGCACCATGATTTCCGAGAAGGGGCGATTGCAAAAAGTGGTCGCAAATTCCTCCGCCACCGTTCCCTCCCAGGAAGAATGGTCGCGGGAGCAAGGAGGAATAGGCACGACATCGCCCGCAGGATCGGCCTCGACGCGCTCGAAATCTTCCCAGCGAACCGGCGGCATCTGCGCCGCGTCGTCCCACGGCGGCGCGTCCGCGAAGGCGGGCGGAAGATAGATTGGCATCCCGAGGCGCGCGGCTTCCGCCAGAATTTGCGGACGATAGAAATTGTATTTTCCGGGATGATTGGAAAGCAGCTCGCCCGGCTCGAAATAAGTTCCGATCGGGACGACATGCCGGAAATCGATCGACTCCGCCCCGAGTGCCTGCGCCATGCGGAGAAAAGCCGGCGCTTCGTGAATGTTTCGGTTCATCATCACGAAATTAAAAACGAACGCCGGCCGTTGCACCCCGCAGCGCTCCTTCAGATCGCGCAGGGCCATGATGTTGCCGACGAGTTGCTCGTAACGGCAGCCGACTCGAATCCCTTCGAGCAGGTCCTTGCTCACCGCATCGATCGAGAAAAGCAATCGCGCCACTCCGGTTTCGATGATGCGTTTGCGGATGGGCGCGCGCAGGAGCATGGCGTTTGTGCAGAACTCGATCTCCACCTGGGGATGTTCCTGCACGAGGTAATCGAGAATCCCGGGCAGGTGCTTCGAGATGAGCGGCTCGTCTCCGCAGGACAACATGACCTGGCGCACGGAGGGCCCGATCTGGTCGAACAAGCGGTGAAATTCATCGGTCGACAGCTGCTGGGTCGGGCGCTTGAAAATGGCGTCGTCGCTGAAGTGACACATGACGCAGCGCAGGTTGCATTTATTGATGATGTCGAGACGCAGAGTGAGCCCGGGCCCTTTGCCTAACGATCGCTCAAAACGCTGCTCCGTTTCATCCGACTCCGGCCCGGCGGCCTGCCGGGTCTGGTCGTTGAGCTCGATCTGCTGCACATCGCGCGTCGCGAGCCGAACCGGAACGCGATGCCACTCCTCGGCCAATTGAACCCAAAGCTCCGTCTCCACCGGGAGCGTCTGCGAGGCGGTCGTGAGACGAAACCCGCTCCGGGCGCCGCGTGGATAAGTCGGGTAGGCCGCGCCGACATCGGCGCGCTCAAAACCGTAGGGCACCTCTTCCCCGCCTAGATCGGGCGGAGCGAGAGCAAGGGCGCGAATGGGCGTGGTCGCAATGCACCAGCCTTCGATCCGGGCCACGTGCTGGCCGGTGGGATCGAGGCGCGCCATGTCGCTGCAAAAAAGGAGGTGTTCGCTCATGGGAAACCGAGCCGTCAGTTTACGTGCTCCACCCCGAATTGCACGCCGGTCGCGGCGGAATCAGGCCTTGCACAGCTCTGGCCGCCAGCAAAGATGAGCCAACCGCGTGTTGCCACCGATTCTTTCATTCCTGCGTCGCATCGGGATTCTCCCCCGGGTCCGGGTGCTGTTCTTTTTCCATGAGACAACTTGGAGTGGCGCTCCGATTCAACTCTGGCACATCGTGCACGCGCTCCAGGCGCGCGGTTACGCGGTGGCCGCCGCCGTTCCGAAAACCGGCGCCGCGGAGTCGGGGCCGATCTCCGGGTCGCTCGCAAAGATGGGCGCGGAAATTTTCCCGTTGGTCGATCTTTCCGCGCCCCCGAAAATGGAGGAGCTGCGCGCTTTGTGCCGGCAATTCGACATCGTTGTCGCCAACACCTTGGTCATATGGGCGGCGGTGGACGCCGCGCACGCGGAAGGCGTTCCCGTGATCTGGTACATCCACGAAAGCCTGGTGGCGGAGCAATTGCTGGCGCACAACCCCGGAATGCAACCGGCGCTCGAACTGGCGGATCTGCTCGTGATGCCGACCCGCCGGACGGCGCAGCTTTACGCGGCATTCACCGATCGGGCGATCGAAGTCGTGCCCTATGGAATTCCGCCCGCTCCAGGGCAACCGAAGCGGCCAGGGAAAACGCAGATGCATTTCCTTCTCCTCGGCAGCTACGAACGACGCAAAGGTCAGGACATTTTGCTCGAAGCCATCGCGCAGATTCCGGAAGAGGCGCGGCAGCGGGGCGCATTCCGGATGGCGGGGCGAGCCTTGGAAATGGATTTCCACGCGGACCTCGCGAGCCGCGCGGCAGCTTTGCCTAACGTTGAGCTGAGCGGTGCGCTGGAACACGACGCGGCCCTCGTCGCCACCAGTGTGGCCGACGTCCTGGTCTGCGCTTCACGCGACGAGACGATGCCGATTGCGATCCTCGAGGCGATGAGTCTCGGCAAAGCCATCGTCAGCACCGATGTCGGCGGAATTTCGGAATGGCTGACCGACGGCCAAAACGCGCTCATCGTTCCGCCGGAAAACAGCGCCGCTCTCGCGCAGGCGCTGACCCGCTGTCTGAACGAGCCCGGCCTCGTCGCCAACCTCGGCACGGAGTCGCGTCGCACATTCACGGAGAATTTTTCCATCCATCAGCTGGGCACGAACTTCGCGCGCTTGATCGAGCAGGTGAGGACAAAACGATGAACCCGCTCCTCTCAGTCCTGATGCCGGTTTACAATCCCGATCTCAATTTCCTCGCGGAAGCGATCGAATCGGTTCGCGCGCAGTCCTGCGAAAATTGGGAGCTGTGCATGGCCGACGATCGTTCGACCGACGACCGAGTTCGGCCGTTTCTGCGCGAGAACGCGGCGCGCGATCCGCGAATCAGGATCGTCTTCCGCGAAGCAAACGGCGGCATCGCCGCTTGCTCAAATTCCGCGTTCGCCCTCGCAAAAGGAGAGTGGTGCGCGCTGCTCGATCAGGACGATCTCATGGCTCCAAACGCGCTCGCCGAAATCGCGCGCCAATACGCTGAACATGCCGACGCCGGCATCATCTATTCAGACGAAGATTTCGTTGATTCATCTGGCCAACATATCAATCCCTTCTTCAAGCCGGATTGGAATCCCGAGCTTTTCCTCGGGCAAAATTACCTGAATCATCTCGGCGTTTATCGCACGGAATTGCTCCGCGAAATCGGCGGCTTCCGCGAAGGATTCGAGGGCTCGCAGGACTACGATCTCGCCCTCCGCTGCAGCCAGCAGTTGCAGGCGAAACAGATTCGCCACATCCCGCGCATCCTCTACCACTGGCGGATGGTGACGGGCAGCCTGGCCCATCAGCCCGACGCGAAACCGCAGGCGCGCCACGCGGCGCGGCGGGCGTTGAACAGCCATTTGCAGGCGCGCGGCATCGCGGCGCGCGCGGAGACGTGTCCGGAAAACGAAGAATCGCATCGAATCATCTACGAATTGCCGGTGCCCGCGCCGCGCGTCACCATTCTGGCTGCGGACTGCGAGGAAACGCCCCGGCTCCGGCCCGCGGATTATCCGCACCTCGAATGGTTGCAGGCGGAGGCGGGCGCAGCGGGAGCGAATCGCGCCGCGCGCGCGGCCGGGGGCGACATCCTCGTTTTCCTAGGCAACATCAGCGACGCGCAAGCGGCGGGCTGGCTCCGCGAGATGGTCAGCCTTGTCGTTAGGCCGGACGTGGGCGCGGTCGGGGCGCGACTCTGGTCGCCGGCCGGCACCCTGGAAGATGGCGCGCTCATCCTCGGGCTCGGCGGGATTGCGACACCGGCCTTTTACGGCATCCCGCACGGGCACCCTGGCTATTTCAATCGCGCCTGGCTTGCGCAAAACTTCTCCGCCGTCTCCGCTGCCTGCTTCGCCGTTCGGCGGGAAGTTTTTCTGGAACTGAACGGGTTCGACGAAACAAATCTTCCGCAGCATTTTTACGACGTCGACTTTTGCCTCCGGCTGCGCGAGCGCGGGCACCAGGTGCTCTGGACTCCCTACGCGAATCTCACCCGCCGCGGCGTCGGCCTGCGCGCCGAGGCCCAAACCTCGAGCGAAGCCGCCTGGATGGCGCAACGCTGGGGCGCGGAGCTGGCGCGCGATCCCTTTTACAATCCTAATCTCGCCCGCGATCTGCCGGGTTTCCGCGCGCTCGAGCACCCCTCTCGTTAGGCGCTCCCCGCAGAAAACGCCTTGCAATTGCGGGGCGGGATTGGTTCTTAGCGCGATGCGCAAGACCCGAATCATCTGCACCCTCGGACCTGTCTCCGAAAGTTCCGAGATTATCGAACAGATGATCCTGGCCGGGACCGACGCCTTCCGCCTCAACATGAGCCACGCGAAGCACGAGTGGGTGCGCGAGATCGTGCCCCGCGTCCGCGCCATCGCGCGCAAGAATAAGCGCAGCGTCGGCATTCTCCTCGACACCCAGGGCCCTGCCATTCGCACCGGCGTCCTGGAAAAGGATCTTGAGCTCGCGGTCGGCGACACGCTTGAGATTACGGTCGGCGACGCCAAGGCGACCGAGCCGAATTCGATCACGGTCAATTACGATGGCCTGATCGACGACGTCTCAGTCGGCGACGTCGTCCTGCTCGACAACGGCCTCATGCAGGTGCGGGTGCAGGAGAAAAAAGACGGACGCATTCGCACCGCCGTCCTCACCGCCGGCACCCTCGGTTCGCGCCGCCACATCAATCTCCCCGGCGTCCACGTCAACCTCCCGGCCTTGACCGAAAAAGATCTGGCCGATGTCGCGCTCGGAACCGAGCTCAAGGTCGATTTCGTGGCTCTGAGTTTTGCCCGGAAAAAAGAGGACCTCGATCAGCTGCGCCGGGTTCTGCGCAAAGGCGGGAGCAGCGCCCTCGTCGTGGCCAAAATCGAGAGCGCCAGTGCGGTCAAGGATCTCGATAAAATGATCCGCGCCGCCGACGTCGTCCTCGTCGCGCGCGGCGATCTCGGGATTGAATGCCCGATGGAAGATCTGCCGATCATCCAGCGCCGGATCGTGCGGCGCTGTCTGCGCTTTGGGAAACAGGTCATCGTCGCGACCCAGATGCTGGAGTCGATGATCGAAAATCCGCTTCCGACGCGCGCGGAAGTGACCGATGTCGCGAACGCCGTCTTCGAACAGGCCGATGCCATCATGCTGACGGGCGAAACGACGAGCGGACGTTATCCAGTAAAGTGCGTCGAAGTCCTGGACCGGGTCGCGCTCCGGATCGAGCGCAGCGGCGGCGCCAGCTACGGGAAAGATGCGCTACTCGAGGATGCGCGGCAAAAGACGGTCTCGGCTGCAGTCACCCTGGCCGATTCGCTTCATCGCCCCAAGATCGTCGTCTTCACCCGGCACGGCACGATGGCGCGCTACGTTTCCAATTTACGGCCCAGCCGCGCTCCCATTTTCGCTTTTACGCCTAACGAGACCGTTTTTCGTCAGCTCACCATTTGTTGGGGCGTCTTCCCCATCCTGCTTCAGTTTACGGATGACCCCAACGCAACGATCGAAGCGGCCGCGGAATATTTGCGAGCGGCGAACTGGGTGGAACCGAACGACAATCTGGTTGTCCTGAGCGATGTCCGGGCCGGCGGCGACCTGATCGATTGTGTGCAGCTCCGGCACGTGAACTAAGGTGTGAGCACACCCGTGGATCTGCCCAGCCTGCTCGCTTTTCAGCCGCGCTTTTATCGCGGCGGACCGATCCGGCATCATCTGGCGCTGCTCTACGATTTGGTCGCGACGCGCCGGCCGCGCCGGATCGTAGTCGACGGCTTCGGCAACGGAGAGGCCTTCTTCACTCTCTGCCAGGCGGTCCAGAAAATTGGGCTGGAAACGGAGTGCGTCGCGTTTTGGCGCGGAGCGGCGGGGGAAGAGCGCGCCGCTGATCAAGCCTGGGAAGAAGGGAAACTTTACGTCGCTGAGAATTACGAGCAGTTCGCCCAACTTTCTCCGGAGGATGCAGCGACGGCGGCAAAGGGAGAAAAAACTGATCTGCTCCTGATCGACCAATGCGAGAGCGGCGCCGAGATCACCGCGCAACTG
>JBKJNW010000072.1:0-56930 GCA_046593335.1 Chthoniobacterales bacterium | reverse complement strand
AAATTCTCGATCGATCTCGCCGGCTCGGCCGCCAACATTTCGCTCGCGCAGATTTCCCGCGCCTTCGGTTTCCTCGAGCCCGTCACCGGCTCGGTCCGCGCCTCGAAATTCACCTTTCGCGGTAACCCCGGGGAATTTCTCGATGCCACAGCCTCGATCTGGATGGAAGCAACCGACTTCGCCTGGCGCGCGCGCCGGGCCGAGAGCGTGATGTTGGGCGCGACCTATTACGGTCGACGGCTCGAGGTCGATCAGCTCTATGTCCGGCAGCGGGAGAATGAGCTGACGGTGAATGGCGAACTCCTCTGGCCGAAGGGCCGGCGGAGCTGGGCCCAGCTGCCATTTCGCGGGCAGATCAACGCCACCATCCCGGATTTGAATGGCTTCGCGCAGCTGTTCGGCGCCACGACCGGAGATTTTTCCGGCGCGCTGACGGCTCGGGGAGAGGTCGATCTGGTTGATCCGCAAACCTCCGGGCGGCTGGCCTGGAACGGGCAGGGGGTAAGCTTTCGCGGGGTCGCGCTGGAGTCGTTAGGCGCATCTCTCCGGTTGCGCGGCCGGGAGGTGACGCTGGAAAACCTGGAAGCGCGCCACGCGGAAGATTTTTTGCGCGCGGAAGGGAGCATCGAGCTGACGGCCGGCCACCGTTTTTCCGGCCGCCTGACCGGCGCGATCGGCGACCTCGGGGTTTATGCGCCGCTTCTCCCGGCGGCCTGGCGCTCCGGGAAGATCGGCGGCGGCGCGACCTTTGATTGGCGAGGCGACGGGACGCTGGGCGCGCATTCCGGCACGGTGCAGCTCTTCGCCCACGGGCTCCAGCTGCCGGTCGCTCCCTTGCGCGCGCCGCTCGATCTCACGCTCGAAGGGAGTTACTCGCCGCGCGATATTTTCTTCCGCACCTTCAGCCTGGCGAACGATCGTTTTTCGTTAGGCGGTTTCCTCATGCTCGGGAGCAATTTCATCGAGCTCCAAGCCATGAACCTGACTCTCGACGGCGCGCGGCGCGGGAGCGGAACTCTTTTCCTGCCTTTCAGCTTCCAGCGTTGGCGCGCGACGCAGAGCTGGCTCGCGGCGCTCGACGAGGAACAGAAGTTTGATCTCGATCTCGCGCTCGATCATCTCGACCTCGCGCAATTGGGGAGCGCCCTGGGCGAGGACTCGTTAGGCAGCGGCGTGCTTGACGGCAAACTGGCGGCCTTTGGCCCGCTCGGCGCGCTCCAAGTGACGACGAATTGGCGCCTGGAAAATGTCGGGACCGAGGCGAGCCCGAACACGATCGATTTTGAGGGACGATTGGGACAAGGGTGGCTCGAAGCCGGGGCGACGGCGAAATTCGGCGTCTCCAGTCCGGTCTCCGCCCAGGCTTCATTGCCGCTGCGCCTGACGAAGAGAGAGCTGGACTCAGGGGACTGGCCCGCCCCGGCCGGGCCGCTGTTTGCGAAGGTCGAGTGCCCGGCGCTTTTCCTGGAATCGCTCCCTGCCGCATGGCGAATTGGTCACGCGCGCGGTTTGGTGACGGGAAATATTTCCTGGAATGGCAGCTTCCCCGCGCCTGCGATCAGCGGGGAAGGGGAGATCATGGATGCGACCTTCCAACCGCCGCCGCCCTGGCCGGAAGTGAGCGCGCTCCGGGCGCACATTCGCTTTACCGATACCGCGGCGGTGATCGATCCGCTCCGCTGCGAGATCGATTCCACCCCGATTGATTTGCGCGGCACGCTGACCGTTGGCCGAGGCGGCATTGGGCTGCGCCTCGTCCCGGTGGCGAATGCGATCGAACTGATCAACCAACCGCCCGCGCAGAGTAATCTTTCCAGCGTGCGGCTGCTGGGCTCGGGCCGTGCCGAGGGTCAGCCGATGCTGGAGGAAGCGTTCGTTAGGGGAAGAATCTGGCCGACTTCTTTTAGCCTAACGATCAGAGAAAAACCGAATTCGTCGGATGTTTCGTTCGGTTCCGAGACCACTTATTTTTCCGGGGCGGCCGGGCAGCCAGGCGGTCCGTTGCTCCTCCGGGTCATACCGCCGGAGCGCGCCGACGGCATGGATCTGGGAGGAGATTCGAAACAACTCCGCTAGTGGAAAACGAAGCCGGTCGCGGTCACGACCTTGCCGTCGCGAATGAGCGCGATGTGCTTTTGTGAGCCGGTCGGAGCGCCGAAGATGTTGCGGGCGTTGACCGAGAAATCGACCAGGAAGCCGCTCACTATTTGGCCCTTGCCTACATCCAATTCGCCGGGGCGCGGCTCGCCCAGAAATTTAATCTCCGCGCTCCGCGGATCGCCCAGGCTGGTATTGAGCCAGGTAGTAATGATCTCTTTGTAGGCCGCGGGGTAGGCACCGTAAACCGCGTTCGGGGCCGGAACATTTTGCGCGTGACCAACCGCGGGGAAGAAGGCCAGGAACAATACGACGAAGAGCCATTTCACTTGTCTTTGCACAACTCAAAATAGCCGTGAGCTCCACCGAAGTCGAGGCCGGCAAAAGGAACTTCTCTTTCCGGGCGCACCCGCTTATGCGTCGTGGATGAAATCCGTTTTCTTCGTCCTCGCGGTTTCGCTCGCGCTTCCCTTCTCGCTCGTCTGCGCGCAAACGTCACCGGCGCCCGCCCCCCTGACGACTGCGCCAGTCAAGGCCGGCGTGCTCGATCCAGCGGCCGCCACCCGCGCCTGGCTCGAGACAGTCCCGGCCGAGAAACGCGCCCGCTCGGACGCGTATTTTGAGGGACGCTACTGGCTCATTCTTTGGAATTTTATCCTCGGCGTTGCGATCGCAATCTTTCTCCTCGCCAGCAGGCTCTCGGCGCGGCTGCGCGATGTTGCCGAGCGGATAACGCGCTCGAAAATTCTCCAGCCCGCGCTTTACGCGATTCCTTACGTCCTGATCGTTTATCTCCTCAGTTTCCCGCTGCTGGTTTGTTCCGATTTTTTTCGCGAGCACGCCTACGGTCTGGCCAACCAAAGCTTCGGCCCCTGGTTTGGGGAACAGCTCATCGGTCTCAGCCTCGAGGTTGTGGTCAGCGGTCTGCTCTTGATCGCGCTTTACGCGGTCTTCCGCCGCGCGCCGCGCACTTGGTGGCTCTGGGGAAGCGGCCTCGGCTTTCTTTTTCTCGCCCTGCAAATGTTGATCGCGCCGGTCTTCATCGCGCCTCTTTTCAACACCTATAAACCGCTGACTGATCCAAAAATCAGCCAGCCGATTCTGGCCATGGCGCAAGCCAATCAGATCCCGGTGCAACAGGTTTTCGAAGTGGATGCCTCGCGCCAAACCAAACGGGTCAGCGCCAATGTCTCCGGGCTTTTCGGGACGACGCGAATCTCGCTCAACGACAACCTGCTCACCCAATGCACTCTCCCGGAAGTGCGGGCGGTGATGGCGCATGAAATGGGTCACTACGTGCTCAACCACGCTTTTAAATTGATCCTTTATTTCAGCCTCTTTGTCGCTGGCGCGTTCGCTTTTTCGTTTCTCTTTTTTGAAGGTGCGCTCCGGCGCTGGGGGCCGCGCTGGGGGGTTCGCGGCATTGCTGATCCGGCGGGTCTGCCGCTCCTCGTCCTCCTTTTTACCGTTTACTTTTTTCTCCTCACTCCCTTCGCAAACACTGCCATCCGCGTGACGGAGCGGGAGGCGGACGCTTTTGGGCTCAACACTGCGCGGGAAGCGGATGGCTTTGCCGAGGTCGCGCTCAAACTAGGGACCTATCGCAAGCTCGATCCCGGTTCGCTGGAAGAGATGATTTTCTTCGATCATCCGAGCGGCCGGGCCCGGATCCGGATGGCGATGGATTGGAAAGCGGCCAACCTGCCGGCCGGGGATGCCGGAGAGCCGTTAGGCATCACCCGGTAGGGCGAGACTCCGTCGAGCCGGGGTGGGGCTGCCGCAGAGCGCTACGCGTCACAATTCAGAGCGGACCATCTGGATCGAGAATTCGCTCCCGGGCGGTGCGCCCTCTCAGGCTCGACGGAGTCTCGCCCTACCGGGGCGCGGGCGCCGCTGCCGCGGGCGATGGTGTCGACTCGTTAGGGGCGAGCGCTTTTTCGAGCAGAGCGGCCAGGCGCCATCCCGCCAACTGCAGCTCCTGCAACACCATTCGGGCGCACCATTTGCTGTAGGAAAGCCCGTCCTTGGTCGGCTGTTCCACCATTTCGCCGTCGCCCACCATTTTTTCGCGGTCGAGCTTGGGCGCGACATTTTGATAACGGAGTCGGGCGTGGGCCTGGCGCGCCAAGGGTAGAATCTCGTTCGCCCACGCCTCCGGGTAATCGCGCAGCGGCAGCTCGGCCGGCAGCCGCCAATTCTTCGGCTCCTCCAGCGCGAGCCGAGCGCTCAGTTCCTTGTCGGCCGCATCCATTTTCGCCTGGCGCTCCTCTTTCGGCATCGTGTCGGGGAATTGCGGCAGGTTCGCGGAAACGGCGTCGGCATCCCAAAAACTGTGCAGGCGCGGATCCTTCCTCCGCGGCTCGAAATCGCGTGTCAGCTTGAGGCGGAGCGAATTTCCGCCCTCATCCGGGAAGCTTTCGCCGCCGCGCTCGGGATCGACCGGCTGCCCCTTGGCGTCAAAGTATTGCGCGCCGACATGGAGCGGTTGGTGGATGTCGCCGACGTAATGGGCGAGCAGGATGAGCGCGATGGGCCGGGTGATTTTGCGCGCGTTTGCCTTTGGTTCCTTGCCCTGTAGAACGGAGATGCAATAGCGCATTGTGTGCACGATGTCCCACCGGCTGCGGCCGACTTGGCCCGCGCCATACTTCGCTTCGCCGACCAATGGCACATCGGTGTAATGGAACCAATGGTGCGACGGCACTGCGGATTTTTCGTCGTAGGTCGGCGGATTCGCCTTCCAGAACTCGCGCAACTGCTCCGCGATTTTGGGATGCGAGGAGAAATATTTTTGGACCTTGGGATCGTCGATACCGGGCTTGTCCCACTGCTTGATCGTGTCGGCCATGAGCGAGGCCTCCTCCAGGGTGTAGCCATCGAGTAATTGGGATACACGCGCGCCGGCCGGGCTCCCGGCCAGCTTCTGGTCCGCGATCGCGCCGATGATTTTGTGGCCGTCCGGACCATAGGCACGGGCGGGATGGGCCAGACCGAAAGCGAGGAGCAGGAGGCAAAGAAAAAGTTTCTTCATGAACGAGCCTAACGACAACGGAGAGCCGCTGTGTGTATCGCGGATTTCGCAAATTGCATTCGGCGCGGCGCGCCGCGCCCGTGGCCGTGGTCGGTGCCGGCCTAACGACTTGCGGCCAGGTTCTTTGCGCTTTCGTCTTCCAGCTCGAGCGGCTGCTGCTGCACCGGGGCCTGCTCCCGTGCCGGCAGAGTCTCGCCCTCGGGCTTGGCCGCGCTCAGGCGCATTCCGACAAGCCGGCTAATGCCGCGCTCTTCCATCGTCACCCCGTAGAGGATATCGGCTTTCGCGATCGTCCGTTTGTTGTGCGTGATGATGATGAACTGGCTCTGCGCGATGAAGCGATCGAGCATCTTGATGAAACGATTGATGTTCGATTCATCGAGCGGCGCATCCATTTCGTCGAGGATGCAGAACGGGCTCGGCCGCACCATGTAGATGGCGAAGAGGAGCGCGACCGCGGTCATGGTGCGTTCGCCGCCGGAGAGGAGCGAGACGCTTTGCAATTGTTTGCCCGGCGGTTTGGCGATGATGTCGATGCCGCAATTGAGCGCGTCGTTCTCGTCCAGGAGCGCAAGATCGGCCCGGCCGCCGCCGAAGAGTTCGGCGAACATTTCGCGGAAGTTGATCCGCACCTGGGCGAAAGTTTCGGCGAAAAGTTTCTCCGTCGTCTGGTTGATCCGCGCGATGACGTCGAGCAGCTCGCGGCGCGAGTTCGTCAGGTCGGCATTCTGGGTTTCGAGGAAGGTGTGTCTTTCCTCAAGCTCGTCGTACTCATGCACGGCATCGAGGTTAACCGGCCCCATCGCATCGAGCTGACGGGTCAGCTGCTCGATCATTTCGCGGAGTTGCGTCTCGTCGAATTCTGCAGCCTCGTCCGCGGACGTTTCAGTTTCCGCTTTGCCGCGCTGCTTCATCTGCGCGCGATAAGTTTTGGCGAAGGCGTAGCGGTCGGGAGAAAATTCGCGCAGGTCGACCTGGTAACGCCGCGTCACGTGCTCCGCCAGGCTTTCGATCTTCAACTGCATCTGCGTCTGGCGCACTTCTTCCTTGCCGCGCGCGTCGTGTAGGTCGCTCAACGCCTTGCGCCGGTTGCGCAGATCGGATTCCAGATGATTGACCTCCGCCAAACGCTCCGCGCGCCGGGCGGCGATTTCGTTCACGGCTGATTCCGCCGTGATCAGCTCGCCGCTCTTTTCCTCGATCGACTGCTCGGCCGCGGTCGTCTCTGCCGTCTGCTGTTCGCGGCGCGCCTGGTAGCTTGCGATGTCGGCCCGACGCGAAGCGATGAGCTCGGAAAGCTCCGCTTTGCGCGTCGTCATCGGCTGCCGCTGGGTGCGCAAGCCTTCGTGCCGTTGCCGTTCCGTCGCGACGGCGAGGCGGAGCTCGTTGAGTTGCTCCGCCAACTCGTCGTCGCGCAGACGAGCCGTCTCCGCCGCGGACTGCACCGCGGTCTGGCGCTGGCGCGCCTCCTCGAGGAAGGAACGTTGCGTGTTCGCTTCCGCTTCGAGTTGTTGCACCCGTTCGGCCGAGCTGTGCAATTGCTGCTCGAGCGTCGTCCGCTCCCATTCCAAGGCATCGACTTTGCGCGCGGCTTCGTGCAATACGCGCTCGATCGCGGTGATCTGCAAGGCCGCGGCGGAATGCGCGCCGCGCGCCGCCTGATGTTGCTCGCGGATTTGGTCGAGCCGGTCCGCTCTTTCGCTCAGGCGCGCTTCGATTTCTTCGCGGCGGGCCTGGAGAAGCTGTCGATCGGCGAGGAGGGCGCGATGTTCCGCGGCGAGCGCGGCGATCTGCACTTTGCGGGCAAAAAGAGAACTGTTTTCCTGGCTGACCCGGCCGCCGTAGATGACGCCTTTGGCGGAGACGAGCTCGCCCGCGAGGGTGGCGAAGGCGAGAGCCGGAAATTCGAGTTTCAAGCGCTGGGCCTGATCGAGATCGGGCACGAGGACGACCTCGCCTAACAAGTGCCTAACGATTCCTTCGAGGGCGGCGGGAGCATGCACTTTTTCCGTCGCCCAGGCGATTGCGTCCGGTGGCAGCTCTCCGCGCGCCGAGAAGGCTTCGATGCTCAGCTCCGGAACGATGAGCGCAGTTTGTCCGAGTTTACGGGCGGAAATGGTGGCAATGATCTCGCTCGCCAGGGTGGAGTTTTGCAGGACGATGGCGTGCAGGTTTCGCCCGAGAGCGGCTTCGACCGCGGGAATAAATTCTTCCTCGACCTCGATGAGCGACGCGAGCGCGCCAGTCAACGCCGGGAGGATGCGCTCGGGTTCGTCCAGACCGCGCAGGATAGCCTGCGAACCTTCGGTCAGGCCCTCGCCTTCGGCGTTGAGCTGCTGCAAAATTTCGAGCCGAGAATGCCGCTCCGCGATCGCACGATCGCTCGTCATGAGCGCGGTCTCGGCTTCGCGCAGTTGTTGTTGTTGCCGGCTGAGTTCTTCTTCCGCCGCCGGAATTTGCGCGGCCAAATCCTGCACCGTCTCGTGCTGCTCCTCCGCACTCGTCTTGCTCGAGGCGAGTTCCGCCGCCACCCGGTCGCGCGCGCCGGAGGCTTCGCCTAACGAAAAGCCCATTTCCGCCAGACGCGGCTCGGTCGCGGCGCGGCGCGAGACGGTCCCGGCAATTTCCGCTTCCAGGTCGGCTAGCCGGTTTTCCGCTTTCGAGATGGCGAGCTCGATCGTCTGCAATTCGCGTTCGCTCTCTTCCCGCTCGCGGCGCACTTCGGCGGCGCGGGTGTTCAGTTCCGTCAGCTCGGTTTGTTTCGCGGCGAGGAGCCGCTCGGTTTCGGAAAGAAGGAGATCGGTGTCGTGAATCTCCGTCTCCTGTTGCGCGAGCTTGCCTTCCGCGGTCGTGATATCGGCCTCGTAGCGCTCGATCAGCGAGCTCAGCTCCTGGGCCCGTTCCCTGTTAAATTCGATCCGGTTGCGATGCGAAGCGATTTCGTTTTGCAGACGCTGCACTTCGCTGCGCGCGGCGTTGATCTGCGTGTCGACTTCCTCGAGCCGACCGCGGTGGGCGGCGACTTCGTTTTCCTGCGCTTCAATCGCTTCCTCGGTCGTGCGCTGGTCTTCATCGAAACGCACCGTGGCCGCGCGCGACCGCTCCATTTCGGCCTCGTGCAGATCGAGCTGGGCGCGGGAATGATGCGTATCAAGCACATGCAGGTCGGCCATGAGCGCCTGGTAGCGGCGCGCCTTGCCGGCCTGGCGCTGGAGCGAGCCGATCTGGCGTTTCACTTCCTTGATGATGTCGCTCAGCCGCAAGAGATTGGCCTCGGTCGCCTCGAGTTTGCGCAGCGCTTCGCGCTTTTGCCCTTTGTATTTCGTAATCCCGGCGGCTTCTTCGAAAACCGTGCGCCGATCTTCCGGACGCGAGCTAAGGATCTGGTCGATCCGGCCCTGCTCCATCATGGAATAGGCGCTGCGCCCGATGCCGGTGTCGGCGAAAAGGGCCTGGATATCTTTCAAACGGCAGACCGTTTTGTTGAGGAGATATTCCGAGTTGCCGTCGCGATAGACGCGCCGGGTAACGCGGACATCGTGCCAGTCGACCCCGAGTTCGGTCGCGCAATCGGTGAAGGTGAGGGAGACCTCGGCGTAACCGACCGGCTTGCGCGAATCGGTGCCGTTGAAAATGACGTCGGCCATTTCGCCGCCGCGCAGCGCCTTGGCCGATTGCTCGCCCAGGACCCATCGGACCGCATCAAGGACGTTGGATTTGCCGCAGCCGTTAGGCCCGACAATGGCCGTGACGCCCTCGTGGAAATTGAAGACGGTTTTGTCGGCGAAAGATTTAAAGCCGAAGAGCTCGAGCGATTGGAGATGCATGATGGAATCTCTGGCGTGCATACAGCCAGCGCCGGAGGCTGACAAGGAAAATAAACGCTATTTGCAGGGGCTGCGCCGGAGGCCCGGCACAAGATGTGGTAGGCGGTCTTTTAGGCCGAGCGCTTTCTCATTGCCCGTTGCAAAAGGAACAGAATCGATGCCGCTGCCAGGACGACGGCGGTAATGGCCAGTTCCTGTCGAGTCGCCTGAGCCAAAATCGCCAGGCTGATGGCGATACCCATGACGGGGAAGACCCAGGCGCCGGCAAAGTGAAAGGGTCGGCCAGCCGCAGGTACATCGCGCCGTATCAAAAGCAGCGCTGCTCCACAGGAGAGAACGTAAAGTACCAGAACGGCGACGTTAGAAAGAATGGCCAGGTGCTGAAAAGTGGAGCTGAGGGAGAGGATGGCGGCGATCGCGCAATAGACCAGGATCGCGATGTCCGGTGTGCGGAAGCGCGGATGAACATGCGCCAGAACTTTGGGCAGGAAGCGATCGCGCCCGAGCGCGAAGAGAACGCGTGGCGAGCTGAGAATGTCGCTCGCGAGAAAGCCAAACGCGGAAATGCTGGCACCGGTCAGCATCAGGTTGCGGCCAGGTTCGCCGAGGAAAAGGGAGGCGGCCTGAGCAAGAGGAGCAGTGGAAAATTTTCCGAGGCTGTCGCCGAGCAGACCCTGCGCGACCAGTTGGATGAGGAGGTAGAGGACAGTCGTGACGCCGAGAGCGAGGTAAATCGCGCGCGGTACGGTGCGCGAGGAATCCTTCACTTCGCCGCTCGGCATGAGCGCGACCTCGATGCCGACAAAGGCAAAGAGCAGGAGGAGCACGCCGCGGCCGAGAGGCTGCGCACCCGGCCAGGTGATCGTTAGGGCATCTGTCCGGTTCACGAAAAAGATACCGGCCGCGACGAAGATGAAGAGCGGCACGAGCTTGGCGATGGTCACAACCCAGACCGCGCGGGCGCCGGATTGAACGCCGCGGATATTGATCCAGGCGAGCGCGCCGAAGACGAGCAGGACGACGAGGAAGTGCATGGCGCCATGGGCAAAAATCGGCGCCATCGCTCCGATCGTGTCGGCGAAAAGAGCGACGATTCCGGAAGAAGCGAGAATCGCAGTCAGAAAATAGAGGACGCCGGCGATGAATCCGAGGTAGCGCCCGAAGGCAGCCTCGACATAGGCATAGAGTCCGCCGGTTGCCGAGACGCGGCTCCCGGCGAGGGCGAAGCAGGTGACAAAAATCGCCATCGCAGCGGCACAGATAAGGAAGGCGAGGGGTGCGCCCGCTCCGAGTTGCGCGGCGACGAGGGCCGGGAGGGCAAAGATGCCCGCGCCCACGGTCGAGTTGACGATATTTGCCGCCAGGCTTGGGACGCCGAGGGCGCGGACCAGTTGGTTTTCCTCGGCCAGCGGCGCGGGTGCGTTCATGCGTCGGAGGCTGCGCAAGTCGAGCGCCCGCGGCAAGTCGTTAGTTGTCGTCCCGCGAAGCTGCTCTAATCTTCGGGATGCGCGATTCTTATCTCGAAGAGTTCTTTACCTTTCTGCGGTTTCCGAGTGTCTCGACCGACGATGCCTACAGCGAAAAGCTCGGTGAATGTGCGCATTGGCTGGTCGAAAAACTGAACGGTATCGGCCTTGAGACGCAGCTCGTTTCGACCCCGGGTCATCCGATTGTCTGGGCGAAAAACAAACATCAGCCGGGCCGCAAAACGGTCATGCTCTACGGCCACTACGATGTGCAACCGCCCGACCCGCTTGAGCTTTGGGATTCGCCGCCATTCGATCCGGTTTTGAAAAATGGCTATGTCTTTGCGCGCGGCGCGACTGACAATAAAGGCCAGATTTTCGCGCACATCCTCGGCATCCAGGAGATGATGGCAGAGAATGGCGACCTGCCGGTTAACCTCCACTTAATTATCGAAGGGGAAGAGGAAGTCGGGAGCGATAACCTGCCGAATTTCCTGAAGGAACATCGCGACGAATTGAAGTGCGACGTGGCCGTGGTCTCCGATACCGGCATGATCGCAAAGGGGGTGCCGACCTTGAGTTACGGGCTACGCGGGGTGACCGCGTGCGAAGTGCGAGTGACCGGATCGAAGATGGATTTACACTCGGGCGTCTTTGGCGGCGCGGTGGCAAACTCCGTCACCGCGCTGGTTCGTTTGCTCGCGACTTTGCACGACGAGAATGGACACATCGCGGTCGAGGGTTTTTACGACGACGTGAAACCCCTCGAGGAATGGGAACGCGAAGCCTGGCGCAAGCTTCCGATCGACGGCGACAAGGAGATCCTCGACGAGACTGGTTCGCCGGAGCTGTTCGGCGAAAAAGATTTCAGCACGCTCGAACGCCTCTGGGCGCGGCCGACGGCCGAGATCAACGGCATCGGCGGCGGTTATCAGGGCAAAGGGACGAAAACCGTCATCGCCAGCCACGCCATGGCCAAGCTGACCTTCCGCCTCGTGCCGAATCAGGATGGCGCGAAAATCCTTAAGCTGGTGCGGAAACATTTTGAGAAACATCTGCCGCCGGGTGTGACGATGGAGATCATCGACGGGCACAGCGGGCCCTGGTATCTGACCGATCCGCACTCCGCGTTCGGCGAAGCCGCGCAGAGCGCGCTGCAGCAGGCGTTCGGCAAGAAGGTCGCTCTCATTCGCGAAGGCGGCAGCATCCCGATCGTCTCCCAGTTCCGCGAGATTCTCGGAGTGGAAACTCTGCTCCTTGGGCTTGCCCTGCCGGATTGCCGGGCGCACTCGCCTAACGAGAACTTCCCGATCGAAAACCTCGACGTCGGGATCAAGATGAACAAGGCGATCCTGCAGGAAATCGGCAAAGCGGCGCAGTAGGCCGCGCCTGGACAATCCGGAATGCCGGCGCTCCGCCTAACGAAATGGTTGTCGGCCGGCCTGGTCGCGCTCCTGCTTGCTCCGGCGTCTCCGGTCCGCGCCGAGGAACCGTCGTTAGGTGAAAAAATCAAACAGATTTTCGCCACCCCCACGCCGACTCCGCCGCGGCGGCGGGCGAAGAAGGCAGTGAAGAAAAAGACGGCGACGCCGACCCCGAGCCCGACCCCACGACGCAAGGTCAAGGCCTCGCCGACGCCGGAGGAAGAAGAGACGCCCAAGCCGAAGAAGAAGAAAAAAGCGTCGCCCACTCCGTCGCCGAGTCCGAGCCCGTCAGCCAGCCCTTCCGCGAGTCCTTCGCCCAACCCGGAGGAAAGCCCCACGCCGACTCCGGAAGAATCACCAACACCCTCGGCCACACCGAGTCCGACGCCACGGGTTGCGACCGTCACTCACGAGGAGATTGCCGGCTTTGACCAGAATCCCGAGTCCGTGCGCAAGCTCCTGACCTCGGCGATCGAGCTGACGAAGCGGAATTTGGATTACAAATATGGCTCGGCCGATCCGACGGAGGGCGGGATGGATTGTTCCGGCTTCATTTATTTTGTTCTGCGCGAGAACGGCGTGAAGGATGTCCCGCGCGACGCCAGCGGCCAGTATGTCTGGGTGCGGAAAGCAGGAAATTTCCGCGCCGTCCTCAGCCAGGAACTCGATTCCTTCGAGCTCGACGAGCTCGCCCCGGGCGATCTGCTTTTCTGGACCGGTACTTACAAGGTGGAGCGCGATCCGCCGGTCACGCACACCATGATTTACCTCGGAAAACAGAAGGACTCGGATAAGCCGATCATGGTCGGGGCCAGCGACGGCCGGACTTACGAAGGCGAACAGCAATTCGGAGTGAGCGTTTTCGATTTCAAGACGGTGCGCTCAAATCAGGCCACCACCTCCGGCACGCATCCGCGCTTCGTCGGTTACGCCAAAATTCCCGGGCTGGGCGAAACGAGTCCTTAACTAATCGGACGGCGCCGCGCTTTTCGCCGGCTCGGCCGGAGCGGCCTCGTTAGGCCGGGGCGCCGGTTGGGCGTGGCGATGGCGATAGTGTTGCGTGAGTAAACCGAGGATCACGATCAGGATGATGAAGGCGATCGTGCGCTGTTCCTGCCGGGTCAGGACAAACATTCCCATTCGCGAGCGCAGGTTCATAGCGCGTAGGGAATTGGATCGGTCAGCCCGGCTGCGCGAAAACCCTTGAGCCGGAGCTGGCAGGAGTCGCAGCGGCCGCAGGCCCGCCCGTCCGGCGCCGGATCGTAGCAACTGTGGGTGAGTGAATAATCCACGCCTAACGAAATCCCGCGCGCGATGATCTCGGCTTTGCTCAGCTCGAGGAGCGGGGCATGCACTGTGAAGCGTGCCCCTGCCACGCCCACGCGCGTGGCGAGGTTGGCCAGCGTTTCGAAAGCGTGGATGAACTCCGGGCGGCAATCGGGATAACCACTGTAATCAATCGCATTCACGCCGATGAAAATATCCGTCGCGCCGAGGACCTCGGCCCAGGCCAGGGCGTAGGAAAGGAAGATCGTGTTCCGCGCCGGAACGTAGGTAATCGGGATGCCGCTCGCCATTTCGCTCGCGGAGCGGTCCTGTGGAACCTCGAGGTCGGCGGTCAGGGCGGAGCCGCCGAATGCGCGCAGGTCAATTTCCGCGCAGCGATGCGCGGCCGCGCCTAACGAAGCGGCAATCGTCTCGGCCGCGGCCAGCTCACGCTCGTGCCGCTGTCCGTAGCGAAAAGAAAGGGCGTAAACCTCGTAACCTTCCGTCCGAGCGATGGCCAGAACGGTCGCGGAATCCAGTCCGCCGCTGAGGAGGACAACCGCGCGTTTCATCACGCTTCGTCGTCGTCGAGGTCGGGATGGATGGCTCTGATTGTTAGGCTGATTCCGCCGCGGGCGGCAAATTCAGCCTGCACGATCATCCGTCGCGGCGCGCAGGCCTTCACCAGGTCGTCGAGGATCCGGTTCGTCACGGTCTCATTGAAGGCGCGCTCGTTGCGGTAAGAGGCGAGGTAGAACTTGAGCGACTTGGTCTCGAGGCAGCGCGCGCCGGGTTGATAATCAATCTGGATCTGCGCGAAATCGGCCTGGCCGGTAATTGGACAAAGCGAAGTGAAATCGGCCGATTGAAATTGAATCCAATACGGGCGCTCCGTTGGATTGGCGAAAGTCTCAAGGATGGCGGCGGAAGGGGCGCGCGGAACGGACGTTTCGCTGCGTCCGAGAAGAGTGAGACCTTTCGCTTTGTGCTTTTTCGCCATGCGCCACTAAACCGGCTTCACCCCGGCGGTTCAATCGTTTTCGCGGACCGCGCCGTCGTTAGTCCGGATGTTCCAGCTTGCGGTTGAGGAGGGCACGCTTGCGATCGCCGAGGCCGTGATAGTTCCAGTAATCGACCTTGAGACTGCGTTTGAGCTGGAGCTTACTGCCGTCGACCGCCTGCCAGGTGCGGAGGAGATAGGGGAAATCGCGATCGAGGATGAAGCGATCGCTGCCGGCGTCGTGCGTGACGGTGACGAAGATCGCGCGGTCGGTGGATTCGAAGTGCACCTGCGCCGGTTTCCAGACGAGCTTGTCTTTCTTCGAGTTGATAATGGAAGGCGCAAGCTGGATTGCGAAGTCGCCGCTCGGTTTCGAGAAATCGATCGTCCGGACCCGGAGCGGGAGCTCGTCGTAAAAGATTCCGTTAGGCGGCAGCGTCACCTTTTCCTGTCCCTCCGCCATCCCGTCCCAATAGGTATGCCATTGGTAGCGGAAAACTTCGCCGCCGCGGCGCGCTTCCTTGTAGGTGTTGCCGCAACTGTCGTTACTCGTTAGGGAAAATTTCGCGAGCCGGCCGTTGTCGGCCCGCCAGAAGTTGGAATGCATCTGGCCGTAGACGTAAAGGCCGGTCGGAATTTGCAGGATCTGATTCAACTTCAGCACTTGGATCGTTCCCGGGCGCTGCCAGTCGTCCGGCTTGACGAATTGTTTCAGGTCAAACGGTTCCCGCACCAGGATGTGGAGCACTTCGGTCTGGCGCGGCTGGCCGTAGCGCTCGATCTGAGCGTCGTAAATGTCGAACTCGGCCTTGCCGTCATTCCAATAGCTGCCGTTTTCGATGAAGGCAGAGTTGAACTGAGCCAGGCTAGTAGTCGCAGCGAGAGCCAGGTAAAAAGCTGCGATGGCAACGTTTACGCGGACGTGGTTCATCCCGGAGCAAGCTTCCGGCTTGCGATCCGCCGGCGCAAGCGGGATGGTCGCGCTTATGACCTCTACCGAAGGAACGGATCCGGCCGGCGTCGAGCGCGCCGATGTGATCGATTTTTTCGCGCATGATTCGAAGCGCGATGCAGTGGTGCTCGCGATGTTCGAGTCGCGGCCGTGGGAGAACTCGGATCTGCAGCTTTTCCAGGTGCAGGAAAAATTTAACGCTTACGTCTCTTTTCTTCTCGATGGGGAACTGGCCGAGGCGCATCCCGAGCTGGCCGGCAAGAGTGCCCGGATCGAGCTGCGCTGCGCGGAAATGCCGGAAGGGCGCATCCTCGATCTATTGCATGCGATCCACGATCAGCTCGCGCTACAGGAGATCGCGGTCGAGGTGATCGTGGAAGATCGCGCAGGCGGTTGCGGGAGCGGCTGCTCCTGCGGCCACTAGTATTTCAGGAAACCGACCACTGGCGTCGGGGCGAGTTTCTCGCGCCCGTTGAGGAACTCGAGCTCGATCAGGAACTGCGCCTCGAGTAATTCGCCGCCGACCTTTTTGATCAAGGCCGCCGCCGCCGCGGAAGTCCCACCGGTCGCGAGCAGATCGTCGATCAGCACGATTTTTTCTCCGGGCTCGATGCTGTCGACATGCATCTCCATTTCGGCATCGCCGTACTCGAGCGAATAAGCGGCGCTCGCCGTCTTGAACGGCAGCTTCCCTTTTTTGCGGATCGGAACGAAGCCGACGCTGAGCTCATAGGCCACGGCCGACCCAAAAAGAAATCCGCGGGCATCGATCCCGACGATTTTGTCGATCGGCAGGGAGCGGCAACGTTCGAGGAAAATGTCGATCGATTCACGAAAGAGGCGCGCATCGACCAGGACCGGGGTGATGTCCTTAAAGACAATGCCGTGTTTTGGAAAATTGGGCACATCGCGGATTGCCGCGTGCAAACGAGCGATCGAATCATCAGCCATGGCGGGGAGGCTAGCGGGTCGACGGAAATCGTCAACGCAGTCGCCAGCCTGCGGGCGTAACTTGAGACCAAGAATTTAGAAACCGAGCGTCTGTTGCCGGTGTTGTCCGATGCGGACGCGGACACAGGCGTCGCTCGGATCGCCCTGCGGGTAGCGGCGTTGCCACTCCGCCAGCGCTCTCTCACGCAATTGGCTGTAACTTTCGTCGAGCGTTCGCTGCAAGCCCTCGACTTCCCTTGCCGCGTGCTCGTTCCCACTCCCCCTGCGCGCCAGCGTTTTCATGTCGCGAAGACGAAAAGCAGGAACCGCGCCTTGCGGTCGTTCCCGCCCCACCCGCGATTGCCAAGCGGCCTCCCGCCTTTTACCTTCCGAGCCGATGGATCGTGGGCTCATCGTCATTTCAACCCTCTGCTTTTTCCTCGCCATGGTCTGGACCACGGTGGCGATCAAGGCACGGCGTTATCGCGCCGCCGGCTTCAACTTTTCCGCTATCGCGCTTGGCTTCGTCTGCCAGACGGCTTTCCTCTCGGTCCGCGGCCATGCCCTCGGGCGCTGCCCCCTAACCAATCTTTTCGAGGTCTTCATCTTTCTCGCCTGGTCGGTCTCGCTCATCTATCTGCTCATTGGGCCGGCCTACCGGCTCTCGCTTATGGGAGCGTTTACCGCCCCTTTTGTTTTCGCGCTCCAGGCCTTTGCCCTGCTTGCACCGATCGACGTCCGGCATCCACGGGTCGCTTCGCCTTCGCCCTGGCTGGAAATGCACGCTTCGGTCTCGCTCATCGCTTACGGGGCCTTCGCCCTCGCCTGCGTCGCGGGGCTGATGTATTTACTCCAGGAACGCCAGCTCAAGTCGCGCCAGATCAATTCGCTCTTCTATCATTTCCCGCCGTTGACTGATCTCTTCGCCGCCATCACCCGCCTGCTTTGGCTCGGGTTTGTCCTCCTTACCCTCGGGATTGCGGCCGGCTTTTTCACCGGGCAGCCGCTGCCCTACGTGAAGATCGCCTGGTCGTTAGGCGTTTGGATTTTCTACGCCGCCATCCTGCTCGCGCGCCACCTCGGCACGACCGCGCCGCGCCGGATCGCGACGCTCTGCGTCCTCGCCTTCAGCGCCGCGCTCACCCTCCTCTGGGGCATCACTTTTTTCTCACAGACCCACTCGCTCTGATGAATCTCTTCTGCGTCGGGCTTAGCCATCACACCGCCAATGTCGAAATGCGCGAGCGTTTCGTTGGGCACGCCGCGATCGACCGCATCCTGCGCGAAGAAGTGGGCTGCACGGAGGCGCTTTTCCTCACCACCTGCAACCGGGTTGAAGTCTATGCCGCTTCCGAGCAGGCGATCCCGACGCAGCGGATCGCGCAATGCCTCCTGGCCAAGGGGATGATGGCGGCGGACGATGAAATGGAGGCCTTCTATCGCCACGAAGCGCAGCAATGCGTGCAACATCTTTTCCGGGTCGCCTCCGGGCTCGACTCGATGGTGCTCGGTGAGACTGAGATTCTCGGCCAGACCAAGAAAGCATACGCCGCGGCGCGGGAATCGGGCGCGGCCGGGCCGTTTCTGCACCGTCTTTTCCAGCGTGCCTTTCGAGTCGCGAAACAGGTGCGCTCGAGAACAGGCATCACCCGCGGCGCGGTTTCGGTCGGCTCCATCGCGGTTGACCTCGCGGAACAAATCTTCGGGCATTTCGAGACGCGCAAAGTGCTCCTGCTCGGGGCCGGCGAAGCGAGCGAGCGGACGGCGCGGGCGTTGATAAAGCGGGGCGTGCGCGATCTCCGGGTTGCGAACCGTTCGCCCGAGCGGGCGGAAGCGCTGGCCGCGCTCGTGAAGGGCACGGCCGTGCCGATGGAGCAGTGGGAAGCTCATTGCCGCGAGGTCGACATCCTCATTTCCTCTACTGCCTCTGCGACCCCGATCGTGACGCGGGAAAAGCTGGCTCCGCTGCTCCACGACCGGCTCGATCGGCCGCTTTTCATCATCGATATCGCCGTTCCGCGCGACGTCGCGCCGGAGGTGGACAAAATGGAGGGCGTTTATCTTTACGACATCGATTCGCTGCAATCGATCGCGCAGCAATCGCTTGCCCTGCGCCGGCAGCAGGTCGCGGCCGGGGAAGAAATCATTGCCCGCCACCTCGACGATTTTAACGCCTGGTTTGTTGCCCTGCGGGAACCGAGATTAAGTCCGCCGCGCCTGGGCGATCCCGCCCTGCGCGCTTCGGAAAGCTGAGTGGGCGCGCGCGCGAGAATCGTGCTCGGATCGCGCGGGAGCGATCTGGCGTTGACCCAGTCGAAAATGGTCGAGGAGGCCCTGCGCCGGGCCTGGCCGGAGCTGGAGATCGCGCTCGAGATTATCCGTACCAGTGGTGACGAGGGCGGCGCGCCGATGGAGGTGAAGGACCGAAAAGCCGGGCGCAAGGGGATGTTTACGCGTGAGATCGAGCAACAGCTTCTGGTTAGGCGAATCGACCTGGCCGTACATAGCGCAAAAGATTTGCCGAGCGAGGCGATGACGGAGCTGGAGATCGGCGCGGTCCTCCCGCGCGGGTCGACCGGCGATGTTCTGATCGCGCGCGCTGGTTTAAACCTAACGAATCTGCCGGCCGGGGCGGTAGTCGCGACCGGAAGCATCCGGCGCCAGCGACAATTGCGCTGGGTGCGCCCCGATCTCGAAGTGACGGATCTGCGCGGCAACGTCCCGACGCGCTTGCGCAAGCTGCGCGAGAACGAAAACTGGAGCGGAATCATTTTGGCCCGGGCTGGCGTGGAAAGGCTTGGATTGAACGTGGGAATGGAAGCGCTCTCACGCGACGACTTCGTGCCGGCGGGCGGGCAGGGGGTGATCGCGCTCCAGGTGCGGCGCGCAGACGATCGTCTGCAGCGCCTGCTCGCTGCGATCGATGACGAGCCAACGCGAATTTGTCTCGAGGCGGAGCGCGAGTTTCTGCGGCTGCTGAATGGCGATTGCGATTCGCCGGTTGGGGTGCACGCGCGGGTGATCGATGGGAAGTTGCAGCTTCATGCGCAGGTTTTTGAGGAAGAGAGACCGGCTCCCCGCGTTGGCGTCGTTACCGGGGACGTCGCCCAACCAGCCGCGCTGGCGGCGGAATTGATGGACAAACTTTATGGCAACCAAAACTGAACCCGGCCGTTGTTACCTGGTCGGCGCCGGCCCGGGCGATCTTGGGCTGGTAACGCTGCGAGCGAAGCAACTGATCGAACGGGCTGAGGTGGTGATTTATGATTACCTCTGCAACCCGGAGATGCTGCGCTGGGCGCCGGAAACAGCCGAGCTCATTTATGCCGGGAAAAAAGCCGGCGCGCACACGCTGAAGCAGGACGAGATCAATGCCCTCCTCGTGGAAAAAACCCGGGCCGGCAAAGAAGTCGTTAGGCTGAAGGGCGGTGATCCTTTTCTTTTTGGCCGTGGCGGCGAAGAAGCGCTGGCGCTGGCAGCGGCTTCGCTCGCCTTTGAAGTTGTGCCCGGCGTGACTTCCGCGATCGCCGCGCCAGCTTACGCCGGCATCCCGGTGACGCATCGCGGGATGACTTCGCACGTGACTTTTTTTACCGGGCATGAAGACCCGGAGAAAACGGAGAGCTCGATCGACTTCGCCGCCCTCGCGAAGATCGGCGGAACCCAGGTCATGCTCATGGGAGTGGAGCGAATCGACGCGATCGCGCAGCAGATGCGCGAGAACGGCGCGCGGGCGGACCTGCCGGTGGCGCTGGTGCGCTGGGGCACGACCGGACGGCAGGAAGTCCTGCGCGGAACGCTGCAGACCATCGCGGAGCAGGTAGCGGAGAAAAATTTTGCCCCGCCGGCGGTCGCGGTCTTCGGTGAAGTGGTGTCGTTAGGCAAAGAGCTCGCCTGGCACGATCGGCGTCCGCTTTCGGGCAAGCGGATCGTGGTCACGCGCACGCGCAAGCAGGCGGGCGCCTTGAGCGACCAGCTGCGCGATCTGGGCGCGGAGGTGATGGAGCTGCCGACGATCCGGATCGAGCCGCCGAGCGATCTGCGCGCCTTCGCCGAGCTGGTGCAGGATGCGCACGGCTACGATTGGATTGTTTTCACCAGCCCGAACGGGGTGACCGCGTTCTTCGAGATGTTTTACAAGCTTTACAACGATGCGCGCGACATCGGTGGGGCGCGAATCGCGGCGATCGGACCGGCCACCGCCCAGCGCGTGCGGGAGTTTCATCTCAAGGTGAATCTGCAGCCGGACGAGTTTGTCGCGGAAGCGGTCGTGCGTGAGTTTAAGAAAGAAGGCGAAATCGAAAACTTGCGGATTCTGATCGCGCGGGCGGAGGAGGCGCGGGACCTGCTACCAAGGGAGCTCGGAGCCCTCGGAGCCATTGTGGATGTTGCAGCTGCCTACCGAACAGTCGCGGAAAAAAGCGATCGGACCGAGGCAAGATCCAGACTGGCGATGGAGGGCGCAGATATGATTACGTTCACGAGTTCATCGACGGTCGAAAATTTTCTCGCCCTGGGCCTGCCCTGGCCGGCCGGGATGAAAGTGGCTAGCATCGGCCCGATCACTTCCCGGACCGCGCGCGATCGCGGCCTAACGATCGCGGTGCAGGCAACCCGGCACGACATTCCCGGATTGATCGAGGCGATTCGTCGCCACTTTGGCGGGCGCTGACGGAATGAAGCCGGCGATTGAAGTGGACGACGATTTCGGGACGGCGATGCACGAGCTGAGCGCGGAAGCGGTCAAGCCGGCCCGGCGCGGTGAGCCCGAGCCTTCCGCCATGACGGCGCTGATTGGCGCGGTCTATTCCCTGAATCAGCGGATGGAGGCGTTCGAGGAATCGATCCTACGAAAATTTGAGGCGATTCATTTTGAAAAAATCGAAGAGCAGCTTGCGGTCATTCGCGACAGCGAAACAGTCAACCAGAAGCTCTTCGATTCGCTCCACCAGGAGTTGATCAGTTACCGCGATAATTTCGTCCGCGACGCGCTCCAGAAACCTTTCATTCGCGACCTGCTCGTCCTCTTTGACGACCTGAGCTCGCTGGAAGGGCAGATGAAGGCCGTGGCGGAAAGCGAAACAGGCGGAGCCGAACAGGTCCGCACGTCTGAGAATCTGAGCAACATCCTCTATTTCGTGATCGAGATTCTGCATCGCCTCGAAGTGACCGAGATCGAATCGAAGGAAGTGGTCGATCGCACCCTGCACCGGGTGATCACCTTCGAGACGGCAGAGTCGGCCGAGGAAGAGGGCCGGATCGTGAAGCGGCTCAAGCGCGGCTTTATGTGGCAGGGACGTGTCCTGCGCGCGGAAGAAGTCGTGGCAAAGCGAGTCCAGTAATTCCGCCGCGCCAGGCTCTCTTCTGGAGGGGAAAAAACGCGCCGGCAGAATTTCAAACGCGTCGGGCATGAAATCTGCATTTAGAGGAAAGAAATCCAGGCCAGCAATCCACGCACCCTTCAAAGCACATGAGCAATCGCAAAGCAGTCGGAATCGATCTCGGAACCACCTTTTCAGCCGTCGCCCACATCGACGCCTACGGAAAGCCCCAGATCATCCCCAACTCGGAGAGTGAGCGGATCACGCCGTCGGTTGTCCTCTTCGACGGGAGCAACGCCATCGTCGGCACGATCGCGAAAAACAACACAGTCGCGGAGCCGGAAAAAATCGTCGACTTCGTCAAACGCGAGATCGGCAAATCGAAGGAGCAATTCCATCGCGAATTCAATAACATCAATTACTCGGCCGAAGAGCTTTCCGCGCTCATCCTGAAAAAGCTGAAATCGGACGCGGAAAAATATTTGAAGGTTCCGGTAACCGACGCGGTCATCACGGTCCCGGCCTATTTCAACGATTCCGAGCGCACGGCCACGATCACGGCCGGACGGCTCGCGGGTCTAAACGTGCTGCAGATTATCAACGAGCCAACGGCCGCCGCGCTCGCTTACGGCCTCGATAAGCTGGATGAAGACCAGACCGTTTTTGTCTTCGATCTTGGCGGCGGCACTTTCGACGTCACGCTCATGCGCATCACCGGCCATCGCCTCGAGATGGTCGCGACCAACGGCGATCACCGCCTCGGCGGCAAGGATTGGGACGACATCATCGTCAATCACGTCGCGGAAGAATTTGATCGCGCCCATGGGGAAAATCCGCTGCTCGATCTGCAGAGCTACCAGGACCTGCAAAGCCGCGCGCTGGCCGCGAAGATCCAGCTCTCGAGCCGCGATCGCACCACCCTCGTCCACAGCCATAACGGCAAAAGCGTCAAGATCGAGATGACCCGGGAAGAGTTTGAGAAAATGACCCGGCACCTGGTCGAGAAGTGCAAGGCGATTTGCGAAATCGTCATGCGCGAGGCCAAGATGGAATGGTCAGAAGTAGACAAGATCCTTCTTGTCGGTGGTATGACTCGTATGCCGATGGTGCGGGAGATGATCGCTCAGCTCACTTCGGTTCCGCTGGCCGAAGATGTGAATCCCGATGAAGCGGTCGCGGTCGGCGCGGCCATCCAGGCGGTTTTGTCCCTCCTCAATGAAGAGGAGGAGACAGGAGAAAAAATGCTCCCATCCGAGACCCGTCAGCAATTTTCCTCACGCGAAGGCGGGCTCATCCAAGTGCGCAACATCACCTCGCACACCCTTGGCGTCGTGCTCTGGGATGAAGCGCATCTCGAGGAGTATGTCTTCCCGATGATTAAGAAAATGACCGCGATGCCGGCGGTGGCGAAGAATTCTTTCGGCACGGCCACGGCCAACATGCAGCGCGCGATTGTGCGGATCGTGGAGGGCGAAAGTTCGCTCCCGCAGGAGTGCACGCCGCTGGGGATTTGCGATGTCGAGCTGCCGCCATTCTTGCCCAAAGGCTCGCCGGTGGAACTGACTTACGAATACAACGCCAACCAAGTCTTGGAAGTGGCGGTGGAAGCGTGCGGGAATTGCGCCACGGTTTCGATCGAGCGCAAGACCGGACTCTCGGAGGCGGAACTCGATCGCGCCACGGCCGCGCTGGGGCAATTGAGCGTCGTCTGAGATGCTCCATCCAGTCAGTTTCCCCATTCCGTTGCCGGACGACCCGCGCAAGTGGGACGGTTGGAACCGCTATAATTCGCCCGATCCCTACGAGCGGCTTTGCCTCGATCCGCAGACCAATCCAAGCAACGAACTGATCGAAGAGCGCTTTCGCGAGCTGCTTTTGTGGTGGCAAAAAAAACTCCCGCTCAAAAACCAGCCGAGCAATCCGCTCGCGCAATTGCTGCGCTCTG
Organism: Chthoniobacterales bacterium; assembly: GCA_046593335.1. Taxonomy (GTDB): domain Bacteria; phylum Verrucomicrobiota; class Verrucomicrobiia; order Chthoniobacterales; family UBA10450; genus Palsa-1392. The sequence goes on along the minus strand of JBKJNW010000072.1, from coordinate 33,671 downwards.
GGCTGGATGAATCCTCCCGTTTCCTGACTGAAGCGCGGGTCGAGCTGCTCAATCCAGAACGACGCAAGGAACTCGACCAGGAGTTGGCTGCGCAGGCGGAGGAGCGAGCCGTCGCCGAGTTCAACAAATACGTCACCTTCGCCGTCAACGACAAAACGCTCACCCCGCAGGAGGAAGAAACCCTGCTCGAGTTTGGTCGCCAGCACGGACTGAAGCCTGAGCGGATGATGGAATTGATCGAAGCCGGATTGCAGAGTTGCGGCGGAGTGCGCGTCACACCCCCGCCACCCGCGGCTGCGGTGGCTCCCGGCCCGGATAAGACGGCGGCGCTGGGTCCGAATGATGACTTCGTGCGCATGCTGCGCCTGAGCGGTCTCGACGCGGACGACATGACCGACGACCAACGCGACGCCTTTATCAACATGGCGGAAAATCTCGGAATCGATCCGGGCGATGCGGAGGACCTGGTCGACGTTTACCTGGAGGAGATTGAGGAAAAGGACGCGTCCGCGCCCAAGCCGACCGTGGTGGTCGCGCCCAAAGCGCCGGCGGTTTCCAGCAATGGCGCCGGTCCCGTGCCGCGCCCGAAAAGCGACACCCCGATCGATGTCGCGACCGAGCGGGCGCGCTATCAGAATTTCACCACCAGTCTTGGAACCGAGATGCTGCTCGTTCCTTCGGGCGCTTTCCGGATGGGAAGCGAGGCGGAGGACGCTACGCCTAACGAACAGCCGGTCACGTCCGTCACCCTGACTCGTTACTTTATTTCCCGGCACCCGATCACCAACGCGCACTATGAGTTGTTCGATCCCAGCCACGTCCGGAAAAGGATGCCGGGGGCGGTCGACCAGCATCCGGTGGTTTACGTGAACAGCATCGAGGCGATGAAATTTTGCCAATGGCTGAGCGTGCGCGAACGGCGGCGTTATCGCCTGCCGACCGAAGCGGAATGGGAATATGCTGCGCGCGGGGCGGATGGCCGCAAATATCCCTGGGGCAACCAGGAAGGACGCGGCAACCTGGCGAACTTCGCTGATCGAAACACCGTTTTTGCCTGGAGCGATCGCGAAGTCGACGACGGCTTCGCCGAGACTTCGCCGGTGGGATCGTTTCCGTTAGGCGCGAGCCCTTTCGGAATGGAGGACATGGCGGGCAACGTCTGGGAGTGGTGCCTTGATTTCCTCGAGAGCTATCGCGGAACGCCAAAAATCAACCCGCGCGGGGCGGTCTCGGGCCTAAAACGGGTTTATCGTGGCGGGAGCTGGAAATCGCGCTTCAACAGCCTGCGCACCACCACCCGCAGCTCCAACGTCCCAACTTTTACCTGCAACGATCTCGGTTTCCGGATCGTCTGCGAGTGCGAATAGCCCCGGAAAACGCAGAGGACGCGGAGAGAATCCGGGTTTCAGACCTCGGCACTCTCTGCGTCCTCAGCAGCTAAAGCCGACTGGTGCCGGCTCTTACGACGGATTAAAGCGAAACTTGGCGCGGCCCCGCTTAGCGTTTGCTTTCGCCTTGCGACGGGTTTTCTGCGAGGGCGTTTCGAAAGCACGCAGGCGGCGCACTTCTTCCAAAATCCCTTCCGCGTCCAGCTTGTTTTTAAGCCGTTTCAGGGCCCGGTCAACCGGCTCACCTTTACGTACGATCACTTCTGGCATTGCGTTTATTGCTCCTAATCTATTGAAATTTATCAAATCCGAACCCCATGGGGCCAGCGATCCTAAGGCTCGGCCCCCCCAGCGTCAACTGCGCGTTTAGGAGGCGGCCGAAGGTGTGGTGACCGGGCTTTTCTGAGTCACTTCCCTCCGCAAACTGCTCGTGCTCCCACCGCGCGCCCGCGTCCACCAAAGGACAATCGGCGCCGCGATGAAGATCGACGAGTAGGTTCCAACCACCACGCCGATGATGATGGCGAGCGAGAAATCTCTCAGAACCGCGCCGCCGATGAAGAAAAGACAGAGAATTGGAATCAAGGTCACGGTGCTGGTCAGGATGGTGCGGCTCAACGTCTGGTTGATGCTCTCGTTCATGATCTGCTCGATCGAGCCACGTTTCCCGCTGGCCAGGCCTTCGCGGATTCGATCGTAAACCACGATCGTGTCGTTGATGGAGTAACCGGCGATGGTCAAAACAGCTCCGACCATGGTGAGGGTGAGCTCCCGGCCTAACAACGAAAAGACGCCGACGGTCATGAGCACATCGTGGAGCAAAGCCACGATCGCGCCGACCGCGAAGGACAACTCAAAGCGGAAGGTGACGTAAATCAGGATTCCGACTATACCGAGCCCCAGCGCCCAGAGAGAATTGCGCGCCAATTCCCCGCCGACGAGGGCGCCGACACGCTCCTCGCGTTCCACTTTGAATTCACCGTTCGGGATTTTCTCCTGGATCGCGCGGTTGACCTTCTCGCTCGTGTTAATCGGGCTGCGGATGGTGATGAAATTGCGGCTCCCCTCAATCGATTGCTGGATCGGTTCGTTATCGAGCCCGATCGGCTTGAGGGCCTGGCGGACCTGAGCCACCTGCACGGTTTTCGCAGCGCTAAGGGTGAGGAGATCACCGCCCTTGAAATCGACCCCGAAGTTCCGGTCGCCCCGGATCACGAACGCAGTCGCGCCCGCGATGAGGAGAACGAGAGAGAGCATCGCGGCAATGAAACCTTTGCCGAGGAAATTGATGTTCTTGGGCGAGATGAGGTGCAGCATCGAGACGCGCTTCACCCTGTCGGTATCGACGAACCAGCCGAAGAGATTTCGCCCCACGATGAGCGCGGTAAAGAGCGAGGCGAGAATGCCGAGAGTCAGGGAAATGGCGAAACCCTTGACCGGCCCGCTCGCTTTCCAGAAAAGAATCGCGGCCGTAATCAGCGTCGTGACGTTGGCGTCCAGAATCGAAGAAAAAGCTTTTTCGTAGGCGGTTTTGAGCGCGACCTTGAGCGACTTGCCGAGCGCGAGCTCCTCCCGCAATCGCTCGTAGATGAGCACGCTGGCATCAACCGCGAGGCCGATCGTGAGGATGATACCCGCGATGCCCGGGAGGGTGAGAACGAAGTTAAACATCGTCAGCGCCCCCATCAGGAGGAGGATGTTGACGATCAGGACGATGTTCGCGATCAGACCGGCGAATTTGTAGTAGACCATCACGAAAACGAGGGTGATGGCGAGGCCGAGGAGACCGGCAAAAATGCTGCTCCGGATGGAGTCGAACCCGAGGGTGGCCGAGACGCTGCGTTCTTCTTCCACGCTCACCGGCGTCTGGAGCGGATTTTCGAGCACGCTGGCCAGGCCGCGCGCTTCCTGTTCATGGAAACTGCCGGTGATAATGGCGTCGCCGCCGTAGATCGCCGTCCGGATGCTGGGAGCGGATTGGATCGCGCCGTCGAGCACGATGGCGAAACGATGACCGACATTTGCTTCCGTGATCTGGCCAAATTTCTTCGCCCCTTCGGCGTCGAATTTCAGCTGCACCGTCCAACCGTCGTTTCCGTAATAGGCATTCGATTCCGTGACGCGGTCGCCGCCGAGATCGGCTTTCTTTTTCACCAGGAGGCGCTCCTGCACCGGCTTTTGCCCTTCGCCTTTTTCGATGTTGTAGGTCTCGATGCGGTACTCGGGCGGGATCACTTCCGTCCCGGCATCGACCGCACGGAGACGTTCGCCGTTATCGGGATAAACCAGTCGAAATTCGAGCTTCGCGACGCGCGAGAGCTGCTGCCGCGCTTCAATGATCTTGGCCGGATCCAGGCCGGGGATTTGCACCAGGATACGATCCGTGCCGACCGGGCTGATGACCGGTTCGCCGCCGCCAAAGTAATCGACACGCTTGCGGATGACTTCCACCGCCTGCTCCAAGTTGGCCTTGGTCGGCGCGCGTTCTCCCTGCCCCGGAACGAGCCGGATGAGGAATGAAGTGCCGCCCTGGATGTCGAGGCCGAGCTGCACCTTTTTGTCCGGTGGCCAGATGGTGACGACGCTGAAAACGACGAGCAATCCCACCAGCACCATGGCGAGAAGACGTTTCCGCGCGCCGTGATCGGTCGCGAAATACCAGCCGAAAAGAACGAGCAGAATCAGCCCGATAAAAAATGTCAGTGCAGGCGTCATACTATTCCTTCAGCACGTTGCTCACGGCTGTTTTCTCCATTTCGATTTTAACGTTGTCTGCCACTTTTACCGTCACGGTCGTGTCCTTGACGTTGGTGATCATGCCGTGAATGCCGGACGCGGTCACGACCCGGTCGCCGGTCTTAAGAGCGGAAACGAGGGCCCGCTGTTCCTTCTGCCGCCGCATCTGAGGACGGAAGAGAACGAAATACATAATGATGAAAATCAGAATGATGGGGATGAACGAGGCGAGCGGATTTGGCCCGGCGCCGGCGGGGGCGGCGGTCTGGGCCTGTGCGAGAAGAGTCAGGAGCATGATGGAATAAGTGGTTGCGTGTCAGCGGAGCGCATTACGCGCAGCTGACCTGCCAAAGCGGCATTCCACTGAGCACAGGAAAGCCCGAAATGCAAGGAGGCAGCGCGCCTGCGCAACGCTGCATGTCGCCTTTTTCGCTCTGCGAAACGCGAGCGCGAGGGGGCCGTAAAATCGCGAGCCGATTCCTGCGCTTCGCAGAGCGCAGCGTCGACAACGCGATCGGGACCGCCAAATTTTACATGCCGGACTGGGATGTTAGATTTTGGTCCATTGAATCAAAACCCGCCATTCCCTACGCCTGAAGAACTGCAGAGCAAGCTCTCCGAATTCATGAAATCGAATTTCGGGGACAAGGTCTCTTTTGCCAGCTTCGCCCAGCCCGAGCGCGCCGAAGAGGGCGAGGACGAAAAGCCGATCGAGCAGAGCGGCGACCATTTCGTCTTCGATTTCCTCCCGCGCGACATCAAGGCCCATCTCGACCGCTTCGTGATCAAGCAGGACGAAGCGAAAAAGGTCCTCTCGATCGCGGTCTGCGATCATTACAACCACGTCAATTACATCCGCCGGCTCGAGAACGAAGATGCCGTGCGCGCCGAGGAGACCGAGTACGCCAAGCAAAACGTCATCCTCGTCGGGCCGACCGGGGTCGGAAAAACCTATCTGATCAAGCACATCGCGGAGCTGATCAAAGTCCCGTTCGTCAAAGCGGACGCGACCAAGTTCAGCGAGACCGGCTATGTCGGCGGCGATGTCGAGGACCTCGTTAGGGAACTGGTCCAGAAAGCCGACGGCGACGTCGCCCTCGCCCAGTTCGGCATCATTTACATCGATGAAGTCGACAAGCTGGCGGCGGCCTCCAACATGCACGGCCGCGATGTCAGCGGCCGCGGCGTGCAGACCACGCTGCTCAAGTTAATGGAAGAAACCGAAGTGCCGCTGCGGAGCGCGAACGATTTGCAGGGTCAGCTCCAGGCCGCCTTTGAATTCCAGAAACGGGGCAAGGCGAAACGTGAAACCATCAGCACTCGCCACATCCTGTTTGTCGTCAGCGGCGCCTTCGAGCGCCTGAAGGTTCAGGTCTCGAAGCGTCTTGCCCAGGGCCAGATTGGGTTCAATGCCGAGACGGTTACAGTTCTCGATAACGAAATTTTCCAGCACGTTGGGACGCAGGATTTCGTCGAGTACGGGTTCGAGCCGGAATTCATCGGGCGTCTCCCGGTGCGCGTAGTCTGCGAGGAACTGACCGCGGACGATCTTTACAAGATCATGAAGTTTTCGGAGGGCAGCATCCTCCGGCAGTACGAGCGCGCCTTTCGCGCCTACGGAATCGAGGTCAGCTTCGAAGACGAAGCGTTGCTCCTCATCGCCACCGCCGCCGCTCTGGAAAAAACCGGCGCGCGCGGGCTCCTCACCGTCTGGGAAAAATTGTTCCGCGATTACAAATACTACCTCGCCGGCTCCGGCCTGACCCAGTTGCGCGTGACCGAGGAACTGGTGCGCGAGCCGCGCCTCGTTCTCGAGCGCCTGATGGCGCAAGGGCAGGAGCAGGAAAACGAATCCCTCCGGCTCGAGGCGCAAAAATTTGCCGACGAATTCTCGCGCGAGCACGGAGTCGAGTTTGAGTTCGACGATTCCGCCCTCCAGCGCCTGCTCCAGCGCTCCGTCGCGGAACGGATGAAGATGAGCGATCTCTGCCCGCATCTTTTCAAGGACTTCCAGTTCGGTCTCAGCCTCATTAGGAAGAACACCGGCAAGAAGAAGTTCGTCCTCAATCAGGCCGCGATCGATGCGCCGGATAAATTTCTGAGCGAGTTGGTCCTCCAATCCTACGGCCCGGGCGGCGATCGTCCGGCGGAATGAAGCGCGCACTCCTCGGGACCATCTGGATCGGGGCGGTCGCGGCCGCTTTCGGCCTCGGTTTGCAAATCAGCGGCCTCCTCGCCCGTCCTGCCGCCGCCCTTGCCCGGGCTCATCTTCTCCCGCCTAACGACGCTCCCAGCTTCGTTAGTTTCCTTGTTCTCATCCTGCTCAGCTTCGCCGTGGCCTGGACGATCCTGCAGATCGCGGGCCTTCTGCGCCAGGCCGGCCTCTTCTTTTTGCTCCTCGGCGAATTGATCGCCGCGGCCTGGCTCTTCCGGGCGATGGAAAGTTCTTTTTCCTCGCTACCCGCGATTTGCGCCGCGCTCGCTGCCGCCCTGCTCGCGCTCGGCCTCAACGCCACCGGCGTGACGCACCGGCGCCGTTCGGCCACGCGCGCTTTTGCCGGCCGGCTCGGCCAGCCCGGCGTCGATCGCCTAACGGAAAGCGATCCACTCGTTTTGGCCGAGCCGAGTGCACGCGAGGCCAGCGCCGTCTTTTGCGAGATCGCGAACGAAGCCGAGCTGATCGACGACCTGCCCGCTGCGACCTGCGCCCAGCTCACCTCCGAATTCATCGAATGCGCTCGCAAATCCTTCCTCCGCGAAGGCGGCTACCTCCAGGCGACCGATGGCGAAGGAGTCCGCGTGCTCTTCGGTTTTCCGAACCAGACGCTGGACCACGCGGCGGAAGCAGCCCGGGCCGCGCTCGCTTTTTGCGACGACCTGCGCGCCGCGGCAATGGCAAAACCGGAATCGTTAGGCAAAGTCGATTTCCGAATCGGGATCAGCAGCGGGAGGGTGGTGGCCTCGCTTCCGCCAGAGGCGGTCGCGGGCGAATTCCTCATCGTGGGCGAACCGTTTGAAGTCGCACGCCGTCTCGCCCGTGCCAATCAAATTTACGGCTCGGTCATTTTGCTCGGCCCGCGCACATACAGCGCTGCCGGGAAAGCGATCGTGGCCCGTCCGCTCGATTTCCTGAGCAGTTCCGAGGTGCACGACCGGCTCGAAGTTTACGAACTCCTCGCCCTCGCCGAAAAAGCGACCGCGGAAGAGATCGCCCGGCGCGATCGTTTCTGGACCGCGATCGTGCTCTTCCGCGAGCGCCGCTGGAACGAAGCCTGGGCCGAATTCAACCGTGCCCGGGCCGAGGACGGCGCGCCCGATCGCCCGCTGCAATGGTATCTGCGCCGGCTCGAGCCGCTCCGCCTGCAAATGGCGACCGATCCTGCGCCGGTGCCCGAACCGCTCGCGCCGCTTTGAAACGGACCGAGTACCCGGTCGCCTTGCGCGACCTGATCACGCAACTGCGGCAGATGCCCGGCGTCGGCCCGCGCTCGGCCGAGCGGATCGCGCTCTGGATGGTGCAGGCGCGCGAGCAGCAGCCGGAAGAGATCGCGCGCGCCATCGCCGAAACGCGGGCGGCGGTTCATCCCTGCGTGCAGTGCGGCTTTTTCGCCACCGCCGCGCTCTGCGAAATCTGCGCCGACGACTCGCGCGCGACCGAATTGCTCTGCGTCGTCGAGCAGCCGACCGACATTCTGCCCCTGGAAAAAACGAGCGCGTTTCGCGGCCTTTATCACTCGTTAGGCGGAAGGATCTCGCCGCTCGACCGGGTGGCGCCTGAAGACCTCCGCATCGCCGCTCTCCTCGAACGGGTGGAAAAGGAATCGCCTAACGAAATCATTTTCGCTCTCGCGGCGGACGTCGAAGGGGAAGCGACGACCAATTACCTCGTCGACCTTCTGAAGAAATATCCGGTGACGTTGACCCGCATCGCGCACGGCCTGCCCGCCGGCGGCGGCCTTGAATCGGCCGATGAGCTGACGCTCTATCGCGCCCTGTCCGGACGAACGAAGCTCTAGCGCCGGCTGCAAAGAGCCACTTCTCAGGGCGCCCCGCTGCCGCCTGAGAAAATGTAGGCGCGACCGGCACTATCAGTCCCATCGAAGTAGGCTCCGACCAGCAGGTCGCCGCGGCGGTCGCCGTTGATGTCCTCCATTCCCGACACTGCGAATCCAAAGAATCCGCCGTAGGTCTGATGAGGCGAGACCAGGGTGAAGAGAAGTGCGCCGCTTGCCCCGCTAAAGAGGTAGGCCCGTCCGGCATCCGTGGGGCTCGAGCCAGGGTCCTCTCGATCGGCTCCGACGAGGAGATCGTCGGCTCCATCATTATCAACGTCGGGCACCCGCGCGACGCTGATGCCAAAGTCTCCGTTGAGCTCGCCATTGGGCGATTCGAGCACATGGAGAAGCGTGCCCGACGCGCCGGAAAAAATGTAAGCGCGGCCGGCGTCCACGCCCGCCGGAGGATCTTCAAATGGCGCCCCGACCGCGACGTCTCCGAAGCCATCGCCATCCACGTCGCCCAGTCCGGCCACGGCCAGGCCGAAGCGACCGAATTTCTTTGGAGCGGGTGGATCAAACTCGCGCAGGAGGGCGCCATTGCGCCCGCTGAAGAGATAGGCCCGCCCGGAGCCGTGGCGGAGCGTGCTCTCCATTGCAGCGCCCACCAGGAGGTCGTCGGTTCCGTCGCCGTTCACATCGGGGACGCGTGCCACTGCACTGCCGAAATGGCCGCCCTTGGTCTTATTCGGAGAGACGAGGGCGTAAAGCAGAGTGCCGCTGGCGCCGCTGTAGACATACGCCTGTCCCGCGTCCTCGCCCCGTCCGACGTTATCCCGCTCGGCGCCGATGAGAATTTCGCTCGCGCCATCGCCATCGAGATCTCCCAGTCCTGCCATCGCCTCCCCGAAGTTGCCCGACGTCTCGACCGGCGAGGTGAGGGTGTAGAGAAAGGCGCCGTCCGCTCCGCTATGGACGCGCACCTGCTCGAGCAACCCGACCTGCTCGCTCACGAGAAAGTCGCCGGCGCCATCGCCGTTGAGGTCGGGCGTACCGACGGAGGGTAACCCCAGAAGGCTACTGCCCGAAACGGTCCCGTTCACAAAATAGAGCGGAGTGCCAGTAGCCCCGCTAAAAACGTGCGCTCTGCCCCCGAAGCCAGATTCCCCGGTCGCGCCGAGGACCGCGTCGTTGACGCCGTCGCCATCCACATCGGGCACGCTGGAGACCGCGATACCGAAGCGGCCATTTTGAGCTCCCGTCGGCGACACAAGCTCATGAAGAAGCTCCTGGGCGCAGAGCGAGGGAACGATCAGACCGAGGACGAGAACGCTGCAGGCAGCGTTAAGAAATGGGCGAGTGTTCATGGTATAAGCGGGGTTAGACAGGCAAAGAAACTTTGCCCGGCCAGCGTCGGTTTTTGCAAGACAATTCTTGGGGCTGCGGACGATCCCAGGCGACGCTAGGGGCGTCCTTCCATCCCGACTCTGGGTAATAGTTGCGAAGTCAGCTTGCCGTTGAGCGCTGGATGGCACTGATATGCGGTCGTCGATAAGTAATTTGGGATATAGCCGGTGAAAGCGCCGCTCGTCGTGACTCTGCCCAAGCCGACAACCTTCCCGTCGGGTTGACTAACGACGACATAGTCTGCGTCCTGATGTTTGCTGCGAGTCTGGCAAATGCCGGTGAAACGCGCGGCGGGTTGATCTTTTTCCAGGGTTGCGAAGACCTTCTCCACTTGCCACTGACCCTCAAAATTTTGTCCGGGTTCAGTTGCCGCCGGCAAGGGCTGGCCGACCAGACTTGCCCCGGGCCACGCGAACATGTCGATCCCGCGCTGGCGGTAGATTTCGGCCAGCGGCAGCACCCGGGCCGCAGCCGATTCCGGCGTGCGGAAAAGCTGTTGCAAGCTTGGCTCATCTTTCACCCCGCAGACCAGTCTCAGTGCGGCATCTTCCGTCGCCTTGCGCCAGGCTGCGTAGTCCGCGCCCGCGTGCAGTTGCGACGGGAGCGTGCCCGCGGCCAGGGCGAGTGCAATAAGGCCAAGCGTCGTCCCATGCGCGCGTAGGCGCGGCCAGCAATAAAGCGCCAGCGCGGGCAGCGCCGCCCAAAGAAACGGGCTCCAAAAGCTGTAGCGCGTCGCCAGCACGGTGCGCGGGTTGATCGCCATCAGGCCGGAACGGCCGATCACGATCAATACCATCGAGCCAAGAATAAAGATCGTTAGGCCAAGCGCGAGCGTCTCGGCCGGTTCCTTCGTGCGAGCCGAAAAATAAGAGGTGATCAGACCATAAACCGCCAGCCCCACGCCGACCGCGCCGATGATTCCGGCGACGAGATAAATGTGCGTCTGGACCCGGAAGAGCCAGCCAAATCCATAGTCGATCCAGGGCGCGCCCAGGACCTGGAAGTAACGGCCGATGATTTGCGGGAGGTCCGGCAGGAGGTGAGAAAGGCCGTCGCCCACGGCCGATTCGCCATTGTTAGGCAAGAGGAAAAAGACGATGAAATTAACCAGGCCGGCAATCGCAAGGGCGGCGGCCGTTTTCCAGCCGAGCCGGTAATACAGCGCTACCAATAAAAAAGTCGGCCATGCCGCCATGCCGGTGCCGAAGCTGAAGGTGGCGACGACCCCAGCCGCGATCGCACCGGCCAGAAGCCAGCGCCGGGCCGCGTCCGACCCTGCGGTTCGCATCCGCCCGAGCGCGAGCAGGCCGAGCAGCACCGCGCTGAGGAGAAGCGAAGTCATGCAGCTGAAGCCGCCCGAAGCTGTGACATTGATCTTGCCCAGCCAGAGCGTAGCGACGGTGTAAATGAGGGCGAGCGCAAGCCGCGGCAGCAGCCCGAGCCCGGGCGAACGCCAGAGCGTTCCAAGGAGCAGCGCGACCGTCGATAGCGTCACCGCCTGGCCGACCCAGAAGAGGAGCGTCTGATTGTTCTGAAAGTAATAAAGAATCGGCAGCCAGAAGAGCGAGGGGAAGAACGTCGGGTGATCGTTATGCCGGTAGAGCGCGTTGAGCGGGAAGGGGAACTTGAAATCGAGCGCGTAGATCCGCCAATAATCTTGCCGCGTGACCGAGTAACGCCCGTCGTAAAGGAGCGCGAGCGCGTGCACCGCAAAGGCAACCGTCGCGAGCGCGAGCGCGACCGCGAGAAGCGAGTGGAGGAGGCTCCAGGGCTTCGCGGCTGGGCGAATTTCGCGGCGGATTGGGTCGGCTGACACCTTTGGTTACTCGCGGGGCTCCGGTTGCTGCGCGAGGTTTATCTCTTGGCGCCGGGGCAAAGTCAACGCGGCGGCTTGGCCGGCCCGCGGCGCAGAGCGCAGTTGCCAAGGCACCCTTCCAAACTTAAATCTAGCCTCAGCCTTTCCGGAAAATGTCCTGCGCCAAAATCGATCCAGCTTTGCATCAGGCCCAGAAACCGCCCTGGATCAAAGTGCGCCTGCCCTCCAACCCGGTTTTCTTTTCGACCAAGGCGCTCATCTCCGACCTGCGCCTGCACACTGTGTGCGAGAGCGCGCAATGCCCAAATCGCTGGGAATGCTGGAGCCAGGGCACCGCGACGATGATGATCGCGGGCGAGCGCTGCACCCGGGCTTGCGGCTTTTGCGCCGTGAGCACGGCCAAGCCTTTCGCCCTCGAGGAAGATGAGCCGCAGCGCGTCGCCGAAGCTGTCCGGCGTTTGAAACTGAAGCACGTCGTCATCACCGCCGTGGCCCGCGATGATTTGAAAGACGGCGGCGCCGAACATTTTGCCCGCACCATCCGCGCCGTTCGCGAGATGGACCCGACGATCATCATCGAGGTGCTCGTGCCCGATTTTCATGCGCAGGATTGGTGCATCCAGCTCGTGCTCGATGCCGCGCCGGAAATTTTCAATCACAACATGGAAACGGTCGAACGGCTGAGCCCGTCGGTCCGTTCCCGCGCCAAATATCGGACTTCGCTTCAGGTCTTGCGTCGGGCCAAAGAACTGTCGCCCAAAGTGGTGACGAAAAGCGGCGTCATGCTCGGCCTCGGCGAGACCGAACCGGAGCTTTTCCAAACCATGGACGACCTGCGCGAAGTCGGCTGCCAAGTCCTGACGTTAGGCCAATATCTCCGCCCGACGCCGAAACATTTGCCGGTCGTCAGCTACATCACTCCGGAGCAATTCGATCTTTACGGCGACCTCGCGCGCCGGAAAGGTTTTGCGCACGTCGCCTCGGGTCCGCTTGTCCGCAGCTCCTATCACGCGGCCGATTTTCACCCGGTCGTCCGCTAAGTGATGGAGAGCGCGGCCCCGCAACCCGGCCGGCCGCTCGATCGCCACAACGTGGCCGCGGTCGTCCCGGCGTACCACGAGGAAGTCCATGTCCGCGGGGTGGCGGAACGAACCTGCGCCCAGCTCGATCACGTCCTGGTGATCGACGACGGCTCGACCGACGCGACCGCGGCCCGGGCGCGAGAGGGCGGGGCGGAAGTCATTGTCCATCCCGTCAATCTTGGAAAAGGCGAGTCGATCAAAACCGGTCTGCGCCATTGGCTGGCGCGGGAGGCGATCGAATTCATCCTCGTGCTCGATGCCGATGGCCAGCATCTGCCCGATGAGATCGGCCGTTTCCTGGCCGCGGCAAATACGACCGAGGCCGGACTCTTCGTCGGCACCCGGATGAACGACGTGCGCGAAATGCCGTTCGTTAGGTGGACGGTCAATCGCTACATGAGCCGGCGGATCAGCCGCCTTTGCGGGCAGGAGGTGCCCGACACGCAGTGCGGTTATCGCATGGTGCAGCGAACGCTCGCGCCGCACCTGCTCGATGGCACCAGCCGCTTCGATTACGAAACCGAGATGCTCATCATCGCGAGCCAGGCCGGGTTCCGCATCGCTTCGGTCCCGATCAGCACGATCTACTCCGATGAAGTGAGCAGCATTCATCCGGTGCGCGACACGGTGCGGTTTCTTAAATTAATGCGCCGCTACGAGAAAGGATTGGGCTGAGGAGAGACAGCGTTCGCCGCAATACTGGAAGAAAGGCGTGCGCTGCAAGAGCGCCTCAGCACAGTGAGGCGGCTACAACCCTAGTCCAATAGCCACGGCTCTGTGTAGCCGTGCCACCCGAATCCCGGCTACGTTGCGAAGCGCTGAATGCGCAGGTCTTCCACGGCGTTGTATTTCGCATCGAACTCCTCCCATTCCGCGATGGTGCGCAAATTATTTGCGCCATCTGCTTTTGGCCGAGCCCTCCGCGAGACCATCTCTTGATGGGATTTGATAAGGTAATGATTGAGGCAGAGCACATCCGCGGACGGACGTTCGCGGAATGGCCCATTGATCGGCATTTTCTGCTCATCCACCACCGTTTCCCCGGGCGCACAGTGAACCGCGTGGGCGCACACGGCTGGAGATATCACCCGTGAGGGATCGACTACGCATTTGACATGCGGGTCGATCCAATCGGCCCGCTTCAAATAGCTTTGTATGACCTGGCCGGGGGGGTCAGGTGGCCATTGGAGCCGAAAAGAAGCCAGGAAACTGCGACCCCCGCAAACAGCTCGTACTGGGACAGGGTCTCGCGCAAATCGTCTCCTGCGACGGGGAAAAGAAATTCGTCATCGTCGAGAAAAGCGATCCAGCGCGATGTCGCCCGGTGCTGATCCAAACAATGTTGGATGACTGGGTGGTGCTGGCCGACACCTGGCCACTTGTGTAAAGTGATCTCTCCGCGCTCAATGAATCGGCGAATGACGGACTCATAGTTATCCTCGGAGTCGTTGTCATAAAGATAAAAGTGCTCGACGCCTACCCGCTTGTGAAATCGAATCCACTCATCCAAATAGGACGCTGCGTCTTTGAAGATCAGGCAGGCCGTTAAATACCACATGGGAGAGCGGGGTTACGATAGCAGTATCATGCGGGGTCTCTACAGATAGATTCTAATCCCGGTTTCCTTTGGTCCCACCACTTTTGAAAGCTACTTTTTCACCCACCACTGCTGACCACCTACTCTATTGATAATCGGAAACGCTTCGTCGACAGCCTGCACGACGCCGGGCCAGCCCGCCACATAATCATCGCCACAAAAAATGCCGCCTACCTTAACCTTCCGCAGCCAGGCGGCGATGTCAGCCCGGACAAACTCGTTACTCATGGGCCGCATCGAGGTAGACAATGTCAAAGTAATCGTCTGGATACTTACCGGCTTCGGACAAGGAATCATTTGCGATAACCGCGAGGCAATCGCTCTCTTTCAGCAACGGAGCAAGATTCTGCATGGTCAAGCCAAGGTAATCCACTTCCTTTTCGTGCTCCGCCGAGCCCAAGAAGTGGTCGATTGCTCTGTACTCATAGGATATGCCTCGGTTTCTGAGTATCACATTCCACATGGCTGTCATGCGACCCTTGTAAACACCGATTTCAGCTATCCTCAGGTTGGCGGTCGAATCCAAATTATCGAGCACGGTTTCCAGCAATGCTCCCTGGTCGGTCATTTGTGACCAACCATCGATATCTTGAAAAAAGTGCTCCGCCGGACAATATGAAGTTGAAGGGTCGCCGGAATCAAGGTTGAACAAAATTATTGGCGTCCGGTGCGCGACGCGGTGCGGTTTTTTAAATTGATGCGGCGCAACGAGAGAGGTTTGTAGGAGTCTCACGGGTGAGTTTTGCAATCAAAGCCGAGGTCAGCGATCCGGGGGCGGAGACGTTTGTCTTTCGCGCGCAGAAGACGATGTACGGCGGCAAACAGATCGCCGAGGGCGATACGGTTTTTGTTTTCGCGAGTGAAAACGAGGGCGGGTTGGGTTTGATTGCGAGCGGCGTGGTTACGTCTGCCGCGCCTGTCGCGAAGAAGCCGGGCCTCCCCCGGCAAACGCCGCGGGTCAGTGTCACCATTCGGCGCACGGCGCGGCCGAAGCGGCGCCTCGGCCGGAGCGAGCTGAAACCGTTTGCCAATTGGAAGGACGGCCGGCCGGAGACGGAGCTCAATTTCAAGTTCTATCGCCAGGCGACGAATAAGATCGTCGGAATCTCGGAAGAAACGGCGGCGTTTCTTCGCCGCTTCTTTTAATGCAGGAGTTGCGCGGTCAATCTTCGGGTCAGTCTTTGAATCGCGGCAAAAGTGCCGGATACCCGGACCAGGCGGTTGGCGGTGAAGAGGCTTGGGAGCGAGCGCCTCTTCGTTAGGCCGACGGCACTTCGCGCAGTTGGATGTCGATCTCGGACTTGAGGGTGCGGTGGACGGGACAGCGGGCTGCGACTGCCATCAGCTTGGCGTGTTGCTCGGGGGTGATCGGGCCGGTGAAGGTCACGTCGAGGTCGATGCGGTCGAGCATGCCGGCTTTGGTTTCGCATGCCTCGCAATCCTTCGCGTGAATGCGCGAGTGGCGCAGCTTCACGATCACGTCTTCGAGCGGAATTTTCTCGCGCCGCGCATACCAGCCGACAGTCATGGAGGTGCAGGCGCCAAGCGCGGCGAGCAGATAATCGTAGGGGTCGGGCGCGGCTTCCGTGCCGCCGACGTCCTTCGGTTCGTCGACCTGGAAGGTGTATTTCCCAGCGGTTGCTTCCTGGAGAAAGCTGCTCGCTTTTCCGTGGACGCGGACGTGTTCGACGGGGGTATTGACGGGGACGGCAGGACTGGCGCTCGAAGTGCTCATGCGCGAGATAGAAACTTAGAGCGCTCCCGAATCGTAGGCTTGCTCACCGTGGACGGCGGCGTCGAGCCCGAGATCTTCTTCCGCTTCGGAGACTTTTACGGTGGTGAAGAGGTTGATCAGCGCCAGCATCACGTAAGTGAAGAGAAAGGCGTAGAGCGCCGCGCCGAGAACGGCGGCGCATTGCACGAGGAAAAAATGGCTCCCGCCCGCGAGCAATCCGTCGGCGCCGGCGGAGTTCATCGTCTTGGAGGCGAAGACGCCGAGGAGAATGACGCCAAGCGCGCCGCCCACTCCGTGCACGCCCCAGACGTCGAGGGCATCATCCCAGCCGAGCTTGTTTTTCAAGTGCACCGCGAGGTAGCAAACCACGCCCGCCGCAATGCCGATGAGGGCCGCGGACGGTAACGAAACGAAACCAGCCGCCGGCGTGATCGTCGCCAGGCCTGCGACGGCGCCCGTCATGAGTCCGACGAATTTCGGGCGACGTTGCACGGTCCATTCGATCGTGAGCCAGACGATGGCGGCGAACGAGGCCGCGACATCGGTGTTGAGGAAGGCGAGCCCGGTGATGGCATTTACATCCAGCTCGCTCCCGGCATTAAATCCATACCAGCCGAACCAGAGCAATCCGGTGCCGATGGCGATGAGCGGGATGCTGTTCGGTGGCGACGCGCGGTCGCGGCGTTTGCCGACGTAGAAAACGGACGCGAGCGCGGCGAAACCCGCTGTGGCATGCACGACGATTCCGCCCGCGAAATCGAGCACGCCCCAATGCGCGAGCAGGCCGCCGCTCCAGACCATGTGGGCGAAGGGGTAATAGACCAGCAGTTGCCAGAGCACGAGGAATGCGAGATACGCCTTGAAGGTGATCCGGTTCACAAACGCTCCCGTGATGAGCGCGGGCGTGATGATGGCGAACATCATCTGGTAAGCCATGAAGACGAATTCCGGCAGTTTGTGATTGCCGGGGAAAGGCGAATTGAGGTCGACCCCGTGCATGAAAGCCTTGTCGAAGTTGCCGATCAGTCCGCCTAACGAATCTCCGCTGAAGCAGAGCGAGTAGCCGACTACGAACCACATGATGGTGGTGATGCCCATGGAGACGAAACTCTGGATCATGATACCCAGGATGTTTCGTTTTCCCGCGAGGCCGCCGTAGAAGAAGGCGAGCCCGGGCGTCATCAGCATGACGAGGCTGGTGGCGAGAAGCATGAAACCGGTCGTGCCTGTGTCAAACATAAGTGTCAGATGTTTATGGACCTTTGCCGATTTATGCCAAGCAGCATTTTTTCCGCTGGCCGGATCGCCTGGATAATGCGCGAAATGCGGGCCCGCTCAGGCCACATCGCGAAAACACCGGCCATCGCCTTGACCGCCTTTGCCGCTCGGAGAATCGCACCCCGGCCGATGCTGGGCGGTTGGCAGGTGCGCCTGGCGAAGCCGGTCCAACCTCAGGGATCCCTCGCCGCCAATGCAAATCTGGCTGGCGCACCGGGATGAAAGCCGATCGGGGCGCTCGCTTATTCCTAGAGCGAGTCGAGGAACGAAATCAACTGGCCTTGCTCTACTCTCGTTAGGTTATTGTAGGCGTCGGTTACGCCCGTCGCCTGGCCGGCGTGCCGTTGGATCGCTTCCTGGCGGGTGAAGCTGAGGCCGTCATGCATCAGCCGGTTGCGGGTGCGCAGACCCCAGAGCGGCGCGGTCCGGATCTGCGGCGCGGTCGAGGCATATTCCGGTTGCGGCAGAATCGGGATGCCGTCGCCCGTGCCGATGTCGTGCAGGAGGAAATCGCTGTAGGGATGGATGATCTTGTTCCCCAGCGCGGCCGGGACGGCGAAGGAGTTGCCGTTGATTTTCGTTCCCGGTGCGGCGGTTTGAATCGAGGCGACGTGACAGACGACGCAGCCGACCTGGGTAAAGAGCTGTTCGCCGAGAAGGACATCGGGGGTGATCTCGCCGCGGTCCGGCGCCTTGGTCGAGCGCATGAAGTTCGCGAAGGCGAGCACATCGACGCCAGTATCTTCCGGGTCGGGCACCGGGTCGTATTCCGTGCCGTAGCCGACATAAGTGCCGCCGGAAGTGTTTTCCTCCGGGAATAGGACGCTCGTGATACCCATTTCGTTGAGGTAGGCATCGGCGGAGAAGGATTCGAGGCTGGCGTGCTGATCTTTCCAGCCGAAGCGGCCGAAGCGCGCGGTCCCGTCGCCTTCCAGGACCGGGACGAGCGGCGCATCGCCCCGCAATTCCGGCAGCTGGCTCTTGCGAATCGATTGGATGGTGCTGTTGCTGATGCATTCGACAAAGCCATCCCCGAGTGTGTTGGTCGACATGCGGAAAGAGCGAACGTCGTCGTCCGGCGAGACGCGCTCGACGATCTCGGCATAAGTCGCGCGCGACTGGATGAGGGAGCCGCCTAACGACTCAAAGAATTGTCCGTCGACGACCCGGCCGGTGCGATGTTCCGCAATCTGGCTGGCCCCGCCGGTGGCGACGCTTTGGTGGCAGGCCGCGCAACTTTGGGCGTTGTAGGTTGGCCCAAGGCCTTCCTCCTGATCTTCGGTTTGTTCAAAGGTGAAACGGGCATCGTTAAAGGAGCGGAGCGGCATCACGTTGTCTTGGTCGATGGTGTCGAAGCGCGGCCCTTGTTTCATAAAGCCATTCGTGAGGTTGTCGTAACCGGTCGGCGCTTCCTGCCCGTTGCCGCGGGTCGCTCCATGAAAGCCGGCCGGCCCTTCCGCCGCGACCTTGCCGCTATGGCGGAAGCGTTCCGCCCGGGTCTTGCCGGGAGTTCGTCGGTCCTGGGAGAAGGCGGCGGTGGCAGCCAGGATAAGTGCCAGCCCAAGGCCGATGGATATCGTTCGTTTTGCTTTTTTCATCGTCGAGGTAGTTTCGGCGGGGATGCGTGCCGACCGGTGTGGCGTTTCTTCGCTTTTATTTTTGGGAAGTAACCGGTGGCAGGGAGGGCCTCTGTCAATGCACGGAGTCGACGGAAGAGGCTGTCTTTTTCGTCAACGATGTGACGAAATTTAGCGCGCGAAGTCAAGAACTTCGGCCGCTGGCGACCTCATCTTCTGCGATCGCACAGAGCAGCTTCTCGAACTCCGACGAATCGTTGGCGTAGGCGGGATAGGGCCGGTCTGCCTCGCGCGGGCGGTAACGAAAATGTTTGTATGGCCAGAGCCAGCTTTCGGGACGGGCCTGCAGAATCGGCTCGAGGGCATCCCAGCAGCGCTGGGCGATTTCATGTGGGCTGGCCCCGGCTGGAAGTTCAACGGCTGGATGGGCGATGACGCGGCAGGTGCCGTCGGGCAAAGGCGCCGCCTCGAGCGGAACGAGCAATGTACCGGCGCGATGGGCGAGGGCGGCGTGGAGCAGGGTCACGCACATTTTCAGGCCGAATCCCTCGATGATCGTCGCCGCCTGGTTCGGATGCAGGCTGAGGTCGATCAGCACGCCCGCGGCGTTCCCGCGCCGAACCGTTTTAAGCAGGCGAAGGATCGACCTTTCCTGGCCGATGATGGTGTTGCCGCTCACTTCGCGCAGGGTTTTGAAGATCTCGGTAAGCAACGGGTTCTTGAAGTCTTCCGCCACGATGATGGTGGGAATGCCGGCGAATCCGAGAGCGAGGCCGGCCCATTCCCAATTCCCCAGGTGCACGGTGAGCGCGATCGATCCTCCCGGACTGCGCGCATGATGGGCGCGGAATTCTTCGAAACCTTCCAGGTGCAGATATTCGTGGTAGTTCTCGGCCGTCAGATTTTTGGCCCAGAACAGGTCGAGCATGGTGCGTGCGAAATTGCGGTAGGAGGCGCGCGCGATTTTTCGTCGCTGCCCCGGGGTGTAACGGTTGCCGAGAGCGCATTCGAGATTCGCCCTGGCCACGGCGCGTCCCCGCCGGTCAAAGGCATATGCCATCTCGCCGCAGCACGCGCTCAGCCACAGGCAGACCCGCCGGGGCAGCCGCGGAATAAGCCGCGCCAGCATCTCCAGGCCGCCGCGCTCAAGGCGATAGCGGATGTTTTTCCACCGAGACATCAGCCGCGCAAACCCCCTTAACGCTACATCAGCCCGCGCCGGCGAAAATCTCCCACGTTGCCGCCGGCGGAGCGTTCGATCAGGTCGATCGTGAACTTGAGCAGGCAAACCTCCCAGGCGTCGTCGACTCCCTGGATGACGGCGCTGAGCGGCTCTTCCGCCCGATCGACTCGCGCCTTCGTCTGCTCGATGACTGAGGCGAGCGAGGCCCGCACCGTTTTTTCCACGACATCGGTTTTGCGAAACTGGAAGCCGTAGCGCAGGACAGCAAACTGCTGGGTGCGCTCGCGCAATTGCTCGGCGTAACGCGCGGCTTTGTCGCCGAAGCCTTCGAGCATGAAGCGGGCGTAATGCTCGGGCGTTAAAATCTGCGGCCGCTCCGCATGGATGCGACCGTCGCGCACCCGCACTTCATTCACCTGGTCCATCAGCTCGCTGATGAGATAGAAGCGAAAACTGGTATGCCCGAAGGTGGCGATCTTACCCTCGGGCGCGAGGATCACCTCGGTGTTCTCGATCGCGTATTGGAAGTTGTCTTCGCTCCACATGGAAGCGCGACCTTAGCACAGAATCACCCCCGGCAGGATGCGTCGGCTACATTTGTATCGGTCGCAGCGGCGAGCGCTTGCGTTCCCGCCAGCGCGAGACGGCGTCGGCGGTGAAAATGCCCAGCGCAATCCAGATCAGTCCGAAGGTCACCATCTGCGCGCGCTGGAACGGCTCGTGATAGGCAAACACGCCGAGGAAAAAAGTGCAGCTGGGCGAGAGATATTGCAGGAACCCGACCGTCGTTAGGCGGAGATGGCGCGCGGCGTGGGCAAACCAGACCAGCGGCAAACCGGTCACGATGCCGGTGCTGACCAGAAGCACATCCAAACCGGGTGCGGCAACGGCGAAATGCAGTTCGTTTTTCCCGGCGAGATAAAAGAGGAAGGCCAGCGCGAGCGGCACGACGAACGTGGTCTCAAGGAAAAGTCCCGGGATCGAGGAGGCGCCGGAAATTTTCCGCAAGAGTCCATACAGGCCAAAGGAAGAGCAGAGCGCCAGTGCCACCCAGGGCAGCCGCCCGAACCCGAAGGTTAAATACAGGACCGCTCCGGTCGCGAGCAGGACGGAGATGAGCTGGGCCCGGGTCAGGCGCTCGCGCAGGACGAGAGCGCCGAGGAGCACGTTGACCAGGGGCGACATGAAATAGCCGAGGCTCGTCTCGAGGACGTGCCCGGCGTTGACCGCCCAGATGAAAACGAACCAGTTGATCGCGATCGCCACCCCGCTGCCCGCACAGAGAAGCGCCGTGCGGGGCGACCGCAGATTGCCCAGCACCTCGGGCCAGCGTTTTTGCCAGCTCAGGAGCGCGATCATGAAGACGCAGGTCCAGACGAAACGGTGTGCGAGAATTTCCGAGGCCGGGATAAAACGAAGAAGCTTCCAGTAAACCGGGACCAACCCCCAGGTCACGAACGCGGCCACGCCCGCCACCAGTGCGGAGGTTTGATGGGGATCGCGCGCGTGACTCATAGCGCGGCTCCTATTTCACGGAAAGCAGCTCTCGGCAAACGGCGTTCCATTGCGCGAGATGCCGCGCGCGTGGACTCTGCGCGGTGATTGCGATCACCGAAAAACTTCTCTCCAGCGCGGGTGGCTGGCAGGCGATGAAGACCGCGCGCGAGCTGCTGAAAGCCGGGCGCGTCTTCGCTGCGGGCTACGAGCCACCGCTCTTGAAAGGAGAGGTGCGCGAGGGTCAGAAAAATTATCGGGCGGGATTGCGCGTGCGCAGCGCGCTCGACATCGAAAATATCTGTTCCTGCCGGGAATCGCGCGAATGGGGAAAAGTCTGCGCCCATTCGCTCGCCGTCGGGTTGGCTTACCTGACGCCCGCTCCGGCAGTCGCCCCGGCCGTTTCCAAGGAAGAAGCGGCGCCTCTGAACGTGCGCTTTGTATCGTTAGGCGAAGCCGGGGTTCGCTCGCTCACGCTACACTTCATCCTTCCGCCCGTTTTCCGCTCCGCCTGGACGAAAGGGCAGGTCATGGTTTGCCTCGAAGCCGAGTTCGACGGCCGCCGGGTAACGCTCGATGGCCTCCCGCGCGGCGAACGTTTCGGCTGCGACGAGTTTGACCTGGCCGCGCTTGGTTCGTTAGGCATGGAAGCGACTGCGGTGAATATGCTTTCGGCCGCGGCCTTTCTCCGCTGGCTGCCGGCGTTGCGCGGCCATCCCCGGCTCGGCTTTGGCAAATCTACGGCGGCACGGGTGGCGGGGGAGCCTTATCGCCCGGCGCTTACGTTGCGCAAAGTCGGAGAGGGGTTCGAAGTCTCAGCCCGGTTGGCGGAGAAAGAAATCCCGCTCCTCGCCGGCGCGGAGGCGTGGCTTCTGCGCGGCTCCGATTTTCTCGAGATCGGAAGCGCCTTGCCGACGCGCCTAACGAATGTCTTGCGCGAGTCGTTCCGGCTACGGAGCGAGGAGGTGGACGAATTCCTCGCCCTCGAGCTTCCCCTCTGGCGCGAAGTGGCGGACGTCGAGTTGCCTCCGGACATCTCGCTCCCCGCGGTCGAGCAAGCGCAGCCATCGTTTCGCCTCCAACTGGAAGGTTCCTTGCAGCATCTGCGCGCCATTCTTCGCTGTCACTATGGCGATCGTCCGGCCTTTCCGCCGGTCTCCGAGCCGGAAAAGCGCTTCGCATTTCGCGATCGGATGTCGAATGAGCGTCTTCTGGTCCGCAACCTCGCCGCCGAGAAGGAAGCGGTCGCGCGCCTGGAGCGCGCTGGCTTCACCTCCGCGCGCGATGCATTCGAAATGCGCGATCCGGGCCGGATCGTGCGTTTCTTCGCCTTCGATTACCCGACTCTCATGCCGGAGTGGGATGTTTCCGTTTCGCCGCGGCTGGAAAAAGCGAGCAGCGAACTCGAGCCGGTCTCGCCCACGATCGAGATCGTGCGTTCGGGTGAAGATTGGTTCGAACTCAAATATTCGGTCGCGACCGGGACCGGGGAGGGCATTCCACTGGCCGAGGTGCAGCGCCTTTTGCGCTCCGGCCAGAGCCAGGTTCGCCTAACGAATGGGAAAATCGCAGTACTTAATCCGGATGCGCTCGATGATTTCGAACAGGTCCTGCGCGATGCGGATCCGCGGCAAAGCCAGCCCGGCGTCTACCGGCTGAAAAACATCCAAGCCGCTTATTTAACGAACACGGCGGAGGAAATCGGCGCCTGTTTGCTTGGCGCCTCCCATCTTTTCTACGCTGCGCCTGCC
Source organism: Chthoniobacterales bacterium (assembly GCA_046593335.1). GTDB lineage: Bacteria > Verrucomicrobiota > Verrucomicrobiia > Chthoniobacterales > UBA10450 > Palsa-1392. The sequence goes on along the minus strand of JBKJNW010000072.1, from coordinate 10,632 downwards.
ATCACCGCGCTCGGTCCGCTGGCCGACCAGCTCCGAGATTACCAACGAACCGGCGTGCAGTGGCTGGCCGCGCTCGCTGCGCAAAATCTCGGCGGCATCCTGGCCGACGAGATGGGCCTCGGTAAAACCGTTCAAACCCTCGCCTTCCTTCGCCTCGAGCGCGGGCACGGTCCCGCCTTGATCGTCTGCCCGACCTCGCTTCTTTCCAATTGGCAGCGCGAGGCGGCCCGCTTCACTCCGGATCTGAAAGTGCTGCGGATCGACGGCCCGGCCCGCGCGGAAAAAATCGGGCGCCTCGCCGAGCACGATCTTGGCCTAACGAGTTACGGATTGCTCCGGCGCGACGCCGAGTTCTACTCCGGCCTTCCCTTGAGCACGGTGGTGTTGGATGAGGCCCAGCACATCAAGAATCCCGACACGCAAAACGCGCAGGCCGCCTTTAGCCTCAATGCGCGGCGGCGTTTCGTGCTCACCGGCACTCCAATGGAAAACTCGGTCCGCGATCTCTGGTCGCTGATGAATTTCGTCGCCCCGGGTTACCTCGGGACGCGGAACGATTTCCGCGAACGTTACGAGCGGCCGCTGGCGAGCGGACCCGAGCCGGTCCTGCAACGCCGCCTTGCGCGCCGCTTGCGTCCCTTTCTTCTGCGACGTCGCAAGGCCGAAGTCGCGCGCGAGCTGCCGGAAAAGATCGAGCAAGTGGTGCCTTGTGAGCTCGGTCCGACTCAGCGCGCGACCTACCACGCGCTCCTGCGCGAGATTCTGCAGGGCATCGGCGCAGGCGGAGCAAACGACGGCGCGACCCGGATGAAAATGCTGACCGGCCTCCTGCGTCTGCGCCAGACCTGCTGTGACCTGCGTTTGCTCGGACTTCCGCCTAACGAGCAAGGCGACTCCTCGGCCAAGCTCGATCTCTTGGACGAGCTGCTGGAAGAAATCATCGATGGCGGACATCGGGTGCTGATCTTCAGCCAGTTCGTGAAAATGCTCGACCTCATCCGGAGCCGTTTGGAGGCGAGCGGGACGGCGCATTGTTACCTCGCTGGCCTAACGAGGGACCGGCAACGCGAGGTCGACCGCTTCCAGAACGACGAGGCCATCCCGGTCTTCCTCATCAGTCTGAAGGCTGGCGGCGTCGGCCTGAATCTCGCCGCCGCCGACACCGTGATCCATTTCGATCCTTGGTGGAACGCGGCGGTCGAAGCGCAGGCGACCGATCGCGCGCATCGTATCGGGCAGAAGCGGGTGGTCACTTCCTACAAGCTGATCGCGCGCGACACGGTCGAGGAAAAGATCCTCCACCTGCAAAATCGGAAGCGCGAGCTGGCCAGCGCCATGCTCGAAACCGAGGAACCTCTCATGACCGGCCTAACGAACGACGATCTCACGGAGTTGCTTGCGCCCTGAGGGCCGCTGCGCCTGCCGGTTGTAGCCGGGGACGCTGTCCCCGGTCGCCCAGCAGGAAGAAAGCTGCCTAAGTGAGCGTATCCCCACATCCAGGCTTTCGCTCACCTCGCCCATGGAAACGCTCGTCCGGGGTCAGCGACCCCGGCTACAGTTGCCGCTTGTCCGATCTCGCGCCATAAGCATCGTATGAGCCCGCAGCGGAGCTACCAGCAGGCGCCTTCACGGGGCGCGGCGCTGAAACAATTCTTCGTTGAACTAAAGCGGCGCAAAGTCTATCGCGTCGCCGTCGCCTACATCGTCGTCGCCTGGGTCCTGGTCCAGGTCGCGACCCAGGTTTTCCCTTTTTTTGAAATCCCGAACTGGACGATTCGTCTTGTCATCGTCGCGCTTTGCCTCGGGTTTCCGATCGCGATCATTCTCGCTTGGGCTTACGATCTCACTCCGTCGGGGATCAAGCGCACCGCGGAGCTGCTGCCGGCGGCGGCGCCGGCCACGGCTGCGACCGATGTGCCCGACAAAAGCATCGCCGTGCTGCCCTTTGAAAACCTGAGCGATGACCGCGAAAACGCCTTTTTTGCCGACGGCGTGCACGATGACATTCTCTCCAGCCTGGCGCGTATCGCCGACCTGAAGGTGATCAGTCGCACTTCGGTGCAGCAGTACCGCACTGGGGGGCGCAACCTGCGCGAGATCGGCGAAGCGCTAGGCGTGGCGCACATTCTCGAAGGCACGGTGCGACGCTCCGGCAACCGCGTCCGGGTTAACGCCCAGTTGATTAATGCCCGGACCGACGCGCACGTCTGGGCCGAGACCTTCGATCGCGAGTTGACGGATTTGTTTGCCATTCAGAGCGAGCTGGCGGAGCGAATCGTTAGGGCGTTGCGGGCGAAAATTTCACCGTCGGAAAAGGCCCGCCTGCAAGTTCCCCCGACGACCAACCTGGAAGCGCACGATCTCTACGTGCGCGCGCGCGATTTCTTCCGCTGGAGCGGCATCGGCGATCCGCACGAGAACGGGGAAAAGGCGCTTCCCTTGCTCGACCGGGCGCTCGCGCTCGACTCGCAATTTGCCCTCGCGCATTGTCTCGCCTCGCGCATTCACAGCGAACTTTTCTGGTTCGGCTACGACAAGAATCCCCAGCGCCTGGCAAAGGCGTGGAGGTCCGCGGAGGCGGCGCTCAAGATTCGCCCCGATATGGGCGAGGCGCGGGTGGCGTTGGCCTTCTATTACTACTACGCCTCGCGCGATTACGACTCGGCGGTGCGCGAACTGGCCCTGGCTCAACGCGCTTTGCCTAACGAATCGGAAGTGCCGGGCGCGCTCGGGATCATCGATCGCCGGCGCGGTCATTGGGAGGAAGCGATCGTGCACCTGGAACGGGCGCGGCAGCTCGATCCGCGCAACATTTCGGCGCTCTGGAATCTGTCCGAGACGCTGACCTATCTGCGACGTTATGCGGAAGCGGACCAGGTCCTGGAGGAAGCGGCGGCCATGTCTCCCACGGCCCATCTTATTCCGCTCGCGCGCGCGGATCTCGCACTGCGCAAGGCGGGCGACCCGGGGCCATTGCGCAAAACCTTGGACCGCGTCCCGGCTGACTTCGATCCCGGCGGCGCTGTCACCACGATCGCGGTTCGACTGGCGTTAATGGAACGCGATTATGATGAAGCGGATCGGCAACTGCAGGGATGTGCGCAAGACAAGTTCACTGATTTTGGTTTGGGCGGATTCGCCGGCGCGCTCGATGACTACACGGTTTCCCGGGAGTGGTATGTGGGCTTGATCGCACGCGGTCGCGATCAGTCCGAAGACGCCGCGCGCGCCTTCGCTCTCGCGCGTGAAGTGGTCTTGGCTGATCTCGCGCGTTCCCCGGAGACTCCCAAATCGCTTGTCATGCTCGGTCTGCTGGAAGCGATGCTGGGCCGGCCTAACGAGGCCATCGCTGCGGGACAACGCGGGGTCGAATTACTCCCGGTGTCCGCCGATGCCCTGGATGGGCCGCTCCTGGCGGTGAACCTGGCGGTCATCTACGCCCAGATCGGCGAACGCGAACGCGCCGTGGCTGAACTATCGCAGCTCGTTAGGCTACCGGGCGGGCCGACTCCCGGCACCCTCCGCATCGAGCCGCAGTGGGATCCGTTGCGCGATCATCCGGAGTTTCAGAAGCTCTTAATTCTAGAAGCTGGCTAGCTGAAGAAGACGCGCTGCACCAGCCAGCAGCCTCCGGCCGCGGCGACGACAATCGAAGCCGCCGGAATCGCGACGCGCAAGTAACGCGGATTTTTCCGCAGGCTCAGGAGCAGAGGGAGAAGAATAGCCGCGACGCTCAGTTGCCCGGCTTCCACGCCGAGATTGAAGCCGGCGAGGGGCGCGACGGTGGACCAGCCGCCATCGGCCACGCCCATTTCTCGCAGAACCCCCGCAAATCCCATCCCGTGGACGAGGCCGAAGGCAAAGGTGAGCAGCCAGCGTCCGCGGAGATGGCCATCACCCCGCATCACGTTCTCGAGGCCGACATAGAGGATCGAGGCCGCGATTGCTGATTCAATCCAGCGACTCGGGAAGTGAACCAAGCCAAAGGTGGAGAGCGCAAGGGTGACTGAGTGGGCGATGGTAAAGCAGGTGATGAGGAGAGCTGCCTGGCGGAGATTGCGGCAGACGATCAGAAGACCGAAAAGAAATAGCAGATGATCGTAACCGGTCAGGATATGGCGCACGCCTAACAAGAAAAAGTCGAGGAACGAGTGACTGGGAGGGGCTGCGGCTTCGTCAGGGACAAAGGTCGCCTCAGTTTCCCGCCCACTTAGCAGGCTGCGCCCGAGTTCGTTGCCGGAAACGCCCAGCGCGACGAAAGACTGGCGATGCCCAAACGGCATTTCGGGGAGGAGCTGAGAGTGAATGGTGATGGACCGGATTTCGGATGTCCAGGGATAAGTATAGTTAAACTCGACGTTCTTATTCTGATCGACCTTGGCCGATGTCGTTGCGGGCGCGGTCTGTTGCCCATTTGCGTCGAGACGCAGAGCACGCCTGGCCAGGGCCTCCAGTTTTCCGTGTATAACCGCTCCGCCCTGTCGGACAGCTTGCGGATCTTCCCCGAGAACGGTCGAGATATCGCGATCGTTGAAAGTGACAACGGCAGTGATCCTTTCCGACTCCAGGCGCAGGTTGACTGAGCTTAAGCCCGGGTCATGCGCGAAAGCGCTCAGGCCCGAAACCAGAAATAGAAAGCTGATCGCCAGTCGCATCATACCGGTCGAGGAAAATTCGGTTATTATCCAGAAAGCGAGCGGGCCGATCGGAACTAATCCGACCGACCCGCAAGCTACTCACTCCACAGTTGGTTAGGGCGGCGATCGGCGACCGCCGCCCGGTTAAATTGAGAGCGTGACGTGGGTCATGCTCCTTAAGTCTCCTTATTGATCCAGGTCGTAGCCTTCAACCAGGGCCACACCGGTGGTGCCATTCTTACCGCGAATGATCATGGTGTAGGCGCCGGGAGCCAGGTCGGCAACAATCGCCGATTCCGCATCATTGGTCGGAGCTAGCCCAGTGGCGGTGATTTCCGCTTCCTGGGAGTCCTTCCAGTTATCGTTCGTCGCGATCAAGGTGCTGCCTTGGTAGATCTCGAGCGTCGGATCAGCCAACGGATCGGAGACGCCAGGCAGGGAGGGCCCGAGGGCACGGAAGATGACCTGCTTGTTGGCGCTGCCGCCGATGATGACACCGCCGATGAGAACGCTATCGCCGGTCTCAACCGGTCCGCGGGTGGAAATGTTCTGGAAACGATCTTCAGTGACTATGGCCAAGGCAGTGTGATGAGTGTGGTTGCGACCGTTATGCGGTGTGCCTGCATACGGGAAGACGCGATTGTAGACGCTGTCGTTCTTACTCACGTTATCAATCCCATCGGCGGAAGTGATGATCGGGTTAGCCGGATCACGCAGGTCGCTCAGGATCGCGGTGACCGCAATGTCGACGACGTCATCGCCGAAACGACGACCGTTCGGCCAACCGCCCGGGACGGTGCCGTTATTGAAGAAACCTGGCTGGACGGTGCTGGTCAGCGTGTCTCCACCGAAGATTCCAAGACGGCTGAAGCCGGCGTCATCCGGGTTAGCGACAAAGTCCGGCCCGCCACCGGCGAGACGCGCAGGAGCGGTCGAGAGGTCAACCTTGATGACGTCAGGAATGAAGATACCGACAAGATCAGTGCGATTTTCTTCGATCGCGGTCATCTCACCGTTGAAGAGAAGGGCGTTGATTAGCTTTGCCAGTTCCGGCGAGGAAGCGTATTGCTGGAAGAGAGTCGCATCGGAGGTCGGCAGGGTGCGGCTGTAGAGATCCTTGTCCTTCAGCGCAACGAGACCCTCGTTGAAAAGCGGGTTGCCCTGACGGCCGACTTGCACAAACGGGCCGGTATTGACCGGCGGCACTGAGGCCGGGCCTTCGCTCAGCACGCGAGTGGTTTGCCGACTGGTCGTGGCATAAACGCCCACCACTTGCTGGTCGCCGCCAAGTTCACTCACCGGGATTTGCAACACGATGGTGTGAACGTTGAAGCCAGCCTGGCTATCGAAGACGTTCGTTCCGGTGCGGAAATTCAACAGGTCGAAGACCGCCTGAATATCGGCATAGAAGCCGTCTTCGCGCTGACCGGCGAACGATGTATAGCCGCTCGACAAAGTCGAGATCGAAGTCTTGGTATAGCTGTCCAAAGCGTCATCCGTCGCGACGCCCGGCTTGGCGGCGTTCTCCCCATTGTCATCAATGTTGTAGAGTGGCGTGGCGATGCCCTGGTTGTTCGGCGGAACCACACCCGAGCCGAGCTCGGTGGTGGAATTATCCCTGTGATCAACCTTGGTCACGGTATAGTTCTGAGTGAGATTCTGGCTGGCATCATCGACCGCGTTGATGACCCCGAGAAAAGACTGCAGAATCGTATCCTGGTTCTTGAACGTGGTCGTGAAACGGAACTGGTAGGAGAGGGTAGCCGCGCCGGTGGCGAGATCATCGCCTAGAGCGACGTCGATCTGATAGAGAACGTTGTCGTCGAAGTTATATTTGTTAGGGCCGATGCCGGGTTCCTCGAAAGGATAGACGGCGAGAGCGGTTTCCAGGACTTTTTCGCCACCTTCTTCATGGAGGAAGGCATAGACGTCCGTCGTATTGGCCGACGGGTCCAGCGTGATGAGGGGGGCGTCCATGTGACTGGAAGCCCGGGCCTCGCCCGGGAAAAGGGCGAGCGGGGATAGGGCGGCAAGAGCGAGGCTGGCCAGCCCAAGGAATCGTTTGTTTTTCATATGACTTTGTTGGTGATCTTTCTTTGGCTTTAGGTTTGTCTTATCTGGAGGAAACCTGAGTTTCAGGACTGGGGAGGAAAGCGAGTTTTTGCTCCAAGGAAGTCCGCTCCGAGGGCATGAGCATTTGCTCGAGGGCTTTGGCCTCATTGAGGTAAGTCTGGCTCTCCGTGGTTTGGCCGGAAGCCGCGGCGATGATGCCGGCGTGGTAAAAGAGACGGGCGTCTTTTGTTCCTTCTGAGAGTGCCGCCCGACTATTCTCCTGCGCAGTTTTGAGGTCGCCCTTCCGGTATGCAGCCCAGGCGACCGCGTCGCGGGTGAAAATATCCTGGCGCGTATCCAGTTCCGCTTTGGCGATCCGGAGAGCCAGGTCGGTTTGAGTGCCGCGCGTGGCGAGATAGAGAGCAAAGGTCCGGGGATCATTCGCTGTTCCCGTCGCGAAGAGCTTTTTCTCGACGACGGACGCCTCTTCGGGCTGACCCTCGGCGCGCAAGGCATCGGCCAAAGTCCAAAGGTATTCCGGAAGAGGACTCTTTTCCGCGGCAGGGCGAAGAACGGCCACAGCCTCGGCCGGTTTGCTGCCTGCCAGAAGAATGCGGCCCCGCATCAGGAGCGCGGCGGCATACTCAGGCACATAGGAAGTCGCCAGCTCGGTCGAACGCTGGGCCGCTTCCAGGTTGCCAGCCTGCAATTCGTAGAAAGCGAGACGGGTATAGGCCCAGGCTACCGGTTCAGGCTCAAGAATGCTTCCCCCGGTGACGGCATAACGAATCGCTTGAATGGCACCGGGGAGATCGCCCTTGAGCCAGCGCATATATGCGACTCGGCTGTAAGTTTGGAGGCAGGGCTTGAGGTCGACCATCTTTTGGTAGGCATCGACGGCTTCGTTTAGCCGGCCTTGCTCCATCAGGGCATCACCGAGAAGCGCGTAGTCGAAAACGAAGGTCCGCTGCGCCACGAGTTTGCGCGCGACCGCTTCCGCATCCTTAAAACGATGAAGCGCGTGATAGATATGGCCGCGCAGCAGTTCGCCGTCGGCTGAGTCTGGGACTTTCTGGCCAATCGCGTCGGCGCATTGCTCCGCCAGCTTGTAGTAACCGGGATCGCTGCTGATGCGGGCCTTGTCGACAAACGTCCAGCCGAGCCGCTCCAGAAGCTGGGGAGCGAGATTAGGCGCGGTCTTGATCCGGTCCTGAAGTTTGACGATGTCCTGGTCGATCTTCTCTGTGCCACCCAACGGGGTGAGAACGAGCTGAAGGGGGTTCGATGTGACTGCAACAGGCGCCGCAGGGACGAGGGTGGACTTCCGTGGTGAACGGCGTTGGGAGATTCCAAACCCGATGCCCGCCACGAGGGCCAGGAGGATTACGATGGCGACAAACTTTCGCCGATATGCACCAGTCATGACGTAGAACTACGACCGGTGGCTCGGAGCGGATGCAAAACGCCCGAAATTTTATCGGAGCTGCGAAAAATGTGTTCCGGGGAAGAGACTGCCGAAGGGCCGGCCCTTACGATTCGTCAGGCAAGCGCTTCGGGATGATACTTCTGCCAGTAGCGAATCGAGGCTGCTACCGCCATGAAGCTTGGGTCGGCCTTTTCGTAGTCTTCCCAGCGATCCTCCGCCGCGCCGGAGGCGAGAATATCACTCGCTTCGTAGGCGGCAAAGGCCGGGATCAATTCCGACTCGGTACGGCCTTGGCGAAGTTCATCGCGGAACCAATTCGCCCAGCGGCGCACCCGCTCCTCGAGCGCGTCGAAGTGTTTCGGCAGATCGCCGCTAACCTGCCCGAAATGTGGAAGATAAAGTTGAGTCACCGGCATGGCGCGCATGCGATCGATCGATTCCAGCCACGATTCCACGTGCAGCTCCGGCGGGACGAATGGCGGAACGGGCGGGCCATCATCGAGTTGCACCCCAGCGACGTCGCCGCCAAAGAGGTGATCGTCCCATTGATAAACATTGTGATGCGAGGCGTGTCCCGGCGTGGCGCGCGCGCGCACTTCGAACTCGCCTGCGCGGATGACCTCGCCGTCCTCCGTCACCTTCACCTTGTCCTCCGCGATCGGTCGCATTTCGCCCCAGAGCCGCTGCATTTCGTCGCCGAAAATGCGTGTGGCCGATTCCATCAGGCGCGACGGATCCACGAGATGGCGCGCGCCGCGCGGATGGACGTGGATCGTCGCGCCCAGCTCGGCGAAATGCCACGCGGCTCCGGCGTGATCGAGATGAATGTGGCTGAGAAAAACATCGCGGACGTCGTTAGGCGCGAAGCCCGCCGTGCGCATTGCGCTGGCGATATTTGCAAAAGTCGCATCGGCTCCGGTGTCGAAAAGGGCGATGCCGTCGTTCGTTTCCAGCGCAGTGGCGGCGATGATTCCGGGCCGGCCGACGTGCCGGGTGTCGAGGACGTGGATTTTCACTCCCACTCGATCGTGCTCGGCGGCTTGGTCGAGATGTCGTAGCAGACGCGGTTGACGCCTTTGACTTCGTTCACGATCCGGCTCGAGATGCGGGCGAGGATTTCATACGGCAGCCGCACCCAATCTGCGGTCATGCCGTCCTGGCTCTCGACGATGCGGAGCGCGATGGTGTTTTCATAAGTGCGCTGGTCGCCCATGACCCCGACCGAGCGAACCGGGAGAAGGACGGCGAAGGATTGCCAGACCCGGTAATACCACTCCGAAGCCTTCATCTCGCTGACCACGATCGCATCGGCGTCGCGCAGGATGCGAAGGCGCTCCTCGGTCACTTCCCCCAGGATCCGGACGGCAAGCCCCGGTCCGGGAAAAGGCTGGCGATGCACGATTTCGTTAGGCAAACCGAGCTGCTGACCGGCCTGCCGCACCTCATCCTTGAAGAGCTGCCGGAGCGGCTCGACCAGCTCGAAATTCATTTTCTCCGGGAGCCCGCCGACGTTGTGGTGGCTCTTGATCAGCGACGCCGGATTGCCGCCGATGGCGACGCTCTCGATCACGTCGGGATAAAGCGTGCCTTGGGCGAGGAAGCGATAGCCAGCGTGCGGTCGCTGGTCGGCCCGGTCTTGCGCGAGGAGTTCCTTGGTCGCTTCTTCAAATACCCTAACGAATTCGCCGCCGATCACTTTGCGCTTGGTCTCGGGATCGGTCACTCCTTCGAGCAGCCGGAGAAAACTCTCCGAGGCGTCGACGTATTTGAGTTTGATCTGGAAATTCTCGCCGAAGACCCGCTGCACGATCTCGGCCTCGTTCTGCCGCAGGAGCCCGTTGTTGACGAAGATGCAGGTGAGCTGGTCGCCGATCGCTTTGTGTAAAAGCGCGGCCGCGACCGAGGAGTCGACCCCGCCGCTCAGGCCGAGCACCACTTTCTCGTCGCCGACCTGCTGCCGGACGCGGTCGCAGGCCTCGTCGATGAACGACCCCATCGTCCAATCCATCGCGCAATGGCAGATGCGGAAGAGGAAATTCTCGATGATTTCTTTCCCGCGCGGGGTGTGCGAGACCTCGGGATGAAACTGGAGCGCGTAGAGCCGGCGCGCGCTGTCTTCGATCGCGGCAAAGGCGGAATTTTCGGTGTGGGCGATGGCGCGAAAACCTTCCGGGAGCCCGGTCAGCTTGTCACCGTGGCTGTTCCAGATGTCCATCTGCCCGCCCAACCCGTCGAAGAGAGGCGTGCCGCCTTCGATTTGCAGCAGCCCGGCTCCATATTCGCGCCGGTCGCTGAACTCGACTTCGCCTCCGAGGTGGCGGGCCATCAGTTGCATTCCGTAGCAGATGCCGAGGACAGGAATGCCTAACGAAAAGACCTGGAGGTCAAGCTGAGGCGCGGTCTTTTCATAAACACTGGCCGGGCCGCCGGAGAGGATGATGCCCTTGGGCGCGAGCTGCTGGATTTCGGCCGCGGTGATGTCATGCCGGACGATCTCGGAATAGACCTGGCATTCCC
>JBKJNW010000158.1:0-5050 GCA_046593335.1 Chthoniobacterales bacterium | reverse complement strand
CGCGACGAGCGTCGCGTTGTGACCGCCGAAGCCGAACGAATTATTGACCGCGACGCGCACTCTTTTTTCGCGCGCGACATTTGGGGTGTAATCGAGATCACACTCCGGATCGGGATTTTCGAGATTGATCGTGGGCGGAATCTTGCCGTCGCGGATGGCCATGGCGCAGGCCGCCATCTCGATCGCCCCCGCCCCGCCTAACAAGTGCCCGGTCATCGATTTTGTCGAGCTGATGGCGAGCCCGTTTTTGGCGTGTTCGCCGAAGACGGTCTTGATCGCGCGCGTTTCGCAAATGTCGCCGAGGCCGGTCGAAGTGGCGTGTGCGTTAACGTAGTCGACCTCTTCCGGTCGCACGCCGGCATGGTCGAGCGCCATCTTCATCGCGCGGGCCGCGCCATCGCCATCGGGCGGCGGCGCCGTCATGTGATAGGCGTCGCTTGAGAGACCGTAGCCGGCCAGTTCGCACCAGATTTTCGCGCCGCGGGCTTTGGCGTGCTCGAGTTCTTCGACCACCATCACGCCCGCGCCTTCGCCCATGACGAAACCGTCGCGGTCGCGATCGAAGGGCCGTGAGGCGCGCTGCGGTTCATCGTTGCGCGTACTGAGCGCTTTCATCGCCGAAAAGCCGCCGAGGCCGATCGGGATGATGGCCGCTTCCGAGCCGCCGGCGAGGAAGATGTCGGCGTCGCCAAATTTAATGATACGCCAGGCTTCGCCGATGGCGTTGTTTGAAGTGGCGCAGGCGGTGACGATGCACATGTTCGGTCCGCGCAGCCCGAACTCCATCGAGATCAGCCCGCTCGCCATGTTGCTGATGAGCATCGGAATGGTGAAGGCGGAAACGCGCCCCGGGCCCTTCGTCACAAGCGCGGTGTGCTGATCTTCGAGGGTCTTCAGTCCGCCAATCCCGCTGCTCACGAGGACGCCGAAGCGATCGCGGTTGATCTTGTCGAGGTCGATCCCGGAATCGCGCATCGCGCTTTTCGTCGCTGCCATGGCGAGATGGGCGAAGCGATCGGTCCGCTTGTGTTCCTTGGGATTATTGAAAACCGTCTTCGGATCAAAGTCGCGAATCTCGCCCGCGATCCGGCAATCGTAGCCCGTGGTATCAAAGCGCGAGATCTCGACGATGCCGCTTTTGCCCTCGAGCAGATTTTGCCAATAGGGCTCCAGCTCCATGCCTAACGGCGTGGCCACGCCCATTCCAGTGATGACGACTCGTCGGTTCATTCAAAAAGTGAGTTCAGCGACTACCTGTCACTCATCACCCGGCCTTTGTCACTTCCGGGTCAGCTCGATCCCATTCCGACGCTTTGCACGGTCTGGAAGAGTTTGCCCTCCGTCCGGATGGAGGGTGCGATGATGATTTCGGTTTGCTGAAATTCCGGGAGCGAACTGGCCCCGACGTTGCCCATGCAGGTCGTGATTGCGCCGACGAGGTTTTGGCTGCCGTCGTCGACCTCGGCCGGTCCGAATAAAATCTGTTTCAGGGAACCGGTCGCGCCGACCTTGATCCGCGTGCCGCGCGGGAGATTGGCATGCGGGGTGGCCATGCCCCAATGGTAGCCGTGTCCCGGCGCCTCATGCGCCCTGGCAAACGCGCTCCCGACCATGACCGCGTCCGCGCCGCAGGCGAAGGCTTTGCAGACATCGCCGCCTTTGCTCATGCCGCCATCGGTGATGATGGAAACATAGCGCGCGGTTTTCTTGAAATAAGCGTCGCGCGCCGCCGCACAATCGACCGTCGCGGTGACCTGCGGCACGCCAAGGCCAAGCACGCCGCGCGAAGTGCAGGCCGCGCCCGGGCCGACGCCGATCAGGACCGCGGCCGGACCGCACTCCATGATTTCATAAGTGGCGTCGAAGCCGACGGTGTTGCCGACGATGACCGGGATGCGCATGTCGCTGCAAAATTTCGCGAGCTCGAGCGACTTATATTCCGAGGAAATATGCCGCACGGTCGAGACGGTGCTTTGCACGACGAAAATATCCGCCCCGGCCTCCTGCGCGATCGCGCCGAAATGCTCCGCCCGCTGCGGAATCGAGCTGACCGCTGCCGGCACGCCCGAGTCCTTGATCTCGCGGATCCGGGCCGCGATCAAATCTTCCTGCACTGGCTCGGTGTAAATTTTCTGGAGCAACGCCGTGACCTGGGATTTGTCGGCGTCGACAATTTTTTGCAGGACCTCCTGGGGATTCTTGTAGCGCGTTTGCACGCCTTCGAGATTGAGCACGGCAAGGCCGCCGAGTTTACCCATCGCGATGGCGAAACGGACGTCGACCACGCCATCCATCGCGCTGGCCAGGATGGGGATTTTGAATTCCAGCGGCGTTTCGCCTCCGCGCGCGAGGCGCCAGGTGGTGTCGACTTCGTTCGGGTTAATTGTCACGCGGCCCGGGACGAGAGCGATCTCGTCGAAGCCATAGGTCACGCGTGCTTTACGATTCCGGCCAATCCACATTCCCATGATTTAAATTCGATCCAGTTTAAAACGTTCGTTCAAGCTGCCGCAGCGCGGACAACGAGGCAAAAGCGTCGTCGTTCGGTCTTCGAACTCGAAAGCGCAAATCACACACCGTAACCGGTGGCGCAGAGCCCGCTGCTCACGGCGTCGACGATTCCACTCGCCAAGTATCCAGAGGAGAAAAACCGCCGCAAGAAAAAGGAGCAGATAAATCGTGACCAGGGCCGCGAGGCTGACCCGAATCACGGCGCGCGCTCCGTCGCGCCCGGCGGCAAGGCGAGATCAGCGCCGAACTGGAAGGTGGCGAGCGCCCAGGTAAGCGCGTCTTCCGGGCCCGGTTTTGGATTCGGCACGAAGCGGCAGAGGGCGAGATATTGCCGAGCCTGTTCGTCGAGCGCGGCGTCGCCGGAAGACTGCTCGAGCAGGCTGTAGCGGATCGTGCCTAACGAATCGACCGCGATGCGAAAACGCGCGCTTTCCGGGGCGTCGCGCAAGCTGGCCTGAAATTTCAGCGCCGGGTGCGTGACCGGGATTTCGCGCAGCGCCTCGGAGAAAATCAGCACCGTCGGCGCGGGCGAGGCGGGAGCGGAAGCGGGCGCAGGCGCAACCGGCACAGGCGCGGGCGGCATGGCGGAGGGAGCGGCGGGCGCAGTTTTACCGGTGGGCAATTCCTTCAACCGCGGCGGGACGGCGAGATAAGAAGGAACGTGGGCCACCTTGGGCAACTGGAAGGCGCGCGCATCCGCCGGCCGCTGCGTTTGCGAGGCGAGCGCGGGATCTTCCGCCTCCAGCCAGGCCAGGAACGTCTGCGCCTCGGCCGAGTTCGGCGCGATTAGAGTCACCTGCGCCGGGGGCGGCAAAAGCGAAATCGCCGACGGATAGACGACCTGGAAAAGATAAAAGCAAAGGGCATGCAGCGCGGCCGACGCCACCAGAAAACCAGCAATCGCGACTTTGCGCCGGCGCGGCTTTTCCCAGTGAAAAAGCAAGCCGCCGGGAGCGGCGGAAGCGTAACTCTCCGCGTTCACTGTTGCGGAGTGGTGGCGAGCGCGACCGATTTGATCCCGCGTTCGAGGGCGGCATTCGTCACCGCCATGACCAGGTCGTAGGAAACGAGCCGGTCCGCCTTGATCACGATCGAACGGCCTTCGCGTTTCGTCAGGTCAAGCGCCGGGCCGAGCTGGTCGAGCGTGACCTTCTGGTCGCGCAAGTAAATCGCCGGGTTCGGGCCGGCCGTGATGCTGATGATCTGCTGATTCGGTTGCGGGCCGAGGGTGAAGCGCGAGAAGGGCACCGTCACCGCGATCCCGGGCTGAAGGACAAAGCTGGAGCTGAGGAGAAAGAAAAAGATGAGGAGAAAAACGACGTCGAGGAGGGGGAAGACATAAAGCCAGCCGAAGCTGATGTTGCTCGTCCGGGAAAGCTTCATTTCTCGTTAGGCGCGAGAACGAAGGGCCGCGCCACCTAGCGTTCGCCCCGCCGCAGCGCCGCTTTGTCCTGCGCCTGTTGAAAACTGATGATCTCGGCCGAAGGCGCGTGATCGGTCAGCATGTGCACGACCTCAATGCCGGCCCGCTCCATGTCGTGCAGCAGCGCATTCACCCGCGACGAGAGATAACTGTAGCCAACAAAAGTCGGAGTAGCGACGACGAGGCCGGCCGCGGTTGTAAGCAAACTCTTGTAAATCCCGGTCGACAATTCCGTCACGGTCGCATAGCCGCCGTTGGAAGAGACCATGCCAAAGGCCTCGATCATTCCCGTCACTGTGCCTAACAAACCAATGAGTGGAGCCAGGTAAGCGAGGGTGGCGAGCACACCGAGAAAGCGTTCCAGCTTCGGCACCTCGAGCTGGCCGGCTTCCTGTACGATCTCGCGCAGCTCAGCCCGCGGGGCTTCGTGCCGGATGATGGCAGCGTGAATGACCCGCGCAACCGGTCCGGGAGTGCCGGCGCATTCATGCAGCGCCTCGGCGAAATTGCGCCGCTGGACCAGATTGGAGAGGCCCTGCAGGAATTCGCCGACGTGAATGGTAGCCCGGTGAAAATAAAAAAGCCGCTCCGCGAAAACAGCAATCGAGATGATGCTGCAGACCAGAATGGGCCACATGAGCAAGCCACCCTTCTGGATGTAATCGATCATGCGAAGACCTGATAACTCCCTTTGCCATCGCTGGCAAGTAAAGAGGCTGGCGACCTAACGAGTAAAAAAACTTTGGGTGTGAGGGCGAGCGCGATTTTGTGCACTCCGGGTCCTGCTCGCGAGCGAATTGCGGGATCTTTCGAGTGCAGGTGACGCGCCTTCCCATCTAGGACGCGTGGATTGGCAACTGTGAGGTCCCTCGCCGTCTGCGCGGCTCGGGATGACAAGTCGTAGAGGCGCGTAAGGGTAGCGAAAGAGCGCGAAAGGCAGCGAAGAATGCGGACTGGGCAGCGAAAGAACGCCCACGGACAGCTGAGGGGCGCGGGATTTTAGCGGCGCGGAGGTGGGGTCGTGCGCCCGCTCGGTCCTGCGGCGGCGGCGCCTTTCTTTGCGGTGGTTCGGCCGAGCAATCGGCCCGCGCCGTCGTAGACCGCGTAGCCGGATTG
>JBKJNW010000123.1:0-3852 GCA_046593335.1 Chthoniobacterales bacterium | reverse complement strand
CTTTCGAGCGACGTTCGGCGTACTCGCGCAAAAGTTGTAGGTCGATCAGCCTGTTCACTCAGGGAAGAGCAGCCACCGCTAAAACCGGACAGGGAACAAAGAAAAAAGAGGGCAGGCATCAGTCCAAGCACCATCCGAAAGGAATTTCCGCTGGTTACTCCCGCTCCAGGCCCAATCCTGGATGACGCCGGTGATGGCGCACCAACGTCACACGGATGCCATCGGGCAATTCACGGATTGGTGTTGATCGAGAGCAATGAAAACGAAGGTGGAGCGGGTGGTTGGCGGTGGCGTGGAGGGTCTGCCGCGCGTCGTGTTTGCCAGGGTGGAAAAAGGATTGCACCGCCGCCAAAACCGCACAGTAAGTCACGAACGCGCAGCAAATAGGCTTGACGTGGAGCTGGTCCGCCAAAATTGCGTCAATGCATCCGACGCTTGAAAACCAAACCGTGAACGACGCCTTTTTCCAACCTCTCCACGGCCTGGCCGCCCGGAGTGTCCACGCCCGGGCCTGTCCGGAAGTGAGCGATCCCCAGTATGTGATCCTGGGCGTGCAACGCGTGCTGGAAGCCAGCCCGAGTGGACGGGCCTTTCTGCACGAGCACGGTCCACGTCACGCCCAGTCCCCCAGCCTGGCCAACTATTTCGCCAGCCTCCATAGCGGACGCCGTTGCGCGGTGTTGCAGGAGGTCAATCAGGCGGTGCTGGCCGCCGCCAACACGAAACTGCCCGACCGCCTGGCCAACCTTCCCGAACTGGCCCGCTACGAGGTCTTCGCCGCCGACGGGCACTGGCACAAGGCCGCCGCGCATGACCCCCGGCATGACGGAGTCAAGATGGCCGTGGGCCACTTCTACAGCCTGAACCTGCGCACCCACGCGCTGCGGCATCTGGCCACCGCAGAGGGCCTGCACGAACACGACATGAGCGCCCTCAAGCGCCTCAAGCCCCGCGGACTGCGGCAGAACGTGCCGACCGGCCGGCGGGTCTTGCTCGTCTATGACAAGGCGGCCATCGACTTTGCCTACTGGAATCGATGCCGGCGGGAATGCGCCGTGTATTTCCTGAGCCGGGCCAAGGAGAATCAAGTGCTCGAATGGGAAGAGAGCCTGCCCTGGGACCGGAAGGATCCGCGCCAGCACGGCGTGCAGGAAGACCGGCGGGTGCGCACGCGCGACGGGCATTCGCTGCGCCTGATCTGTTTTGTGGACCAGTTGACCGGCCATGCCTATGAGTTCCTGACCAACGAGATGGATTTGCCGCCCGGCGTGTTGGCCGAACTCTATCGGCGGCGGTGGGACGTGGAAAAGGTGTTCGACGAATTGAAGAACAAACTCGGCCAGAAGAAAGCCTGGGGCTCGGGCGTGATGGCCAAGGAAACGCAGGCGCAATTTGCCGTGCTGACCCACAACCTGATGCTGCTCTACGAAGAAGCGCTGGCCACGCGGCACGGAGTCGAAAACTTGGCCGAAGACCAGCGGCGAGCCCGACGAACCACCGAGATGGTGGAGAGGGCCGCCCGCCAGAGGATCCGGCTCCCCAGCCTGCTCTTGCCCGCGCGCCGTGCCACCCAGCGCAGCGTGAAGTTTATCCGCTGGCTGCGCCAGTCCCTGCGCGATCAACTCGCGGAAGCCCCCGCCGTGCTCCGCCTCAAGTTCCTCTATGCGACTTTATAGCTCGGTAAATCCAACACCATTCCACCTCTTCGTCGGAGGACGGGACGCGAAACTTTATTGGAACGAGTAAGAATGCGCCCACCCGCTCCGACTGATTCGGCAAGCACTGGCGCTAAGCCTCAATCACCTTGCCCGGCTGCGGCTGGTGAATCTTTATCTTTGGCCAGCGGGCGTGGATTTGCTGCTCGAACCATAGCCGGGCCGGCTCGTCGCCGTGGCCGAGGACGACGGTGTGAGGACTCACCTGGCCGACGAATTCAAGCAGTTCCTCGCGGTTGGCGTGGGCGCTCAAATCGAAGTCTTCCACCTGGCAGTTCTTGGTCACCTGGCCCGCGCTCGGGCTGAAGGCGAAAGTTTCGCCCTGCTTGGCCGCCTTGAGGCGTCCACCGGGGCTGTCGGGGTCCGCATAGCCAACGAAGAAGATGGCGTGTTTCTTGTCCTCCATCATGCGCGCGGCGAGATCATGCGCGGGCGTCTTCTCGGTCATCATGCCGGCCGTGACCACGAAGATGCGCCGGGCGTTGAGCCGCATTTTTTCGGCTGCACCCTTTTCGAGCACGGTCAGATCCAGAGCCTCGTTGAGACGAAGGTTGGTCAGATTGCGATGCGTGCGGTGGGCTTCGAGATCGTAAATCTCGGTGAAGACCCGGCCCAGTCCGCCGATGAAGACGGGCTGACGGCGCAGCTTGCCGCTTTTCATGAGGAGCGCGAGCATGGCGAGAATTTCCTGGGTCCGGCCCAGCGCGAAGACGGGAATCATGACGGAGCCGCCGCGATCCAGGGCCTGCTTGATGGCCACGCCGAGGCGTTCGATTTCCGCGTCGCGGGTAAAGCCGGGAACCGGTTCGCGATTGCCGCGAGTCGTTTCCATGATCAGCACATCAGCCTTGATGTCCTCGAAACGCGCGGCCTTGAGAAGGGTCTGGTCGTGGAAGCAAACGTCGCCCGTGTAGAAGAGCGTCTGCTTTTGTCCGCGCACCATGATCCCGGCCGCGCCCAGGGCATGGCCGGCGTCGTAGAATTCCAGCGTGGGCGAGGGCAGCCCGGCGCGGGCCTTGTTGAAGGAGGCCCATTCGATTTCCCGGTTGCACTTATAGGCCTGGAAGATGGGCGCGATGTCGTCCACTTCGTCGTGAGTGTAGAGCGGGTATTCCTTGATGCCGAGTTCCTCGCGCTGGCGAGTCATCACGTTCACGGAATTATGCAGCACGCGTTCGACGATGAAGTAGCTCAGGTCGGTCATGAAGACGTGCGCCTTGGGGAACTGGCGCATGGCTACAGGCAGCGAGCCGACGTGGTCATGATGACAATGCGAGAGGGCGATGGCATCGACCTCCTCCTTGGCGATGGCACTGTAGAGCGGCAGGCTTTCGCGGCCGTCGAGTTTGGGGTGGACGCCGGCATCCATGAGCAGTCGATGACCGTCGATGTCCACGAACCAGGCGCTGGCCCCGATGTCGGTGTCTGGATTTAGATTAATGATGCGCATAGTGATTGAAACTTTCTCTGCAACTTTGCCGGGCCGCTTTGGTTCAAGAATGAGTGCAGGACGATGTGATTGGCACGGCAACAATTTTTGAACAGGACCGGGTTAATTGCGTCTGAACCAGCAGAACGCTGCAAGACAGGAGGAAGCCATAGTACGCGGCCCGGCGCAATGCGGGGCTGGTCGTGCTTCATCCCGGATTGGGGAGCGTAAAGGGGGGTTCGTTTGGTTGTTTGGGTTGGCCGGGCGTTCGCAGGAACGCCCGGTTTTTTATTTGCCGCCGCTGAACATTTTCATCATCGCGGCCTGCATCAGCGCCTGCACGCTGGGGTACTTGGTATAGCTGGCGGGAATGTCGAACTGCGCCGCCTCCGGGGCGGTCAGCTTGGGTTCCTGAAATTTTACAATCAAGGTGTTCGATTTTTGCGTCAGTTGGATCTGGGCCGGAAAATTCTTCCAACTAGTCGCCTGCCAGACAAACGCCTCCTGGGTTTTACCGTCGGCGTCCGTGGTCGTGAGCTTCATTTTTTACAAGCCTGGCCGTTGATGGTCTCCTTGCCCAGTTCGGTGGTTTCGATTTTACCACTGAACTCCTCCTCCTGGGTGATGGGAATCTCGGCGTAGGATTGCTCCCCGACAAAAAAACTTCCACCATCCTTTACCCCGGGCTGCAATCCTACGCCGAGGTTC
>JBKJNW010000222.1:0-7538 GCA_046593335.1 Chthoniobacterales bacterium | reverse complement strand
AATTCCAAGCTCGCTCTTCTCTTTCTCCGCCAGCTCGGCCCGGCCGCCTTTCTCGAAGCTCTCGATCGAATCCTGGCGCTGCTTGACCTGTTTGCGAATGACCGCGGTCGCTTCCGCTTCGTCCAGCTCGCCTTCCGCGCCCGCCTTTTCGATCGCGGCGTATTTGAGCGCCGATTTCAGCATCCGCAGGACGCCGAGTTTGGTCGCGTCCTTCGCGCGCATGGCGTCTTTCAGGTCGGAATCGATTTGTTGGGCAAGGCTCATACGGAAAATTCGTTAGGCAACAGCCAGCTCGCGCGGCGCCACGACGGGCGAGCGCAGGGCCGGCGCTGGCGAGACCAGCGGGGCCACCTCGATCCAGCCCGCTTCGTCAAAAAACCAGACGCGCCGGTCAAGTTTTACAAAGGCCGCGCGGCTCGCGGCAAAACCGTGGAGCGGGAGGAAAATCTCCGCGCTAAAGGCATCACCCTGATAACGACCGACGCAGGCGATCTCACCGGTCGCGCAATCGATCAGGTCGATCCTGGCGCTGCGGCCCGGGAGGATGGTGCGAAGACGGCGGAGAGCGCCGTTCGCGTCGTGGCCGAGGAGGTAAAGCGAAGCTCCTTCCGCTCGCAGCGGCTTGAGGGTGAAAGCGACATGGAGGCGGAGTTCACCGCGATCGCGCAGGAAGGAATGAATCGGTCCGTCGCAGGCGCCGATGTTTTTCCGATCGCCGATAACGAAACGCTCGGAGCGTTTCGCGTAAGCCAGAAAGCGGCGGCGTGAAAGCGCGACCTGGGTGACGTGACAAACGATGGCGCGCTGCTTCATCTTTTTTTCCAGGGGACTGCTGGAAAGTTCGTGCGCTTCGCGGGCGAACGACTCGCTCGCTCCGTGCACGAGATAATGGAGCTGCGTCATCCCAGGTTGGGTCGGCAAATAGTCGTCAATCGCCACGCCGAGCAGGACGGCGAGCCCGCTGTGATCGGGATGCGTATCGGCCGCGGAAGGCAGCAGCAAAAGCGTCGGTGCCCAGGAAGCGATGATATTGGCCAACCGCTGCAATGTGTCGCTGCAGCCTTCGAGCAATAAATCGGTCACGCCCTGATCGGGCAGGGAGAGGAATTCCACGTTCTCCGGCTCCACTCCGAGGGTCTGCAAAGCCGCCAGCGCTTCGGCCTGGCGCCGCGCACCCCAGCGCCGGCGATCGTTTTCGCGGATGCGCACCTTGCCTTCGAGCACGCGTTGCGGCCAGCAATTCCGTTCGCCGTCGGTCGCGTAGACGAGGCGGACCGCTGCCCCCGCCGCCACCGCCCGCTGCAGGAACACACCGGTGGCGAGAGATTCGTCATCGGGATGCGGGGCGAAGATCATCACGCGAGAACGCGAAGTCAGAGGCGGCAAGTTCATTTGCGGAATCCCGGTCTTACCAGAAGTAATCGTTCGTGCAAGTCCGGAAGGTCTTCTGCCAGAGCCCGAAGCACGAAGCACGAAAATTAAGTCTGCTTGCAAATATCGAGGGCGCGCAATTTTTCCACGCAGCTCTGGAGCGACGCGCTATCGCTGACGCTGAGAACTTCCGTCCCTTTGCGCGTCCGCTGGAGCAAACCAGCGAGGACGGCGCCCGGGCCGAGCTCAAGGAAGAGGTCGCACCCCATCTCGAGCATCCGCTCCACGCACTCGGTCCAGCGGACCGTCCCGGTCACCTGCGCTTGCAGAGTGTGGCGAATTTCGTCGGCGGATTCAACTTGAGCGCCCTTGACGTTGCTAATCACCGGGAAGGACGGTTTTTGCAAAACAACGTCCTTAAGTGATTCACCCACTTTGATGTAAGCGCTCTCCATTAATCGCGAATGATAAGCGCCCGCGACATTCAGGAGCGTGGCCCGACGAATCCCGTGTTCCTTGGCCAGAGCGACCGCCGTTTCCACTTTTGCCCGCTCGCCGGAGACGACAATTTGCCCCGGAGAATTCAAATTCGCGACGTCCACGTCGGCCGCCTCGGCTAGTCTGCGAACCGCGACCTCATCCCCGCCGATCATCGCCGCCATCGCGCCGGAAGTCGCTTCGCAGGCTGCTTCCATGAACTGGCCGCGTTGTTCGACCAGCCGCAATCCTTCTTCAAACGAGAATGTCCCAGCCGCGGCGTGCGCGGTCCATTCGCCGAGCGACAACCCGGCCGCGGCTGTGACCGGGAACTCGCCCGCGATCTCTCGCAGGACGCTGAGGCAGGCAAGACCGTGCACATACAGCGCCGGCTGGCAGTTCGATGTCCGGGTCAGCTCCTCGATCGGGCCGTGCCAGGCGATCTCGCTCAAGTTGCGGCCCAGCACTTCATCGGCGCGCTCGAACAAATCCGCTGCCTCAATGAATCCCTTCGCCAAGTCCTGCCCCATCCCCACCGCCTGGGCACCTTGCCCAGAAAAAAGAAGTCCGATTTTTCTCATCTGTCCCGATGATGCGCGGGGCGCCGCGAGTTTCAATCCCGAATCAGACCATTACCCGGCGCCCTCAGAACAAAGCCCGATTTCCGCCGTTGCCCCGTTCGACTCCATTTTCTATCGTCTGCAAATGCGATTGTTCCTGCTCCTCCTCTTGCTCGTTCTTTTTGCTCTTCCTTCCGGCAAGGCGAGCGAGTCCGATTGGATCGCCGCTCCGCAACCGCCTTACCCCCTGATCTCCGCGCTGAATAAGGCTTCCGGCGAAGTCATGCTCCGCCTGATCCTAAAAGATGACGGTCGCGTGAAAGAGGTGAAGATCGAAAAAGAGAGCGGCAGCGAACGCCTCGATGCCGCGGCCCGGATGGCGGCTCTGAAATGGCGATTGAACCCGGCCAAACTCAAACCTTCGGACACGACGGCGGGTCGTCTTGTGGCGATTGAATTCAAAAAGGATGCGCGCGATTCGAATATTGCCCGGGCCGTCCTGCTCGGCGCCGGCGAACACGGCTCGGCCTGGGAACGCCGCGGCAACATTCAATATCCCTCGTCGGCCCGATTCTTTTTTCACAAAGACGGCACCGTCCTGCTTCAATTCACGATTGGGTTCGATGGTCATCCGACGGCGGTGAGAATCCTGGAGAGTTCCGGTTATCCGCCGTTTGATAAAGCAGCCGCCGATGGCATCCAAACCTGGAAAGCATACCCGCAGTTTGCCGGGGAGTCGGCCAAGATCCCGGTGACCTTCACGCTGAAACGCTGATTTCTCTCGGGCCGCGCGAGTTTCCCACTTGCGCGATGAGGCGGCGTTGCGAGCATTAAAGCCTCGTATGCCCGACACGACCCGCGAAATCGAAGCTCCCGATCCCCTCGCCCGCACTTTGCAGGCGGAAGCGAAGGCGACGGCGGGCGGCGATGAGTTTGGGGAAAAGATGGTGCTCAACATGGGCCCGTCGCATCCCGCGACTCACGGCGTCCTGAGGCTCGTCCTCGAACTGGACGGCGAACTGGTGACGAAGGCGACGCCCGATGTCGGCTACCTCCATCGCGGCGACGAAAAGATCGCGGAGAACATGCAATACAACCAGTTCGTGCCCTACACGGACCGGCTCGATTATCTTGCGCCGCTCGCGAACAACGTCGCCTACACCCTCGCCGTCGAAAAGCTGATGGGCTGGGAACTTCCGCCGCGCGGGAAAGCGATCCGGGTCATTTGCTGCGAAACGGCGCGACTTTCCGCCCACTTGCTGGGCTTGGGCGCGATGGCGCTCGACCTCGGAGCGATGACGGTTTTTCTCTACACCTTCACCGAGCGCGAGAAGCTCTATAATCTGTTCGAACTCCTGACCGGCGCGCGCTTCACCACTTCCTACACCCGGGTCGGCGGCCAAATCCGCGACCTGCCGGAAACGTTCATCCCGCAGCTCGAAACTTTTCTCGACGGCTTCATCCCGCAGCTCGATGAGATCGACAGCCTGCTCACGCGGAACAAGATTTTTGTCGATCGCACCCGCGATGTCGGCGTGATCACGAAAGATCGCGCCATCGCCTACGCCCTTTCCGGCCCAAACCTACGCGGCAGCGGCGTCGAACATGATCTGCGGCGGGCGCATCCGTATCTCGATTACGAGAAGTATGATTTCGAAGTCGCGATCGGGAGCGCGGGCGATTGTTACGATCGCTACCTGGTGCGGATTGAAGAGATGCGGCAAAGCGTGCGCATTTTGCGGCAGGTGATCGACAAGCTCCCGAGCGGGCCGATCAATGTGGTGGACTGGAAAAACATGCTCCCGCCCAAGTCGCGCGTGATGACAAAAATGGAGGAGCTGATTCACCATTTTATCGTCGTCACCGAAGGCATCGATGCGCCGCCGGGCGAGATCTATTTCGCGGCCGAAAATCCCAAAGGCGAACTCGGCTTTTACATCAACAGCAAGGGCGGCGGGGTTCCGCATCGGCTGAAGATCCGGGCGCCCTCATTCGTGAACCTGAGCATCTTGCCCGAGCTGCTGCCCGGCAGCATGATGAGCGACGTCGTCGCCATCCTCGGTAGTCTGGACTTCGTGATGGGAGAATGCGACAGATGAAAAACCTTATGAAACACAAAATCCAACTCCTCGGACTGCTCTTCGCTGCCTTTGCTCTGCTGTCGTTAGGGGCGTGCAATCGGAGCGCGCTTTCCGGCTCGAAGTTGACCAGCGCGAACTACGACCAGGTCAGCCTCGGGATGTCTAAATCGCAGGTCGAAACCATTCTTGGCTCGCCCACCACGGCGGAAACGAAAGACATGGTCATCTTCAAGAAGACGACCTACCGCTACGAGGACGGGAAGAAGTTCGCCATGATCACTTTTAAGAATGACGAAGTGGACAGCAAGGACACCAACCTGGGACGGGAGCCCTAAGCGCAGCGCGATTTCATGGAGATGAAGATGAACGCGAAATCGTGGCGCTGGCTCAGCCTGCTGGTGGCGGTGGCCCTGGTCTTCACCGGCTGCCGCGGCAAGCGCCTAACGAGAGCAAACGTGGACGAAGTCTCCAAAGGGATGAGCCGCAAACAGGTCGAGTCGATTCTGGGCCCGCCCACCTCCGTCGATAGCACCAACCTGCTGGTCACGAAAAAGGTGACTTACGTTTACCAGCAGAGCGGCGAGTCGGTCACGATCGTCTTTTTCAACGACGAAGTGGCGTCGAAAGAGAGCAACCTTCCCGACTAGCCGTCATCTGTGCAGGCGACGATGACGAGCAGCGTTCCGGCCGAACTGGAACGCAAAATGGATGAAGCAATCGGTCACTACCCGGCCGATCAGAAACGCAGCGCCTCGCTTCCCCTCCTCCATCTCTGGCAGGAACATTTTGGTTTCATCAGCGACGAAGGAGTGACCTGGATCGCGGCTAAGCTCGGGCTGGAACCGATCAACATTCTCGAACTCGTCACCTTTTACCCAATGTTCCGGCAGGCGCCGGCGGGACGGAAACACATCCGCGTTTGTCGCACGCTCAGTTGTGCCATGGCCGGTGCTTATCCCTTGATGGAGAACCTGACCAGCCTAACGAAGATCGATCGCGAACATCAGGGCGCCGGGATGCATAACCCGGTCTCCGTTAGTCCGGACGGCGAGTACAGCATCGAGTTTGTGGAATGCCTGGCCAGTTGCGGGACGGCGCCGGTTTGCATGGTGAATGACGGGCTCTACGAAAAGGTCGCGCCCGAAGCTGCACCCGAACTCCTGTCCAATCCCTCCTCACTCGTCACTCAGCATCCTCCTCCACATCCGCTCGAGCGCCGCTTGATCTTCCAGAACATCGGACGCGAAGGTTACACGACCGATATCGACTGCTACCTGCAAAACGGCGGTTACGAGCAGCTTAAGGCCGCGGTGAAAATGAGCCGGGCCGAGATCGTAAACGAAGTCAAAACCTCGGGCCTGCGCGGGCGCGGCGGCGCCGGTTTTCCCTGCGGCGTGAAGTGGAGCTTCATCAAGCCAGACGAGCAGAAGCCGGTCTACCTCATCTGTAACGCCGACGAGTCCGAGCCCGGGACCTTCAAGGATCGCTACATCATTCACCAGGACCCGCACCAGTTGATCGAAGGCATGTTGATCAGCTGTTTCGCGCTCAACGTTCACACCGCCTACATCTACATCCGGGGCGAATTTCCCGAAGGCGCCAAGATCCTGGAGCGCGCGATCGAAGAAGCGCGCGCGCATAATTTCCTCGGCAAAAACGCGCTCGGCCTCGGCTTCGATGTCGAGATTTACATCCATCGCGGTGCCGGCGCTTACATCTGCGGCGAAGAGACCGGCCTGATCGAATCGCTCGAAGGCAAGCGCGCCTACCCGCGGATCAAGCCACCGTATTTCCCCGCTGTCCTCGGGCTCTACATGTGTCCGACGATCGTGAACAACGTCGAGACGCTTTGCCACGTGAAGCACATCATCGCAATGGGCGGCGCGGAATACGCCCGCATCGGCCGGCCGAACAACACCGGCACCCGCATCGTCTGCGTCAGTGGCGATGTCGTTAGGCCGGGTTATTTCGAAATCGAAGTCGGCGCGCTCACGATGGGCCAGGTGATCAATGAAATGGCCGGCGGACCGAAACCGGGCCGCAAAATCAAAGCGGTCATTCCCGGGGGCAGTTCGGCCAAAGTCTTGCGTGCGGGCGACACCTTCAAGCTCAAGGACCGCGAGGTTTCGCTCGACGAAATCCCGATGGATTTCGATTCGTTAGCCGCGGCCGGTTCGATGGCCGGCTCGGGCGGCGTCATCGTTCTGGACGACGCGCGCGACATGGTCTGGACTCTGAACAACATCAACGAATTTTACGCGCACGAGAGCTGCGGCCAGTGCACCCCCTGCCGCGAGGGTTCGCTCTGGATGAAGAAAATCACCCAGCGCATGCTGGAAGGCGGCGGCGTCACGCAGGATCCCGCAACCCTGAAAAATGTGGCCGACAATATCGCGGGCCGCACCATCTGCGCTTTCGGCGAAGCCTGCGCCTGGCCGACGCAAAGTTTCCTCGACAAATTTCCAGATGAATTTGCCAGCCGTTCCGAAAAACCGATCCCTCCACCTCTTCCGCCGGAATATACTTCGGAAGAGCTGATTTCCGACGAAGCCATCATCAGCGTGCCGTTGGCGCGCGATCCCGGTTGGGATAAGGCCGGTAAAGCTGGAATGATATGATGAATCTCGCGTTCCGAAATTCACCAATGTGGGAGGGGCCTTTGTGCCCCGATCTCCGCCGTGGCCGCACTGCTCATCGCCGCACAAAGCCGGCTCCCACATTAAGGAGCATGCGGCTTCCGGCCCTTTTAATTTCCCTGCTTTCCTGATTCATCATGCCCGATTCGCCAAAATCCGACGCTCCTCCCCTGGTCAACGTCCAGGTCAACGGCGTCTGGCACCAGTTTCCAAAAGGCACCCGCCTGATCGAAGCCTGCGAGCAGGCCGGCAGCTACGTGCCGCGTTACTGCTATCACAAGAAGCTCTCCTCCCCCGGCAATTGCCGGATGTGCCTGATCGAAATGGGCATGCCAAAAATGGGCCCGGACCGCAAACCAGTCCTCGGTGACGACGGCAAACCGGAGATCAACTGGATGCCGCGTCCGCAAATC
>JBKJNW010000045.1:0-26705 GCA_046593335.1 Chthoniobacterales bacterium | reverse complement strand
CCTCCGCTTTGCCTAACGACCGGCCGATCGCCGTCATCTGTGGGAGCGGTTATCGCAGTTCGATCGCGGCCAGCCTGCTCCAGGCTCGCGGCTATGAGCAGGTCGAAAATGTCGCCGGAGGCATGACTGCCGTGGCCGAAGCCGCGTCCTGATTCAACCGCGTCGCAGACGAAAGCGGGAATGGCGACCCTAACGGGATTCGAACCCGTGTTACCGCCGTGAAAGGGCGGTGTCCTAGGCCACTGGACGATAGGGTCAGGAGAGCGGCCAATATCCGGAGCGGTCCCGGCCGATGCAAGGGATTTTAGCCCAGCCGCGCCAGCAGGTGCGCGGTGCGTTCGGTCGCTCCCCGATGCGGATCGAGGACAGTCCGAGCCTGCTGAACGAGGCGCTCACGTTTCGCCCCGTCGCGCAGGAGTTCCTGCAACGCTTTCGTTAGGCCAGCCTCATCGGCCGGTTGCAGAGCGCCCCCGACCGCGACCAGGGAACGCGAGAGATTGGCAAAGTTTTCCATGTGCGGGCCAAAGACGACCGGGCGATCGGCTACGATGACTTCGACCGGATTCTGGCCGCCGCGCGCGGTCAGGCTTTTGCCCATGAAAACCACAGTCGCGACCGAGTACCAGTCGCGCAGTTCCCCGGTGGTATCGAGGAGCAGGCAATTTGCCGCCACGCTTTCACTCGCGGCGCGGCTGCGGCGGATCGAATCCAGGCCGAGGGCGCGCAACTGCTGCGCGATCTCCGGCACGCGCTCGACATGGCGCGGCGCGATGAGGAGAAAGAGGTCGCGAAATTCGCCCTCCAACTCCAGGAAAACGCGAGCTAGAATTTCCTCTTCTCCCGGATGGGTGCTGCCGGCGAGCAGGATCGGCCGCTTTGAGTGGACTCCGAGAGTTTGCAGCACGGCGCGCGGAATTTCGGAGTGCGCAGAGGCATTTGCCGGATCGTATTTGATGCTCCCGACCGGGTGGATGCACTCCGGCCTTGCGCCTAACGAGCGCCAGCGAACGACGTCTTCCGGTTCCTGCACACAGATCAGGTCCAATTTCCGGAAATACGGCCGGACGAAAAAGTTGAACCTCTGGAAGCGTCCTTCGGAGCGCGGGGAGAGGCGGGCGTTGACGAGGGCGAGGGGAATCCGGCGCGCGTGCGCGATGGCGGTCAGGTTCGGCCAGACTTCCGCCTCGACGAGGACGATGCGTTCGGGGCGGATGACGGCGAAAGCACGCTGCATGATGGGCCAGAAATCGAGCGGAGTGTAGAGGACTTCGACCCAGTCCGGCGCCTGGCGGAGGGCGAGAGCGCGCCCGGTGGTGGTCGTGGTCGTTAGGACGACGTGCAGCGCGGGCTCCCGTTTTTTCATCTCCGCCGCGAGTTTGAGCGCGATCATGACTTCGCCCACGCTGACGGCGTGCAGCCAGGTCGCGCCCGAAGCGAGGCGGGCACGGGTTTCCGCATCGTAGAAGCCGAGGCGCTGGCCAAATTTGTCCCGGTAATTCCCGCGCCGGAGCATTTTCAGGAGATAGCCCGGGAGGAAAGCGAGGAGTGCGAGCGGGAACAGGAGGTTGTAGAAGAAGCGGATCATTCGGCGGCTTTGCGTTGCAGAAAGATGGCCTCTGTCGCGCCATAGGTTTTGCGCCGAATCACTTCCCAGAAGTCGGTGCTCGGGAGGCGCTCGCCGGGCCGTTTCTCGAGAACGAAGATTCCTTCGCTCGTTAGGCGCAGGGGAAGGCGATCGTTGCGCAGGAGGAGCCGGGTGAAACTTTCTCCGGCCGTGAGAAGGTCGTAGGGCGGATCGGCAAAGATCAAATCGTGCGTTTCGGCCGTGCTGGCGTGGTTGAGGAAATCGAAGACATCCTGTTTCCGGATCCGGCCGTCGAGGCCGGTCTGGGCGAGGTTGCGCTCGATCGCGGCGATGGCCTGGCGGTCGCTCTCGACCAACATGGCCGACGCGGCGCCGCGGCTGAGCGCTTCAATTCCGAGGGCGCCGGTGCCGGCGAAAAGATCGAGCACGCGCGCGCCGATGACGCGTTCGCCGAGACTGGAAAAGATTGCCGCTTTCACCCGATCCATCGTCGGGCGGATTTCGTTTTTCGGGACGAAAAGCCGGATGCCGCCGGAAATGCCGGCGATGACTCTCATGGCGCAGGAGCAGGTGTGGCCGACGATTCGGGCGAGGCGGTTGCGGCGGCGGTTGCGGCCGGCACGGCCGCCTCTACACTTTCGTTAGGCGAAGCTTCGGGACTGGGCGGAGTGGTCGCTTCGGCGGGCTTTTTCTTCTTCTTCGGATGTCCGAAAAGGCTGCTGATGACGCCGCCGAGATCGCGCAGGTCGCGCCCCACCAGTTTATCCATGAGATCGGTCTTGGGGCGGTCGACCGTGCCGCTGACTTTGAAGTCGACCGCAGCGTAGCCCGCTGGTTCGGTGAGCGGTTGAAAGTTTTCCCGGATGGGCGCGAAGAGCTGGCGGCGCACCTTGTCGTTCAAAGCCAGGCGCGAATCGAGCCTCAATTTTCCGCGGAAGCTGATCGTGCCGTTCGCGGTCAGAAGAATGTTGGGCGAGCGCAAAAGGAGCTGGTCGATGGTCACGACGCCGGGGCTGATGTGGTATTTCACCTCCGCCTGATCGAGGTGCAGTTGCATCAATTCGTCGATCTGCAAAATCTGGCCGAGCGCGACGAGCAGACTGTATTGCTGGACCTTGCCGTCGCGCAGGACGATTTCTCCGTGGCCGTTGAGGGCGTTGCTATCAGCGGTTTTGCCGGAGGCATCGAGGAATCCTTCGACCCGGCCCTGGATCATGCCGGCCGGGCCACCGGCGTTGGTCATGAGTTTCTCCGCCTCCAGGTCACGGAACTTAATCGTCGCAGTGAAAGGAGAATCGGGCGTTTGCAATTCCATCACGAAACTTCCGCCGATCGTGCCGCCGGCGGCCCGGGCCGAGATATTGGAGATGGCGAGCTCGTCCGCGTCGTAATGCAGCGGCGACTCGAGATCCTCGATGAAGAAGCGATCGCGGAGGGAGATTTTGTCGACCTGCGCGCTGCCCTTGATCGCGGTCGCGGTGCGAAAGCTGGAATGGAAGTCGAGCCCGATGAACTTGGCCACGACTCGGCCGGCGGCGTCGAGAAAAGTAAAGTCGCCGTCCTTCAGGATGACGCGTTGCACTTCCGGGGTGAAGGCCGCGCCGGGCGCGGCGGCGAGAGCGGGTTCGTTAGGCGAGGCCGGTTCCGGGGGAACGTTAGCCGGCGGTGACGAAGCGGGAGGTGCAACCACGGTCGAGGCCGGCGCCGGTGAAGAACCGGGTGCGGGTTTGGCCGGCGGCAGCTCTGGCAGGCGCCATTTGCCGGAGGAATTCTGGGCCCAGACCACTTCCGGTTTGATCAGCGCAACCTGTCGGATGACGAGTCGCTCGCTGAAGAGCGACCAGAACTGAACCCGGAGCTGGAAGCTTTGGGCCTGGAGAAAGTTCCCGCCCAGTTTGCCCGGCTTTTGGGGAATGGTGATGCCATTGAGCTTGAGCCCGCTCCAGGGGGTGACGCTGATCTGGCTCAGATGAAGCGGAGTGTTGAGCCGCTGGCTGAGTTCCTGCTGGATGCGGTGGTGCGTGCCCTTCGATTGCACATACAGATTCACCGCGAGCAAGAGGACGAAGGCCAAGACCACGGTCGCGGCGAGAAGCCAGAGCAAGAGGCGGCCGAGTTTCTTCACCGGGTGAAACTACCCAAGGCGCGATTGAAGAAAAGATGAAACCAGCCTAACAAGTAAACCCTTGTCCCAAACCTGCGTCATTTTAAACCCGGCCGCGCGGAGCGAACGCGCCCGTCGCTGGGAGAAGCAGCTCCGCACCCTGTGCGGCGACGCCTTCTTTCGCGCGACGAGCGCAGCGGGGGACGCCGAGCAGCACGCGCGGACGGCGGTCGCGGAAGGTTTTGACCGGATCGTGGCGGCGGGCGGGGATGGGACAATCCATGAGGTGGTGAACGGCATCGCAGGTTCCAATGCCGCCCTGGGATTGATGCCGATGGGGACGATGAACGTCTTCGCCAACGAGCTCGGACTGCCTTCAAATGATCTCGGCCGCTGCTGGGAGATCATTCAGCGCGGCCGGACCCGACTAATCGATTTGCCGACCGCGAACGGCAAACATTTTGTGCAGCTGGCCGGGGTCGGACTCGACGCGCAGGTGGTGAAGGAGACGAGCCTGACCCTGAAGCGAAATTTCGGACCGCTCAGTTATGTCATATCGGCCGCGCAGATTGCGGCCCGCCGCCCGCCCCGCCTCCTGATTGAATCGGAAGACGCGCAGACCGAGGAAGGTTCCTTTGTCCTCGTCGGCAATGGCCGGCTCTACGGCGGACGATTTCCTTTCTTCAAGCACGCGGTGATCGATGACGGCTTGCTCGACGTCCTCGTCTTCAAACAGCTCGGTTACCTTGAGCTGATCAAGTATCTCCAGAACGTTATTTTTACTTCCGACATCACGACGCGGGAGGTGGAGTATTTCCAGACCGCGCGAGTGCGGGTGACGAGCGCGGATGACGTCCCGGTGGAGTTGGACGGCGAATTGGCCGGCACTTGCCCGGTGGATTTTGTGATGCCCTCGCGGCGCCTGAAGGTGCTGACGCCGTAGCTGCGGTCATCCGGATCCAGCGCAGCATTCTGGCCGCTGGTCGACAAACCCAATGACAACGCGGGGCGTTTACGATAATTTTGATTCATGCGCCTGTCCGGCCGAAAAGCTTCGTCGCATGCGCCCCGTTGGACGGCTCGCCAGCGGGTCGTTTTGTTCTCGCTCATCGCGACGAACGTGGCCGTTTTTGTTGCGCAGCAGGTGGTGCAGGCGACGCAGCCGGCGGCACTGGTCAATTATCTTGGCCTGAGCTATCGCGGGATCGATCAGGCCTACGCCTGGCAGTTTTTCAGCGCGATGTTTTTGCACGCTGGCTTTTTCAGTTTTGCCGCCGGGATGTTTCTCCTCTACTTCATCGGGCGCGACGTGGAGTCGATCTTCGGGCAAAAACATTTCCTCTATCTTTACCTTGCCGGCTTGGTCGGAGGGGAATTGGGACACCTTTTCCTTATGCCGTCGACGACGGTGCTGCTCGGAGCCACGGGCGGATTGGCTGCGGTCGTAGTGGCCTTCGCCACCATCCTGCCGGAGCTGGAGGTGACGCAGTCGTTCTTTTTTATTCTCCCGCTCAAGATCAAGGCGAAGTATCTCGGGAACGCCCTCTGCGCCATCGGTCTCGTGCTCCTGATTTTCGACCGGCAAGGCGTGGTCAGCCATAGCGCCATTCTGGGCGGGGCCGCGGGCGGCTGGCTCTATGCCCACCTGCTTGGTTTTGGGCGACCTTCTTTCCTGCAGCGGTATCTGCGCCAGCGCCGAGTGGAAGGGGAGCGGCTTCAACAGATGTCGCTCGATGAATTCATCAGCGTCGAGATCGACCCTGTGCTGGAAAAAATCGCGCGGAGCGGCCTCGAGAGCCTAACCCGGCGCGAACGCCGGGCCCTGGCGCAGGCGCGCGAGAAGATGACCGAACCACCGCAATAGCGTGGCGGTGGCGGATTCGTTAGGGGAAATCAGCCGCAGTATTCGCCCGGCCCAGGTCGCGGGCACGCTCGAGGCGATCGCGGCGAACTGGCCGGCCGAGGCGCCGCCGCTGACCGAAGTCGTCGCCAGCTTTCCGTTAGGCGCGGACGCGCTCTTTCATCTTTTTTCTGTTTCCAGTATCTGCGCCGCGCGCATCAGCCAGCACCCGGAGATCCTGCTTTGGCTCTCGCATCCGGAGATCTGCGCCGACCGGCGCGGCTTTGGCCGGATGATGACCGACCTGCACAACCTGGCGGGCCGGGATTCGATCGCGGAGGCAAATTTTCGGGTCCTGCGTTCCTGGAAAGGTCGCGAGATGGTGCGAATCGCGCTCCGGGAAATCTCCGGAGTGGCGCCGCTGGAGGAAACCCTGATCGAGCTGTCGCAGCTGGCCGATATCTGCCTAACGACGGTCTTCGAGCATTGGGACAGCGAATTACGGCAGCGTTGGGGCTCGCCCGCGAGCCAGTTTGCGATCATCGGGATGGGGAAACTGGGCGGGCGCGAACTGAATCACAGCTCGGATGTCGACCTCATCTTCGTCTACAGCGACGAGGGGCAGCTGACGCCGAAGTTCAGCTACCACGAATGGTTCACCCGGCTGGGGAACAAGATGATGGAGACTTTTGCCGCCTCCGATCCGGCGGGCTCGCTCTTCCGCGTTGACTTGCGATTGCGGCCGGAAGGTCGCGGGGGACCGCTCGTCCGTTCGCTCGAGAGCATGGAAAATTATTATGCCGGCTTCGGCGAAATGTGGGAGCGCCTGGCTCTGACCAAGGCCCGCTGGATCTGCGGCGATCGCGAGCTGGCCTACGATTTCCTGCGCCAGTTGCAGCCCTTCGTTTTCCCGAAAAGCCCGACGCCGGATCTGCTCGATGAGGTG
The DNA here is from genome assembly GCA_046593335.1 of Chthoniobacterales bacterium. Lineage (GTDB taxonomy): Bacteria > Verrucomicrobiota > Verrucomicrobiia > Chthoniobacterales > UBA10450 > Palsa-1392. Next base: position 20,230 of record JBKJNW010000045.1, on the reverse strand, counting down.
GCCGCGATCAAGAACCGGATCGAGCGCGAAATCGTCGGATTCGAGGATCGGGAGCGAAATGTGAAACTTGGCGCAGGCGGAATTCGCGAGATCGAATTTGTGGTCCAGGCACTGCAGTTGTTGCACGCGGCGCGGCATCCTTTTTTGCAGGAGGCCGGAACCTTGAAGGCGATCCGCGGGCTGGCCGAGTTGGAGTTTTTGCCACCCGACAGTGCGAGTGATCTCGAGACGGCTTACCGCTTCCTGCGCCGGACGGAGCACCGCCTGCAGATCGAGGCCGAACAGCAAACCCACACCATCCCGGAAAATGGCGAAGCCTTGCAGGTGCTGGCGCGGAGTCTTGGTTTTCCCGGGAGGGCGGAGTTCGTCGCGGAACTGCGGGAGCAGATGGGCCGGGTGCGCGCCATCTTCAAGCGAGTGGTGGGTGACGCCGGGCCAGGCCGCGATTCGCCCGCGCTGGACCTGAAAAATTTTCGCGACGCGGCCCAGGCCAAAAAAGCGCTGACCCAGCTGGGAGAGAGCGCGGCTGGGTTTCACGTCGCCCCGCGCACCCGCCAGATCTTTCGCAAGCTGCGGCCGTTTCTCGTGACCTGGCTGGACCGCAGCGCCGACCCCGATGCGACGCTGACGCAATTCGTGCGCTTCGTGGAGGCCTACGGGTTCCGCAGTCTGCTCTTTGAATTGCTCGGGGCCAATCCGCGGCTCTTGGAATTGCTGATCAAAACTTTGGACGCGAGCGAAGCGGGCGGGGGCTGGTTGATTCGCCGTCCGCAATGGCTGGAAGAGCTGACGCGGGGCGGAATGCTCGATCGCACCTTCAGCGTTGCACAACATCTCGAGCGGTTGGAATCGTTAGGCGCAACGGGGGAAAAGATCGATTCGGTGCGGGTCTATCGGCAGCGCGAATCGCTGCGCATCCTGCTGCGGGATGTCCTCGAGATCGTGCCCCTCTCGCAGCTCCTGGCGGAGCAGAATGACCTGGCTGAAGCCTGTCTCGATTTCGTCGACCGTCTGGTGAATCCCGGCGGCGCGCTGACCATTATCGGGCTGGGGAAGTTCGGCGGCGGCGAGACCGGCTACGGCGCGGACCTGGATGTCCTTTTCCTCGGGGACGATCCGCACCCGGCGCAAAACCTGATCGGTGAGATGGCGCTCTCGACCGCGGAAGGGAGCTTCGCCACGATCGATTCGCGACTGCGGCCCGAAGGCGAGAAGGGGCCTTTGGTCTGTTCCCTGGAGACGTTGCGCGTTTACTACGAGAAACGCGCCCAGTTTTGGGAGCTGCAGTCGCTGACCCGGGCGCGCGCGATCTCGGGGCCGCTGCGCTACGATTTCGAGGCGCTGGCCAAGGAACTATGGCGCGAGGCTGGTCGCCGTTCCGATCTCGTGCAGCAAATCGAGAGCATGCTGGTGCGGATCGCAAACGAGCGCGGGAGTGGGAACGACTTTTACGATTTCAAGACCGGGATCGGCGGCATGATCGAGGCCGAGTTCCTTGTCCAGGGTTTGCAGATGCGCCACGCGATCTGGGAACCGAATTTTCTTTCCGCGCTCGACAAATTGCGCGGACAAAAAATCATGGAAGCGGCCGATGCCGGCAACCTGCGCAGCGCCTATAATTTCCTGCGTTCCTGCGAATCGGTCCTGCGGCGCTGGGGAAATCGGGGCGTTTCTCGCCTGCCGCGGAATCGGGGCGACGAAGATATTTTCGCGCGCCGAATGAAGTGCGAGACGATCGAGGATTTCCGCAAGCCCTATAGCCAGGCGCGGGAGATCATTCACTCCCTCCGTTTGCGTTACCTCGTGGACTAGGCGCGCTCGCCGCCGAGAAGTTTCACGACCTGGCTGAGAAGCCAGAAACTGACGGCCAGACTAACGAGCAGGATGACGAAGAGCAGGCTGAGAACAAGCGCGACAAAAATCCAGTCGCTCGTCGTCGAACTCCGGGCACCGGCGGTGTGCCGCTGGAGGAGTTCGTAATTGCGGACGTTGGATTTGAACCAGAAGGAAAAGGCATCGCCCGCGATCGGGATAATGCCGATGGCTTCGTTGATCAGGATATTGAGCGACATCCGAGCGAGAAGGATCTTGGGCAGGCCGCGCCGCGCGGCGGCGATGAGCGCCATGGCCGAGATGATGGCCGAGCCAGTATCCCCCAAACCGGGGAGCAGACCCATGAGCGGGTCGAGGCCAAAGCGGAATTGCGTTCCGGGCACGCGCAGGAAATTATCCATGATGAGAGCGAGCCAGCGGAAGAGCGGCTCGAGTTCGGCGCGTTTTTGCTTTTCCTCGGGCGGAAGGACTTCCCACTCGAGTTCCTGAGGTTCCTCGGCCTTGGCCACGTTGGAGAGGCGCACGTCTCGGTGCGCGGTTTGATTAACCCGGAATCTCTTTCAGCATCTGCGCATTGGTCGGGAATTTCTTCACGAACATGAGCAGACGCTCGATCGCTTCGACCGGTTTGTGGCCGGCCAGACCGCGGCGGATGAGATTGATCTTATCGAGTTCCCATGGCTGCAGGAGCAACTCCTCGCGCCGGGTGCCGGAAAGGAAAATGTCGACCGCCGGATAAGTGCGCTGATCGCTGATCTTGCGATCGAGCACAAGCTCCATGTTGCCGGTGCCTTTGAATTCCTGGAAAATCAGTTCGTCCATCCGGCTGCCGGTTTCGATCAAGGCCGTAGCCACGATCGTCAGGCTACCGGCTTCCTCGGTGTTACGCGCGGCCGCGAAAAGTTTTCTCGGGATTTCCATCGCGCGGGCATCGATACCGCCGCTCATGGTGCGGCCGCCGCCGCCGGTGGCGTTATTGAAAGCACGGGCGGTGCGAGTGATGGAGTCGAGCAGGATGAAGACATCCTTGCCCGCTTCGACGAGGCGCTTGGCCCGCTCGACCGCGAGTTGCGCGATGCGGGTATGGCTCTTGATGTCGCTGTCGTTGGAAGACGCCATCAACTCTGCTGTCGGCACGGTGCGCCGAATTTCGGTCACTTCTTCCGGACGTTCATCGACCAGGAGGATGATCAATTTCATCTCCGGGTGATTCTTTACGACCGCGTCGGCGATGTGCTGAAGCAGGGTCGTTTTGCCGGTGCGGGGCGGAGCGACAATTAGGCCGCGCTGGCCTTTGCCGAGCGGCGTCATCAGATCCATGATCCGCGTTGTATAACGATCAGGCACGGTCTCGAGCTTGATCCGCGAATTCGGGTTGATCGTCGTCAGTTCCTCGAAGGGAGCCAGGTCCTGATACTTGGTCGGCTCTTCGTCGTTGATCTTGAGCAGGCGGGTTAATTGCGGGCCGCGATTACCGCGGCGCGTCTCGCCGTAGACCCACATCCCGTCGCGCAGTTGAAAGCGCCGAACGATCTCAGGCGTGACGAAAATGTCCTGCGGAGTCTGGACGAAATTGCGTTTCGCATCGCGCAGGAAACCGAAGCCTTTTCCTGAAATCTCGATGATGCCTTCGCCGAACTCCGGTTCCCGCGGGAGCTCGGCGCCATTGGACGCTCCGCCTTGGGAAGATTTGGTCTCATCCGTTCCTTCCGTGGCGTCGACAAATTCCGCGGCATCCTCACGCCGGCGCTCGGTCTCGCGCGATTCGTCGTCTTCCAGGGTATCCGGGCCGCCCGTGCGCCCGGGCTTGTCGCCGCCTGATTGGTTGAAGTTGCCGGGACCGTTTCCGCCGTCGTTGCGGCGACCGGACCGCCGGCGCGAAGGACGGCGCCTCCGAAACGGGGCGGCGGGTGCCTGGGTCGGCTTGTTTTCAGATTCTTCGCTCATAATGGAAACCGTCTTTCGTCGAGGCGAAACGACTGCAGTGTCGTCTCGCATTCATCAGGCTGGCAGTCTCGCCAGCAGCTCTTCAGGGATATCTAAATTGGAATAGACGTTTTGAACGTCGTCGTCGTCTTCGAGGCTTTCGCAGAGGCGCAGGACCTGAAGCGCGGCCTCCTCGTCGGCGACATGAACAGTCGTGTCGGGAATGAAAGTAAACTTTTGCCCATCAATCTTGGCGCTCGCGTGTTTGAGCGCCTCAGCTACGGCGTAGAGCTGATCGTGGGAAGTGAGGATAACATACTGTTCCTCCTCCGTTGTCAACTCCTCCGCCCCGGCTTCCAAGGCCAGTTCGAAGAGGCGCTCCTCCTCAATCGTATCTCGCGGCACCGTAATCTGTCCTTTTTTGTGAAACATGTAAGAAACGCTCCCGCTCGTCGCAAGGTTGCCGTTATTTTTCGAAAAAATATGACGGATTTCGGCCGCCGTGCGGTTCTTGTTGTCGGTCGTGACTTCGAGCAGTAGCGCCACTCCGCCCGGGCCGTAGCCTTCGTAGACGATCTCCTCGAAATGCTGGGCATCGACTCCTTCGCCGGTGCCGCGTTTGATCGCGCGCTCGATGTTGTCATTCGGCATACTTTGCGCCCGGGCCATCTCGATCACGCTCCGCAGCCGGGGATTTCCCGCCGGATCGCCGCCGCCAATGCGCGCCGCGACGCTGATCTCCTTGGAAAATTTGCTGAAGATCGTGCCGCGTTTGACGTCGAGCGCACCTTTGGCGCGCTTGACCTTCGACCACTTGCTATGTCCCGCCATGGAATGGGGATGAGATGAGTTGCTAAAAAACAGGAGGTTGCCGGGCAGATCTACGTTGCGCGGGGGAGCGAAACGGGACGCCTCGAAAGAGAAGACGATCGAGGAGGCAAACCGAAGCCCAGTGAACCGCACCGGTCCTCTTTTGTCAACCTCTCTCCGCCCGGATTGCGCCGCCAAATGCATCTGACGCGTTCGCGGCGGCGTCTTAAGTGTGTGAGAGACGTTTGGAAAAATCCCCAGCCGGTGCCGCCCGACGGAAAAGCCGGCTCGAGAAAGCTTGCGCACTTTCGATTCCTCGGTCTGGTTCGTACAGAGTGGCGATCAACCCTTCCATTTCCTCGCGAGAACCCGGCTCGGCACCCCGAGAAGGCCGGACGGTGCGGGTGCCAAATGAAGAGGACGCAGCGCTCATCGCGCAGATGAAGTCAGGTGATGAACGCGCTTTTACCACTTTTTACGACCGGTTTGCCCCTGGTCTTTTTTCGATGATTTACGCGATCTTGCATGACCAAAAGGAGTCCGAGGACGTCCTCCAGGAGTCGTTTTTGCAAATGTGGAAACGGACCGCGACCTACGACGCTGCTCGGAGCAGCCTCTTTACCTGGGCGGTCATGATCGCGCGGCACAAAGCGATCGATCGCCTGCGTTCGCGGCAACGGCAGGCCCGCTTGAGTGAAGCGGTCGCGAGCGAAGCGGAGCCGATGGCTACTTCCGCACCGTCCGACCGGGCCGATAACGCCCTCGCCCGCACCGATGAACGGGAGCGGGTCCGTGCCGCTCTCAGCCAAATCGGCGAGGCCCAGCGCGAGGCGATCGATCTCGCCTTTTTCGGCGGATTGACCCAGACGCAGATTTCAGAACGGCTAGGCGCGCCTCTGGGCACGGTCAAGGCACGGATCCGTCGCGGATTGCTCGCCCTGCGCGAAGTGTTGGGAGGAGTTCCGTCATGAACGAGCAACTCGAAGAGCAGGCATCCCTTTACAGTCTGGGTCTTCTCGAAGGAGACGACGCCGCGAATTTTGCGAAACTTCTCGAGTCGGATCCTGAGCTACGCGAGTTGGTCGATCACCTCGATGAAGCCGCCGCAGTCATGGCACACACCGCGCCGCCGCGCGCCTTGCCGCCGGAACTGCGCGAACACCTGTTAACCGAAATCCGCCGCGGGAAAACAGTCGCGTTTCCGCGCCGATCAAACTGGCTCCCTTGGGCTCTCGCCGCCTGCCTCGCGCTCACTTCCGCGTATCTCGTGGCGGAGCGCTCGGGCCTGCGCAAACGGCTAACGCGCCTCGAACAGCGCGATGTCCTGTCGCAAATCCAGATCGCGTCACTTAGCTCGAAATTGGAGAACGCCCCAGACGCCAACGCCGTCGTCGTGTGGGACGAAAAAAGACAGCGCGGCATTTTGAAAGTGACCCAGCTCCCGCGGAACGAGGAGGACCGCGACTATCAACTCTGGGTGGTCGATCCGAGATACAAGGACCCGGTCGACGGCGGCGTCTTCCATGTCTCGAATGACGGATCGCTCTCGGTCCCATTCAAACCCAACTCACCCGTCCGGGAAGCGGCCGGATTCGCCATCAGCCTGGAACGCAAAGGCGGTGTGACCAAGGCCGAGGGACCAATCGTATTACTGGGGAAATGAAGCGCTCTCTTTACTTAATCCTGGGTTTGCTGCTCCTCGCCGCGCCGGCCTTTGCGCATTCCTCGTTTGTGCGATCGGAGCCGAAAGCGGACGCGGCGCTCACGACCGTGCCGAGCGAAATTCGGATCTGGTTTTCGGAGCCGATCAAAGTGGGTCTGAGCACGTTTGAAGTGCACGACGCGGCAGGGAAACAGGTCGATCAACTCGACTTGCGGGCGGATGAAAAAGAACCGGCGCTCGTCCGTTTGTCGCTTGCTCCTGGTCTGACTAAGGGAGTTTACAAAGTAAGCTGGAGCGCGGTCGCGCAGGACATGCACGTCGGCAAAGGCGGCTTCAGTTTCCAGGTCCGGCCCTAACGACCTTGCCGGGCTCGCATCCTAACGACGTCCGCCCGGGGAAGGTTGTCGTCATCGGCGCGGGCACGGCCGGTTTGCGCGCGGCCGAGGTCGCGGCGGGAGACGGTGCGCAGGTGGTGATCTGCGACGCGCAACCTTCCGCCGGGCGAAAGTTTCTCGTTGCCGGACGCGGCGGCTTGAACCTCACCCACAACGAGCCGGTGGAGAATTTTCCTGGCCGCTACGGAGCGGAAGAAGAGCGCTGGCGTGATCTGTTGGCCGACTTTGGCCCGGACGCGCTCCGGGCCTGGGCCGAGGAACTGTCCGTCGAGACCTACGTCGGCACGAGTCAGCGCGTGTTTCCGCGCGGGCAAAAAGCGGCCGTGCTTCTGCGCGCCTGGCTGCAACGGTTGCGGAATCTGGGGGTGGAGTTCCGGACCGGTCAGCGCCTCGCTGGCCTAACGAAAGAAGGATCGCAATGGCGACTCGAGTTTACCGGCGCCGGGGACCTGTTCGCGCCGGCCGTCGTCCTTGCTTTGGGCGGCGCTTCCTGGCCCGAGACCGGTTCCGATGGCGGCTGGCCGTCCCTGCTCGCCGCGCATGCAGTGGAGATGGCGCCGTTTGTCGCGGCCAACTGCGGCTGGAACGTCGATTGGCCCGCGCCTGTGCGGGAACGCGCGGAAGGATTGCCGCTGAAAAATCTCGCCGTCCGCGCCGGCGGCGAAATCGTTTCGGGCGAACTTTTGCTCACCCGTTATGGGCTGGAAGGAGGCGCGATTTACCGGCTCGGTCCAAGGCTGCGCCAAATGAAAGAGCCGGAACTGCGGATAGATTTCAAACCGCAGGTCAGCGCGGAAGTCCTGCTCGAGCGCGCTCTCCCGGGCCATCCGCTTAACGAGTGGTTCCGCGCCTGGAGATTAAGCCCGGGCGCAGTCGCCCTCCTCGAAAGCTATTTCCCCGCCGATTGCGCAGAGCGCGAAAAAGCAATCGCGCGCCTGAAGGATTTTCCCCTGCCATTGGGAGGCCCGCGGCCGATCGCCGAAGCGATCTCAACCGCGGGAGGGGTCATGTGGCAGGAATTGGATCCGCAGCTCATGCTGCGGAAAATGCCCGGCGTCTTTCTCGCCGGCGAAATGATCGACTGGGAAGCGCCCACCGGCGGCTACCTCCTGCAAGGTTGTTTCTCCACCGGCACCCGCGCGGGGCGGGCGGCGGCGAGACATGCGGGATCGGACAGCGCCTAGCTCACCCAGCGCTTCCACTGCTTGCGCAGCGGCTTCACGTATTCATCCACGTCCACGTCTTTGACCCGCTCGAAGCCTCCTTTGACCGCTTCGGCCGAATCCGCGTAGCCGCGTTTCGCGCTCTTAATCAGACCCGGCAAAAAAGCTGGCGAAATGGTGCTCCAATCGATTTCCCGAAGGGCGCGCCGGACAGAAAGTGGCGTCGGCTCTTCCGGCCGCGAGGAGTAGCGAATGGCGAGGCCAATCGCCAACCCGAGGGCGAGTGCGCCGAGCACGGTTGGAACCGGGTTTTCCCGAAGGAAAAACTCCGTCCGCTCGCGCACCACGACTGCCTTCTGGCGAGTCTGGTCCCAGGTATCGGAGGCGGCGTCAGAAAATTTCCGGGCGCCTTCAGACATGCGGCTTTGGGCAGAGCGTTCGGGCGACTGGCTGCCAAATTCTGTCTCAGACAGCGGATCGTGTTCCGTAAAATTGTCTCCGTTCGAATTCTTCATATAATTAACTTCGCACGTCGTGGTCATTTTGCGTCCTTCGTTTCGCATTTCCGTGCGAGCGACCGCGCCGGTGACCGGGTGGGGCACGAAGAAAGGGAACTTAGTAACCGGAAGGAAATATCATGGCTGACGAAGCAAACGAAAAAGCGATCGATCTAACGGCCGAGGAAAATATTGGCAGGAACATCACCAAGCCCAGCCGCACGCAGAGGAAGGGATGACCTACGAGCATTTTGCGCCGGCCTATCGGGTTGGGGGCCGAGGCTGCCGCCCGCTCTCCCGGCAAGGAATTTCACGAAATCGAGGATGACATTGCGCTCGACTACGAAAAGCACCAGATCGGCTCTGCTCTGCCTTGAGACCGAGTCCGGGGGGCCTCCAAGGCCGCCTTCTCGAAAGTGAGCGGCCTCTATTCCCCACGGGATCCAACGCGGGGCATTCGCGGCAGTATCTAAACGATCACGGGGCTGCCTGTCGCGCGGTGCGGCAGCTAGCGCCAAGCGTGTTTGGGATACTTCCGCTGCAGCTCGGCTTTGATCTTCGGATAACTCTCCCGCCAGAATGTGCTTAGATCGTCGGTGATCTGGATCGGGCGATGGTTTGGGGCCAGCACCTCGATCCGTAAAGGGATCCGTCCGTTCGCGATCGTGAGCCGGTCGCTCACCCCGTAAAGGTCCTGGATGCGAGCGGCGATGGTCGGCGGTTTGCCTGCGCCGTAGACGATCTTCGCCTGGCGATCGTTAGGCAGGCGCACCCGCTCGGGCGCGAGTTGATCGAGCCCGGCGTGCTGAGCGGCGCTCAGCCACGTTCGCAAGACCCGCAGGACGGGCCGTTCCTTGATCTCCTTGTAGCTTGTCGCCCCCTGGCAGATTTGTTCGATCAACAAGGCGCGGTCTTCTTCGCCGATCGGCGGTAGCTCTAGTTCCGGGAAAGCGCTCGCGGCAAAGTTGAGGCGCTGCACCCATTGTTCGACCGAGTGATCCCATTTCTTGAGCGGGCAGGTCTCGGCCACGACTTCGCGGGCGAGGAGGGCGGCGGCTTCGAGCGGCGGAACGCGCTCGGAATTCTTTTCCGCCAGAACGAGATCGTGAAAGCGGATCACGCTCCGCGCCACGACGCGGCGGAGGGAGGAATCGAAGAGCACGTTCACTTTTTCCTCAAACGCTTCCGGGAAAAACTCGCGCAGCCATTCTTCCTCGATTGCGGTGGCGAGGGTGAGGAGAACCTGGCGCTCGCCGTCGCTCGATTCGACTTCGCGGATTTCGGAAGCGACTAGGAGCTTGGCGCGTTGCACGACGCTCTCGCGCGCGAGCACGCCGCGGCGGTTGTGCACCAGGGCGCAGCGCAGTGTGCCGGCATCGAGTCGCATCGCCACCTGGTCGGGAAAACCGGCGAGGACGCAGCGCGCAATCGCCCCCGGTTTCGCTTCGCGCTCCGCGACGTCGAGCCCTTCCGCCCGGGCGATACTGAGAAATTGTTCCCACAATTGACCCGCTTCCCGCGCCGCGCCGGCGTTGACCCCGAGCTGCGCGCAGCGGCGCGGATCGAAATTATTCTTTTCCGCGAAACGAAAAGCGCGCAGGAGAATGAAGAGATCGGATTCGTCTTCGCTCCCGAGAAAATCTTCGCGCTCTTCCCGCATCTGTTTGCCTTCGGCGCGGCGCATGAGATTGCGCCCCTGGGTGAGAGCGGCGAGGAGGGCGACGCCGCGCACGCAATCGTGCTCCTGCGCCGCGAGCAGCATCCGCGCGTAACGGGGATGCACGGGGAAGGCGAGCATGCGCCGGCCTAACGACGTCAGCCGGCTTGCGCTTTTCCCGGTAGGGCGAGACTCCGTCGAGCCTGCGGACGATCGATTCTCTGTAATGGAAGGGCTCTGCCGAGGCTCGACGGAGTCTCGCCCTACCGGCGGGAGTGGTGCGATCGCGCCCAAATCTTCGAGCAGGCGCTCGGCGTTTTCGAGCGCCTTGGGATCGGGCGGCTCGAGCCAGTGAAAGGCGGCGACATCCTCGATCCCGCTTGCTTTCAAGGTGAGAACGACTTCGGCGAGATCGAGCCGTTTCACTTCCGGAAGCTCCTGCGGCGCACGATCGAGATGCTCGCTCTCCGTCCAGAGCCGCAGACAATGCCCTGGCGCCGTTCGTCCCGCCCGACCGGCGCGCTGATCGGCCGAGGCGCGACTGATTTTTTCAATAAAGAGAGTGTTGATCCCACGCCGCGGATCGAAGCGGGCGATGCGCGCGAGTCCGCTGTCGATCACGACCTGCACGCCGTCGATCGTGAGGGAAGTTTCCGCGACGTTGGTCGCCACGATCACTTTGCGTTTCTCGTAGGTAGCGAGCGCGGCGTCCTGTTCCGCCGGGGGCAGTTCGCTGTAAAGCGGGAGCGCGACGAAGCGGTCGTTCACCCGCGAAGCGCGCAGAGCGGAGATAGTCCGCGTGATTTCGTAACGGCCCGGCATGAAGACGAGGACATCGCCATCAGTCTGGCCGGCGATTCGTTCCAGCTCATCCGCCGCCAGATCCCAGATCGGGTAATTCTCTCCTCGCACCGGTTTCGACAGGTATTCGATCGCGACCGGATGCATCCGGCCGCTCGAAGTCAGGACCGGACAGGGGGCGAGATATTTTGCCAGCTTGTCGGACTCGAGCGTGGCCGACATGACGACAAGCTTCAGGTCCGGGCGGGTCGTTTCCTGCAAATGCAGAGTGCGCGCGAGCGTGATGTCCCCGTAGAGATGGCGCTCGTGGAATTCATCGAAAAGAATCGCTGAGAGCCCGCGCAGCTCCGGGTCCTGCAGGAGTTGCCGGAGGAGAATTCCCTCGGTCACAAACCGGATGCGCGTTTTCGCGGAGGCGATCTTCTCGAAACGAATTTGATAACCAACTTCGTCTCCCAGCCGGCCGTGGCGCTCGGAAGCGACCCGTTTCGCAAGAAGACGGGTCGCGAGCCGGCGCGGCTGCAGGACCACGACCTCGCCCGCACCGAGAAGCCCGCGGTCGAGCAACATTTGCGGGACCTGGGTGGATTTCCCCGAGCCGGTCGGAGCCTCGAGAATGAGGCGTGGCTGTCGGCTCAGCGATCCGACAATCTCATCTTCGAGCTCGTAGATCGGGAGATCGCGCGGCTTCATGCGCGCGCCGCCATGAATTCAGCCGCGAACATTTCCACCTCGGCGGATGTGGTCGACCAGGCGCACATCAGCCGGTGAACATCCGGCTCGAGGAATTTGTAGAAGTGCCAGCCGCGCGCCAGCATTTTTTCCGCGGTGTCGTTAGGCAAGTGCAAGAAAAGGGCATTCGCATCGCGGGGAAAGGCGAGGCTGCACCCGGCGGCGCGCAATTTCTCTTCCAGCCGGCGGGCCATCTCGTTCGCCTGCCGCGCGTTCTTTAGCCAGGTGTCGTCGGCCAACAGTGCACTCCAGGGCGCGGCCAGAAAGCGCGTCTTCGAGGCCAGTTGTCCGCCCTGTTTGACTCGATACTCAAATTCGTGCGCGAGCGCGCGATCGAAGAAAACAACCAGTTCGCCGGCGGCGAGGCCGTTTTTCGTTCCGCCGAAAGAAAGAACATCCACCCCGCGCCGCCAGGTGATCTCGCTCGGGGCGCAGCCTAACGACGCCACGGCGTTGGCGAAACGGGCGCCATCCATGTGCAGGGCCAACTCGTATTCCGCGGCAAAAGCCGCGATGGCCTCCAATTCTTCCGGCGAGTAAACCGTCCCCATTTCCGTGGCCTGGGTCAGACTGAGGGCGCGGACTTTGGTCGAGTGCACGTCGCGATGCTGGACAATGATGGCGGCCGCCTGCGCGAGATCGATTTTGCCATTGCTCCCTCCAACCGGAACGAGCTTGGCTCCGCCCGAAAAAAACTCCGGCGCGCCGCATTCATCGGTTTCGATATGTGCGCGCTCGTGGCAGAGGACGCTGTGAAAGGGCTGGCAGAGCTGGGCCAGGGCGAGGGAGTTGGCCGCGGTGCCGTTGAAGACAAGGAATGTCGCGCAGTCGCACTCAAAAATTTCTCTTACCTGGGCGGCGAGCTTTTGCGACCAGCGGTCCTCGCTGTAGGAAACTTCTGCGCCCGCGTTGGCCTCCGCCAGCGCGGCCCAGGCCTCGGGACAAAGGCCGGCCGTATTATCACTCGCGAATTGATGACGGTCGCTCATCGGTCAACTCCCTAAGCGACAATCCGGGCGGGGGCAAACTGCCTAACGAGTAGAGTTACGCCTGGCTGGGAGTAGGCCCCGGACTAACCACTCCAGGCTCCCGCTAGGCGACTCACCTCTACCTTGCCAACCTAGCTGCAACCACGCAGCAAGAAAATGACGGCCAAGATCGGAATCGGAATGCCCAAAAGCCAAAGCAAAATGTATCCCGCAGCGCCGACTTCCTTGATTCGTTGGGTTAATTTCATAGTTGAATTCGTTCACCTTTGATTCGGGAAGGAGCCTTCGGTTGAGTCTATCGGGGCGGAAAAATTTTCCGCGATTTGGTGGGACGAAGAGCGCCCGCGTGCCCCGTCTCCCGACATTCCTCGGCCCCGCCTTTGCCGAAAGCTGCGCCCCGCTTTATCCTCGCCGCATGAGTGCCCTGCAATCGGCCGTGGAACGGCGCGGACAACGAATTTTTGAACTGGTCGACGAACATCCGGAATCGATCTTCAGCAAAGCCGGCTTTTATCAAAAGATGATGGCTTTCTCGATGAAGGACGAGGCCTTCAAGGTGCAGATGTTTCGCTTCGTCGACGTCCTCGCTTCTCTCCGGCGCTCGAGCGACATCGTGGTCCATCTCCGGGAATATTTTCACGGCATGGACAGCTTCATCCCGATGATGCAGACCGGGCTGAAAGCGGCCGGCATTTTTCCCTGGCTGACCGCCTTTATCCTGCGCCGCAACGTCGCCGGGATGGCGCGTCAGTTCATCGCGGGGCGAGATGGAAGCGATGTCCTGAAGACGCTGCGGCAAAAAAGGAAACAAGACATCGGCTTCACCGTGGACTTGTTAGGCGAAGCAGTCGTGAGCGAAACGGAAGCGGACGAATACGCCGCCCGGGCGATGGAATTGCTCGACACCCTGTCGCGCGAGACGCGTGGCTGGACCGATCCGTTAGGCAAAAACAGCGAGCTTTTTCCGGTCGTGAATCTCTCGCTCAAGATCTCGGCTTTTTATTCGCAGATGGACCCGGCCGCGCCGGAGGAAGCGATCGCGCACCTCGCGCCCAAGCTCCGTCCCATCCTGCGCCGGGCCAAGGAAGTCGGTGCTTTCGTCAATTTCGACATGGAGAGCTACGCCCAGAAAAACGGCACGCTCGATCTCTTTAAATCGCTTTTTACCGAGCCGGAATTCGCTGACTGGCCCAGAGTTGGGATCGTCATCCAGGCCTACCTGCGCGACGCCGAGAGCGATCTGCGAGACCTGATCGAGTGGGGCCGCCGGCGTGGGACGCGTTTCGCGGTGCGGTTGGTGAAGGGCGCCTATTGGGACTACGAAAAAATCATTTCGCAGCAGAACGGCTGGCCTTGCCCGGTTTACCTGCAGAAGCCGGAGAGCGACGCCTGTTTCGAGCGTTGCAGTCGCATCCTGCTCGACAACGAAGCGATCGTCACCGCGGCCTTCGGCTCGCACAACGTCCGCAGTATCGCGCACGCCATGGCCTACGCGGAAGAGATCGGGATCGACAAGAGCCGTTTTGAATTTCAGCTCCTTTACGGCATGGCCGGACCGATCAAGCGCGCCCTGGTCGAGATGGGTTACCGCGTGCGCGAATACTCTCCCGTGGGCGAACTCCTGCCGGGCATGTCTTATCTCGTTAGGCGACTGCTCGAGAACACTTCGAACGAAGGTTTTCTCCGGGCCAAGTTTTCCGACAATCAGTCCACAGCCGAGCTGCTGCGCGATCCGAACGAGCTGATCACCCCGGCCCCGGCCGCGGCCGAGATGGAAGGCAATGGCTACCATTCCGCCAATGGTTTCTCCGTTGCCACCCCGCCAGGCGATACCTACGAAAACGCGCCGATGGTGAACTTCGTTCATCGCCAGACACAGGAGAAAATGAAGGCGGCCGTGCTCGAAGTGCGCGGACGTTTTGGGCGGCAGTATCCGGCCACGATCGATGGCGAAAAAGTCACGACCGGGAAGTGGATGTCCTCGGTCAACCCGAGTGCGCCTAACGAAATCGTCGGGAGCGTGACCGAGGCCGGGATCCCGGAGGCGGAGCGCGCAGTTGCGGCCGCGCGAACGGCTTTCGACAAATGGTCGCGCACCTCGGTCGAGCATCGTGCCCGGCTCCTCGAGCGCGTCGCCGCGATCATGGACCGGCGCCGCTTTGAACTTTGCGCGGTGGAAGTTTTCGAGGTCGGCAAGCCGTGGGATGAAGCCGATGGCGACATCCGCGAGGCGATGGATTTCTGTTTCTTTTACGCGCAACAAATGCGCATCCTCGGCCGGCCCCGTATCACCCAGCACGTCGCCGGGGAGGAAAACTATCAGCATTACTGGGGACGCGGCGTCGCCCTCGTCATCGCGCCCTGGAATTTCCCGATCGCGATTCTTTGCGGAATGGTTTCGGCCTCGCTCGTGACCGGCAACACCGTGGTCATGAAACCGGCCGAGCAATCCGCCATCTGCGGCGCGCTCCTGATGGAAATGTTTGAGGAAGCGGGCGTGCCGAAGGGCGTGCTCAACCTCCTTAACGGCGACGGCGCGGTCATCGGCGAGCACATGGTGAATCACAAGGACGTCGATCTGATTGCCTTCACCGGCTCGCGCGAAGTCGGGCTGCACATCTGGAAAGCCGCCGGGCAAACCCAGCCGGGGCAGCGCGAACTAAAGCGCGTCATCTGCGAGATGGGTGGGAAGAACGCGATCATCGTCGATTCCGACGCCGACCTCGACGAGACGATCGTTGACTCGATCTACTCCGCCTTCGGTTACTCGGGACAGAAATGCTCCGCGCTCTCACGCCTGATCGTGCTCGAGGAAAATTACGATCGGGTGATGGAGCGGCTCATCGCCGCCACCGCCAGCTTGCGGGTCGGAAATCCGGAAGAGCCGGGCATCACCGTCGGCCCGGTGATCGATGAGACGGCCTACAAGCGGATCCTGGAAACGATCGAGGCCGGCAAAGGCGAAGCGACTCTCGCCTACCAGGCGAAGAATGTGCCTAACGAGGGCTATTTCGTTCCGCCGACCATCTTCACCGATGTAAAACCGGACCATCGTCTGGCACGCGAAGAAATTTTCGGGCCCGTCCTGAGCGTGCTTAAGGTGCGCGATCTCGACGAAGCCCTGGCCGTGGCAAACGGGACCGACTACGCCCTCACCGCCGGCTTTTTCTCGCGCAGCCCGGCCAACATCGAGCGGATTAAGGCCGAGCTCGTGGCGGGCAACGTCTACGTGAACCGCTCCTGCACCGGCGCGGTCGTGGGGCGCCATCCCTTTGGCGGATTCAAGATGAGCGGAGGCGGAACAAAGGCGGGCGGCGGCGATTACCTGCTCCAATTCCTCATCCCGCGGATCGTCACCGAGAACATCATGCGCCACGGCTTCGCGCCGGAGGAGACGCCGCGCTACCGCGACGAGTTTCTCGTTCGGCGGCCGGGCTCAACCGTGGTCGCCGGCAACGCCGGTCGCGGCTAAAGCGCCTGTAGCGTCCGCCGGCTATAGCCAGGAACCATCAAAGCCAGTCCCGCAATGCCCTTGGGCGAGGATGACTCCGCCCGCGGGGGCCAAGAGCAGCCGATAATCCTTCGCAATGGTGGAAGTAAATCTAGCTCCCCCGCAAACAACAGTCCCTGAGATAACCGGGATCGGCCAACTGTTCAGCCCATTGCCGCAATTCAAGGACTGACCCTGATTCTTTTGCCTTGATTCGATACTTTTTTCCAAGCTCTTGTTAGGAGCGGATGGAACCGGGCGGCATCCGAAACGGAGGACTTGCCGTATAACAAGCTATCAAGTTTTTGATACGCTTCGCCACACCCTATGAGAAAATCTCCGCGTAAGACCATGCTGCGTTTGAGTCTCCTGACGCTTCTTCTTGGGTCGCCAACAAGCGCGTGGGCGCACGCTCAGATCGGAGAAGCCACCGGCTTTTCCACTGGTTTTCATCACCCGCTTTCGGGCTGGGATCATCTGCTGGTCATGCTCGCAGTGGGGGTTTGGGCGGCGCAAAGGCGGGGACGGTGCGTCTGGCTGCTCCCGCTCTCATTCGTCGCTGTCATGAGCCTGGGCGGTTTGGTGGGATCGAGCGGAGTGTCCCTCCCGGGAGTTGAAACAATAATATTGCTTTCAGTCGTGGTCCTCGGCGCCGTCGTTCTCTTACGGCCCCGGGTGCGCACGGGCATGAGCGTGCTTCTCGTTAGTTTCTTCGCTTTCTTTCACGGATTCGCTCACGGGCACGAAATGCCGGCGTCGGCCAGCCTGCTTACGTTTGCGTTTGGGTTTGTGATGGCAACGCTGCTCCTTCATGGCGCTGGGATCTTTACACTCAGAGGCCTGATCTTCGCGGCGGGAATTCTCCTGGGAGGGACGGCGATGGCGCAAGACGCAATCGCTCCACCGAGCCCGACGCCCGCAAATGCGACCTCTGCAGAAACGGAGCGAATCACGGTGGTCGGCCGCGAAGACGATCTAATTGGCTACGCCACCACTGCATCCGAGGGGACGATCGGCGCGGCGGAGCTGGCGAAGCGGCCCTACTCGCGCCGCGGGGAGCTCCTCGAAGCGGTGCCGGGCGTGATCATCACCCAGCACTCCGGCGAAGCGAAGGCGAACCAGTATTTCCTGCGCGGCTTTAACCTGGATCACGGGACGGACTTCGCGCTCTCCGTCGATGACATGCCGATCAACATGCGCACGCACGCACACGGGCAGGGTTATGCGGATCTTAATTTCATCATCCCCGAGTTGGTGCGCGGAATTGACTACAGCAAGGGGCCGTTCTTCGCGGAGGTAGGCGATTTCTCTTCGGCGGGTGCGGCGCAGTTCCAGTTGTTTTCCGAGCTTCCGCGGGGGTTCGCGACCGTCAGTATCGGGGAGAATAATTTCTATCGCCTGGTCCTGGCCGACAGCGTGAAGTCGAGCGGCGGAACGCTGACCGCGGCCTTCGAGTTCGGACATTACGATGGGCCGTTCGTGGTGAACCAGAACGCCGACCGCTACAACGGGTTTCTCCGCTGGGCCTGGGGAGATGCGGAGAACATGTTCTCGCTAACGGCGATGGCCTATCACGGCCGCTCGCATTCGCCGGATCAGGTGCCACAACGCGCGATTGATCAGGGATTGATCCCGCGCGACGGGGCGATTGATACCACGGACGTGCTGACGACAGACCGCGAAAGTCTCTCTTTCGATTGGACGCATAACGACACGAGCGGCACGACGAAACTGAACGCCTACGTGATCTACTACCACCTCGATATCTTCTCCGACTTTACCTACTTCCTGGACGATCCGGTGCATGGCGATCAGTTCGAGCAGCTCGACCGCCGGGTGATTCTAGGTGGCACACTCACGCACACCTGGGAGACGGAGATTTTCGACCGGCACGTTACCGAAACGGTCGGATTTCAGACGCGCAACGACATCATTCCCGAAGTCGGATTGTTCAAGACCGAGAAGAAGAATCGCCTCTCTACCGTGCGCGATGACAGCGTGGAGGAATCGAGCATCGCTCTCTACCAACGGAACGAAGTCACGTGGACGCCGTGGTTCCGCTCGATCTTCGGATTGCGCGGCGATCTCTACTTCTTTCACGTCGACAGCAACACACCGGCGAACTCCGGCGATGTGCTCGATGGCATCGTGAGTCCGAAGCTCAGCCTGATCTTTGGCCCATGGGCGAAGACGGAATTCTATCTCAATGCCGGGACCGGCCTGCATAGCAACGATGCGCGCGGCACAACTATCACGGTCAGCCCTTCGACCGGGGAGAAGGTCGATCATGTCCCGCCGCTGGTGCGCTCGAAGAGTGTGGAAGTAGGAGCGCGCACCTCGCTCGTGCCGAATCTCGTCAGCACCTTGTCAGTCTATTACCTCGCGGTTGATTCGGAGCTCGTCTTCTCCGGTGATGCCGGGGATACGGAAGCGAGCGCGGCGAGTCGCCGGGCGGGCGTGGAGTTTGCGAACTATTACAAACCCTTCCCGTGGCTCACAGTCGATGCCGATTTCGCCTATACGAATGCGCGGTTCGAGAATAACTCTGCAGGCAGCCGCATCCCCGGTTCCATCGCCACGGTCTTTGCCGCCGGGGCGACGGTGGAAGCGCCCTGCGGATTCCTCGGGTCGGTGCGCACGCGCTACTTCGGGCCACAACCGTTAATCGAGGACAACAGCGCGACCGGCCCGTCGTCGCTCAACTTCGATGCGCGCCTCGGCTGGAACTTCAAGAACGTGCAGGTAGCCGTGGATGTGCTGAACGTCTTCGACAAAAAGAACAACGACATCACCTACTACTACCCCTCGCGCCTGGCCGGAGAGCCTTTGGAAGGTGTGAACGATTTCCACATCCATCCTGCCGAGCCGCGGACAGTGCGGGTTTCGGTGACGTACAGGTTTTGATGTTCTCGTGGCGCGGGCGTGCGAGAAATTTGTGCCCTGGCCCTAAACCGGAGCGGCTTATTTCAGGATCCGGTAGACTTCGTGGATCATGATCGCGATCGGCCAGGCGCAGGTGAGCGAGACGAGGCCGAGGATCGCGGTCTCAAGCCGGAAACTGCGGCTGGCGGCCCGCAGGACTTCCCCGGCCAGCCGGTTGAAGTTGGGCCGGCGTCGTGGCGGCTCGCTCCCATCAAAGGAATGGCCGAAGCGGCGCGGTTGGAATTCGCACGCTACAGGCGGAAAGGAAGGCGCACGGCGCGGGCGGGGCTCGTGGCGCGATGGCCAGCGAGGCGAGGCAACGTCGGGTTCGTGCTTCATGTTTTTCCCCTTCTGCGCGCCGGCCCTCTCGGCCGCGCGAGTCGCGCGCTGGAAATCTAGGGCGATTCGGAATTTCGTCCAGCGAGACGCGCAGCGGCATGCTCCCAGACAGCGGGGGTGAGATCGAGTTTGCGGTTAAGCTGGCGGGTGCCGGCCGCGGCGATTTTTTGCAGGACGCGCAGGCGCGCGCTTTCGCCGCTCTCGTGCCAGGTCGGTTTGCGCTGGAGAGTGAGGACGCCCTCTTTTTCCACGAGCAAACCCCAGCCCAGCGGCGCCTCCGGTTCGCGCAGTAACTCGTTAGGCAAGACGAGAAAGAAAAGATTGGCGCAGGCGTAGCGGGCCAGCTTTTCAAATTTGCGCCCGTCCCGCAGCTGGTTTTGCAGAGCGGTCAGCTCGCGGGTGACGCGGGCATAGCCGCGATGCTGGATGGCGCCGAAATCATGCGCATCCCACTCCGGGAAAAGCGTCTCGCCCGTGCGCAAGGTCGGATAGTGGATCCGCAAATGTTTTTCCAGGATCTGGCGGCGGCGGTAGATCGCCTCCAGCCGCGCCAGCGTTTGCGCGGTGCGGCAATCGTCCCGCCGCAGGTCGGGGCCGGATTGTTTGCATTCGAAGACCGCAGTGTGACCGATGGCGCCGTTTTTCTGCGGGCGATACGCGGCGACATCGGCGCGGTAACGGCATTGCGGGAGGGAGACCTCAAGCGCGGCGATCGGGTAATCGTTTTCCTGCGACCAGAGGAGAGCGAGGCGTTTGAGCTCGAGGTGAGCGGCCGTTTCGCTCCCGCGCTTACTCGTAATCGTGCTCGTGCTCATGATCGTAATCGTAATCTGCCGGCCAAACGATCGATCACGAGCAAGAGCACGATTACGAATTGGGTTTTGGGCCTAACGACGCGTCCATTCCGCCAGCTCCTTCGCCCAGTAGGTGACGATGAGATCGGCGCCGGCCCGCTTCAGGCCGGTCATGATTTCGAGCACGGCCGGGCGTTCCTCGAGCCAGCCCTTCTCCAC
>JBKJNW010000202.1:0-5007 GCA_046593335.1 Chthoniobacterales bacterium | reverse complement strand
GCGACGCGCGCCGGCTACGAGTCAGATAAGTCCGGCTTTCTCGAATTGATCACCGCGCAGCGCAGCTACCGAGAAGTCGAGGCGACCGCGGCGGACTATCTCGCTCAGTACGAGATCGCCGTCGCAGAACTCGACGCCATTTTGGGCAATCCGATCGCGACGCCAACTAGTAAGGACGTTTCAAAATGAACCGGATCACGTTAGCAATCCTGGTTGTCATTGTTACAGCCGACCTGGCTACCTCGTGCTCCAAGCATGACGCAAAGCCCGTCACAGCCGCAAGCGAACCGACCGCAGCCAGTGGTCAGCGCAAAGTCAAGTACTACAAGTCCACCATGATGCTGGGCGAGGTCAGTCAGGCGCCGCGCAAAGACAGCATGGGTATGGACATGGTGCCAGTCTATGAAGGCGAAGACGCGGGCTCCGCTATTACCGTCGATCCGGTCACGATTCAAAAGATGGGCGTGCGCACGGCACCGGTGATGAAAGGTCCGTTGCGTCGTGTTATCCGCACCGTTGGCACGGTCGACTTCAACGAAACGGCACTCGCGGATGTAACCACCAAGTTTAGCGGTTTCATCGAAAAGCTTTACGTCGATTCGACGGGCAAACAGGTCCACAAAGGCGAACCGCTCTTCGACATCTACTCGCCCGAGCTCTACAGCGCGCAAAACGAGTACGTCCTGGGATTGAATCAAGGCGGTGGACTTAGAGCGAGCGCGCGACAGAAGTTAAGTCTCTACGACATCTCGGAAGCTCAGATTGTCGAGCTGGAGAAAACGCGCCTACCGCAACGCACTTTAAGCGTCCGCGCACCGATCGACGGCATTGTCGTCGAGAAGATGGCAGTGCAAGGCCAGCGTGCTGAAGCCGGCA
The DNA here is from genome assembly GCA_046593335.1 of Chthoniobacterales bacterium. Classification (GTDB taxonomy): domain Bacteria; phylum Verrucomicrobiota; class Verrucomicrobiia; order Chthoniobacterales; family UBA10450; genus Palsa-1392. Next base: position 4,131 of record JBKJNW010000202.1, on the reverse strand, counting down.
TGAAGCTCTACCGGCTGGCCGATCTCAGTATTGTCTGGGTGCAATCACAGATCTACGAGCAGGACCTCGCTTATATAAAACTGGGGCAGGAAGCGGAGGTCAGTCTCTCCTATCTGCCTGACCGGAAGTTCCGCGGCCGTGTCACCTACATCTATCCCACGGTCGATGAGAAGACGCGCACCGCAGGTGTCCGGATGGAGTTTCACAATCCCGGTTTTTTCCTGAAGCCGGGCATGTTTGCGACGGTTGAGATTCGAGCCGAGTTGGACCCTTCGACATTGCTCGTGCCAGATATGGCGGTTCTTCGCAGTGGGGAAAAGAACACCGCCTTCGTTGCGCTGGCAGGTGGGCGCTTCGAGCCGCGCACCGTCACGCTCGGCCCGCGCTCAGAGAACAATGCGTATCAAGTGCTCAGTGGTTTGAAAGAAGGCGAGCGCGTCGTCACGTCGGGGCAGTTCATGTTTGATTCCGAGAGCCAGCTTCGCGAGGCGATTCAGAAAATGCTGGAGCCCGGTGCAACCGCTGCATCAACTCCTGGCTCGGAACACGCGAAGCAGCCAACCACACCGGCACGGCCCTCTATTAAGGTAACGAGCGAACCTACCCCCTCGGATTACGTCTGCCCGATGCCGGAACATACCTCCATTAAATACAATCACTCCGGCAAATGCCCGATCTGCGGGATGACGTTGATCCCATTCACGGCGGAAAAGAACGCGGAGTCGCCAACTCCTTCGCCTGTTTCCGCGAATGATATGCCGGGAATGGATATGCCTAAACAGTGATCGGACGCGATTATGCTCAAGGCAATCATTGATTTTTCGCTCAAGAACAAATTCATCGTCTTGCTGGCGACAGTTGCGCTGACCCTCGGCGGACTCTTTGCGCTGCGCAACATCCCCCTCGATGCCATTCCCGATCTCTCGGACACGCAGGTTATCATTTACACCGAATGGCCGGGGCAAGCGCCGCAAATCGTCCAGGATCAAGTGACTTATCCGCTCACGACAAAGATGCTTTCGGTTCCAAGAGCCAAGGTCGTGCGCGGTTATTCATTCTATGGCTTTTCGTTTGTTTATGTCATCTTCGCAGACGGCACCGATCCATATTGGGCGCGCAGCCGCGTGCTGGAATATCTCAGTGGCTTGAGCGGGCGGCTGCCCCAAGGTGTCTCGCCCTCGCTTGGCCCTGACGCTACCGGTGTCGGCTGGGCGTTCATGTATTCGCTGAACTCGAAAGAGCGCAGTCTCGCGGAGCTTCGCTCGATGCAGGACTGGTATTTGAAATACCAGCTTACTTCTGTGGAAGGAGTCGCCGAAGTAGCGTCGATCGGCGGGTTCGTGAAGCAGTATCAGGTCACGGTCGATCCGACAAAACTCCGCGCCTACAACCTTTCCATCGCCGACGTAGGCATGGCCGTGAAAAAGAGTAACGGCGAGGTCGGAGGACGTTCCATCGAGATGGCGGAAAAGGAATTCATCTTGCGCGTGCGCGGCTACATTCAGAACATCGACGATCTGAAAAAGGTCGCCGTAGGTGTTGGTACAAACGGCGTTCCAATTCTACTCGGCCAGGTCGCCAATGTGCAACTCGGCCCAGACATGCGGCGCGGCATCGCGGAGTTAAACGGCGAAGGCGAAACCGTCGGCGGCATCGTGATTGTGCGCTACGGCGCTAATGCGCGAGAAGTCATCCAAAACGTCAAGAAGCGACTGGATGAGGCGATGAAAGGACTACCGCCCGATGTGAGTTATACGGTCGCTTACGACCGCACGGCGCTCATCAACCGCGCGGTAAAGACACTCAAGGAAAAGCTCCTTGAGGAAAGCATTATCGTCGCGCTCGTCTGCATCGCGTTTCTGCTGCACTTCCGCAGTGCGCTCGTCGCCATCATCATCCTGCCCATCGCAGTGCTGATGTCGTTCATTGTTATGTATCGGCAGGGCATTAGCTCAAACATCATGTCGTTAGGCGGGATCGCCATCGCCATCGGCGCGATGGTCGATGCGGTCATTATCATGATCGAGAACGCGCACAAACACATCGAGCGCGACGGCGGGAAGAAGCCCCATTGGGAGATCATCCGCGACGCATCCATCGAAGTCGGTCCGACGCTCTTCTACTCTCTGCTCGTCATCACGATTTCGTTCTTCCCCATCTTCACGCTGCAAGCGCAGGAGGGGCGCTTGTTCAAACCACTCGCTTTCACGAAGACCTATTCGATGGCCGCCGCCGCACTGCTCTCCATCACGCTTGCGCCGGTGCTCATGGGTTACTTCATCCGCGGCAAATTGCGCCCGGAAGCAAAGAACCCGCTCAACCGGCTGCTCGTCTGGCTCTATCATCCAGTCATTGATTTCGTCATCAAATGGCGATGGCTCGTCCTCGGGGGCGCAGCTGCAATCCTCGCGATCACTTATTTCCCCTACAGCCGACTCGGGTCGGAGTTCATGCCGCCCCTCTACGAGGGCGACCTGCTTTATATGCCGACCACTTTTCCCGGCATCTCGCCGACGAAAGCGCGTGAGTTAATCCAGCAGACCGACAGGATCATCAAAACGTTCGGTGAAGTGCATCACGTTTTCGGAAAGATCGGACGCGCTGAGACCGCGACCGATCCCGCACCCTTCGACATGGTGGAGACGACTATCATGCTCAAGGACGAAAAGGAGTGGCCCAAAGTGGACATCCCAGACGCGCAGGGTCGGATCATAGCTCATCGCCGCCGTACGTCTACCGAACTAGTTACCGCGCTGAATATGGCGATCCAAATTCCCGGCCTAAACAACGCCTGGACGATGCCGATCAAGACGCGCATCGACATGCTCGCGACAGGGATCAAGACTCCCGTTGGCATCAAGGTCGCTGGCGCGAACCTCGCCGAACTGGAGCGCGTCGCGGCGGAAGTTGAAGCCGTCATCCGCCAGGTGCCGAATACCTCGAGCGTCTTCGCGGAGCGCGTGATGGGCGGCAACTACATCGAATTCAACATCAACCGGGACGCGATCTCGCGCTACGGATTGCGCGTGGGCGACGTGCAGGAAGTGCTCGAAGTCGCGCTTGGCGGAATGCCGCTGACCACGACGGTCGAGGGCCTCGAACGCTATACCGTGAATCTGCGCTACGATCGCGATTTTCGCGAAAACCTCGAAGCGTTGCGCGAGATCATCGTGCCCACACCGGGTGGCGCACAAGTGCCGCTCGGCCAGCTCGCCGAAGTGAAAACCGTGCGCGCCCCGATGGGCATTAAGAGCGAAAACGCCATCCCGAACGCCTGGATTTATGTGGACGTGAAAGGGATCGACATCGGCACCTATGTCCAGATGGCGCAGCGCGCGCTTAACGAAGCGATCGCCCAAGGGACCGTGAAACTGCCGAGCGGTTACAACATTTTCTGGAGCGGCCAATACGAATACATGCTCCGCGCCCAGCAGCGCCTCGCCATCGTCATCCCGCTCACGCTCCTTATCATCGTCCTGATCATTTACCTAAACACCAAGTCCGCGATCAAAACAGCCATCGTCATGCTCGCTGTGCCATTCTCGTTAGTCGGCGCGTTCTGGATACTCTACCTGCTTGGCTACAACCTCAGCGTCGCTGTCTGGGTCGGCATCATTGCCCTCGCCGGCCTCGATGCCGAGACGGGCGTCGTTATGCTCCTTTACCTCGACCTTGCCTACGAGCAGTGGACCAAAGACCGGAAAATGCGCAACGTCACCGACCTGCGCGACGCCATCTACCACGGAGCCGTCAAACGCGTCCGCCCCAAAGCCATGACCGCCACCGTCATCATCGCGGGCCTTCTTCCAATCTTGTGGAGTCACGGCGCAGGCGCTGACGTCCTCAAGCGGATCGCCACCCCAATGGTCGGTGGCATTGTCACCTCCACAATCATGGAGCTCGTCGTCTATCCCGCGATTTATTATGTCTGGCGTTCGCGGAAGCTAAAGACATCTGGTTCTTCAGAATTTGGTTTCGTTCCACAGATTGAACTCGCATGAGCCGCGCACTGACTTCTTCCTTCAAAACGACCCATGCGGCGGTGAACTGCAAACGCTCCCGCCGTGCGTCGGTCTAAGGGGAGCTTCGCTGTCTCCGCGGCAGCGCACGGCCTTGCTACGGCGCCGCTGC
>JBKJNW010000079.1:0-11755 GCA_046593335.1 Chthoniobacterales bacterium | reverse complement strand
TCATCCCGGTCGCCGCGGCCGATCCCGCCCAGCGCAAGACGATCGAGTTGGTGCGCGACGAGATTAAATTGAAAGACCAGGAAGCGCGCGCCGACATCATCCTCAAGAAAGATCGCGACGGGAACCCGGTGAAACTCGGCTGGATCACCCTCCCCTCGTTCTACGCCGACATGGACTCGCACAAAAAGAGCACGACCAAGGATGTGCTCGCCCTCCTGAAGCGGCTGAAGAAAGAAAAAATCGGCGGTCTCGTGATCGATCTCCGCCGTAATGGCGGCGGCTCGCTCGAGGAAGCGATTGCCCTCACCGGCCTCTTCTTTAAGTCCGGCCCTGTCGTGCAGACGAAGGGCGCGAATGAGCGCGTCGTCATCTCGACCGATCCCGATCCGGGTATCGCCTACGATGGTCCGCTCGTCGTCCTGACCAGCAGGCAAAGCGCCTCCGCCAGCGAAATTTTCGCGGCTGCGCTGCAAGATTATGGCCGGGCCGTGATCGTGGGCGACAGGAGCACTTTCGGCAAAGGCACCGTCCAGACGATTTTGGAAATCGGACGTTTCACTTCTCTCCTCGGCACCCGCTCACAGGATGACGGCGCGCTCAAGTTGACCATCCAGAAATTCTACCGGGTCGCGGGCGGCTCGACCCAGCTTCACGGCGTCGCTTCCGACATCGTGCTCCCGACTCTGACCGATCTGCCGGAGTTTGGCGAAAGCGCCCTGAAAAACGCGCTGCCCTACGACGAAGTGCCGCCTGCGAAATACACCAAGTGGTCCGATTCCCATTCGCTTTTCGTCGACGAATTGAAAGCCCGCTCCGCCGCCCGCGTCGCAGTCGACCCGGAATTTCATTATGTCATGGAAGACCTCGAGCGGTTGCGCAAAAAGCTCGATGAAAATCGCATCTCGCTGAACGAAGACGTCCGCCGCCAGGAAGTGGACGAGGGAAAGGCGCGCAAGGAAGCGCGCTCCAAGGAGCGTCTCGCCCGGCATGAAGAAGAGCCGAGCATTTACCGCGTCACCCTCGAAACAATCGACGCACCCAAGCTCGAGCTCATCATGTATCCCGGCAAAATCGCCGAGGCCAAGAGCAAGGGCGGCATGAAGGTCGCGCCGGAAGCGGCGCCCGATGCGGACGACGACATCGATCCGGACAGCGCTCTCGGCGACGGCGACGACAGCAAGGCCGCGGCGATCGATCCGGAACGCGACGAGACGCTCAACATCCTGAGCGACCTCGTGCAGCTTAGCGCCGGCCCGAAAACGGCCAGCACCGCGCGTTAAGTCGTTAGGCCAAAATTCGTCCCGTTTCACCCGATTCGCGGGCGCAAAAATCGGCCGCCGGGATCGGATTTCCCAGGCGGTTAACGGGTCACGCAATCGCCGGATAAAACCCATCGACGGCCGCGCGAGGCCTCTGATATATTCGTCGCCCATGAATCGACTCGTTAGGCGCGCGCAACTCTTGTTCGCGCTCCTTTTCGTTGTCGCCACGGGCGCGCCGCTGCCGGCGCAGGAGGCTCCCCCCGACCTCGCTACCGCCTACGGACAGGCGATGGCGGATTTCCAGGCCGGGAACTACGCCAAGGCCGCCTCGGCCCTGGAAGCGCTCGTCGCCCGGGTCGAAGTCACCCCTCAGGTCGAGCCAATTTTTTACACCATCGGCTCCGCTTATTTTAACGCGGGCGATTACCCAAAGGCGATTGCCGCCTTCAAAAACTACCAGGCCAAATTCCCCAAGGGCCCGCACGCCGGTGGCGCCGCCTTCGCTATCGCCCAGTCCAATTTGCTCAGCAAAAATTTCAAGGAAGCGGCCGCGCAGATGGCCGCGCTGGAAAGCGATCCGGCCTTACGAGAACAGGCGCTCTTATTCGAGGCGGAAGCGTTCAAGGCAGCGGGCAATATCGAGGGGGCGATCGGCGCCCTGGAAAAATTAACCGGAAAAGAGATTCGCGATTCCGATGCGATGCGGGGCGCGACCATGCTGGCCCAGCTCTACGCGCAGAAGGGCGATGGGGTGAAGGCGCTGAAAATTCTCGAGACGATCCACCAGAAGATCAGCCTGGCGGACAACATCATCGAACTCAACGCCCTCACCGTTGACCTGGGCGACAAGTTCTTTAACAAGCAGCAATTCAAGGAAGCGCTCGCCTGTTATCGCTACGCCTATCCGCGCGAGCAAATCATCCGGCTGCAGCGCGATCGCATCGCCGGGATGGAGCGGCGAATCGAGGCCAACCTCGCCTCCGTCCGCGCTAATCCCTCGGAGATTACGCAGCTCGCGCCGGCCAATAATCAGCTCAAGGCAAACATCGCCAACGCGCAAAAGTTGCTGGCCGATTTCGAAAAACTGCCTTCCATCACGCCGGCGATTTATCTCCGTCTCGGCCGTTGCTTTTACGAACTGGATCGCAAATGGGAAGCGGTCGTGGTCAACCAGGAAATCCTAGATCGCTTCAAGGAAGGACCGGAACGGGAGCCCGCCCTCTTTGGCCTGATCGTGGCCCTGGCCGACGTCAGCCAGCCGGAGCGCGCCCAGCAGCGTTGCGAAGAATATCTGCGCGATTTCAAAAACGGGCCGAACGTCGCGACCGTCGGCTACTTGTTAGGCGCGTGCGCTCTCCAGGCAGGCGACCCAAAAGGGGCGGAGACCTTGTTCGGCCGCATTCTCGAATCGCAACCGAAGAGCCAGTTCCGCGAGCAGATTCGCTATCTCCTGGCGAACGCGAAGTTCGCCGCCGGCAACTACGACGACTCCGTCGCCGCCTACAAAAAATATCTCGGCGAGTTTCCCAAAGGCGCCAACGCCGAGGACGTGAAATACCGGATCACCCTCAGCGCGCTTTTCGCCGGCAAATATCAGGAGGCGATGAACCAGCTCCAGGAATTCATCGCCAAAAACGGCAACAGCCCTTTCCTGCCCGACGCCAAATATCGGCTCGCCGTCTGCAAATACGCCGCCTCGCTTTACGATGAGGTCATCACCGATTGCCAGGCTTGGGAAAAGCAATTTGGCAATAACCCGCAGCTCGGCGAAGTCCTCGCCCTTCTTGGCGACGCCTACGCCGCGAGCGACCGCGAGTCCGCCGCCATCCCGGTTTACATTCGCTCCTACCAGACCGCGACGACCGACGAGGTGATGAACTACTCGCTCGAAGCGGCGCGCAAGCTCCTCCAGAAACGCGGCGAATGGGACAAGGTGGGCGAGCTCTACACCGGTTTCGTCAAGGACAAGCCGGATAACCCGACCATCATCTCCGCACTTTACTGGATTGGCAAAGCCAAAGCACACGAAGGCAAAATCGAGGAGGCGAAACAGCTCACGGCCGATACGATCAAGAAATATATCGCCGACCCGAACCGGGATGCGGTCGAACAATTAATCTCTCAGCTGGCGCAGCTCTGCGTGAAGAAAAAGAAGCCGGCGGAGACCGCTACCACTGCGGAAGGCCAGCCTTCGCCCACGCCCGCAGCGGAGACGGAAGATCCGGGCGCGGAACTGGATCGCCTGCTCTCCTCGGCAGCGAATGAAGAATCGCCCACCGCCAAAGCGCGCATCCTTTTCGCCAAAGCTGAGCTCGCCCGTCTGCGGCGTCAGCCCGCCGAGGAAGAAAAATATATCGCCGAGATCGCAACTCAGTTTAAGCCGGATGAACTCAGTCCGCTCCTTCTCGGCGAGGAGGCGGATTATCTCCTGAGCCAGAACAAACTCGATCAGGCGGCGAGTTTCTATCAGCGCCTTCTCGACGATTTCCCGAAGAGCCAGATGGTCGACTACGCCTATCGCGGCCTGGGCGAGATCGCCTACCAGAAAAAGGATTACCCGAAAGCGCTGCGTTTTTTTACTGACGGAACCGAGAAGATCGCGGCCACGACAAAACTGAAGGACATCACGATCGGCCGGGCCAAGACGCTGCTCGCGCTCGGGAAATTGGATGAAGCGCAAAAAGGCTTCGAGCAGGTCGCCTCCGTCCGGGAATGGCGCGGTGAAGCGACCGCCTACAGCGTCTATTCGTTAGGCCAAATTGCGGCCAAGCGCGGGAAATGGGCGGAAGCGAACGCCTATTACCAACGCGTTTTCGTCGGCTACCAAAAGTTCCTCCCCTGGGTCGCGAAAGCCTACATCGGGAGCGCGGAGAGTTTCGAGAAACTGGGCAAGCCCCAGGAAGCGACCAACACCTATCGCGAGCTGTTGCGGAATGAAAAGCTGGCCAACTTCAGCGAGGCGGCCGAAGCGCGGAAACGTTTGGAAGCATTGGGCCAGGGATAATGAAAACGCTTCCATTCGTCGTTCTCGTCCTCCTCGTCGTCCTCGCGCGGCCAGGGTATTCCCAGAGCATCCTGCTCAAATCCGGCCAAACGATCGAGACCAAGGGCGTGCGTCGTTCCGGCGACATGGTCATGGGCAAGGTGCAGGTCGGCGCGAGCAGCGGCGAAGTCGGCTACCAGGCTTCGACCATTACCAAAATCAATTTTCCCGATCCGCCGCAGCTCAAGACCACCGCCGCTTTTCTTTCCCAAGGCGAGCCGGCGAAGGCCCTCGCCGATATCGAGCCGGTGGTGAAATATTACCAGCCGTTCCGCGACGTCCCGGGCAATTTCTGGGCGCCCGCCGCCCTGCTCAAGGTCTCCGCGCTTGCCGGGATGAAGCTCGACACCCAGGCCGAGGCGCTCGGCGATGAAATTCGCAAGAGCGTGACCGATCCTGAAACCGCCCGGGCGGCTCAGCTCCAGCTCGTCCCGGGTCTGGTGCGCCAGGAAAATTTCGAGAAGGCGATCCAGCTCTGCGACAGCGTGATCAAGGAAAGTGCGCAGGCCGATGTGCTGGCCGAAGCCTGGGTCCGCAAAGGCGAAGCCCTCCTCGCCCAGCGGCAATGGGACACGGCCGTGCTCGCCTTCCTCCACGTCCCGGTTTTTTACGAAGATGAAAAACGCTGGATGCCGCCCGCGCTCCTCGGCAGCGCGCACGCCTTCCGCGGATTGGAAGACATGGACAGGGCGAAGAGATCGCTTAATGATCTGACCGCCGGATACCCGAAATCGGCGCAGGCGGAGATCGCCCGGGCTGAATTGCAGAAGATGCCAAAATGAAAAACCAGACACGACAGCTGCTTCGCCTAACGAGAATGAAACGGATCGGCCGCCTCCTCGCCCTCGCCATGGCCGGCGCCTTTCTTCTCGTCGCCACGCCCGGCTTTGCCCAGGCTGCCACGCCAGCGCCCGCTCCGGGTGTCCATTCCAAGACGCTCTGGGAACAGATCAAGGAAGGCGGCTGGGTCATGTTCCCGATCGGGCTCTGCTCGATCGCGACGCTTTATCTGATCGGTGACGGGATCCTTCGGACGAGCCGCAAGAAAACCGCCCCGCCCGAGCAGGAAGAGACACTCAAGACCCTTTTCCGCCAAGGCGACTACGTCGGCGCGCACAATTATTGCAAAACCAATCCCTCGCCCCTCACAAATGTCCTCCGGGTCGGAATCAGTCTCCTCGGTGATGGCAAGGAAGTGGCGGAAGACGGCATGATGGGCGAGCTGGCCAAGGAAAATTCCCAGATGCAGACCTACATCAGCTACCTTTCCGTCATCGGTGTGACCACGCCCATGATCGGTTTGTTAGGCACGGTCACCGGTATGATCAAGGCCTTCGCCAAGCTCGGCTCGAGCGGCATCGGCGATCCTTCCGGTCTTTCCGCCGCGATCGGCGAAGTGCTGGTCGCGACTGCGAGCGGCCTGGTCATCGCCATCCCGGCCTTCGCCGCCTTTTATTTCCTGCGCAACCGCGCGACCGATTCGATCCATCATATCCAGGACATCGTGAACAGCCTCTTTCGCAAGATGCCCTACGAGTCGCTGGCCGGGGTTCATCTCGGCGACGATGAACTGTTCGCGGCTACGCCCAACTGGCTGGCGGGCGACGCGCATGCCCAGGCCGATCCGGCCGAGCAGCCTGCCTAACGAGGAGGAACGGCGATGGCAGGCGGAGGAGGAGGCAGCGAATCGGGCGAACCTGAGTTTCAGGTAGCGCCGATGATTGACGTGCTCCTGACGATTCTCGTTTTCTTCATGACCATCACTTCGGCCCAGGTCTTAAAGGTCGATAAATCAATCCAGTTGCCGATCGCGAAGGACGCGCAGAAAAAAGACAACACCCGCGCCGAAGCGATCGTCAATGTCCGCTGGAAATTGCCGGCAAAAAAAGCGCAATTCGTTTTCGACGACCGGGTTTTTCTGAACGCGAACGAAATGGTGGGGCCGATTAAGACCGCTCGCATCACGGGCGAGAAAAAAATCACGGCCGGAGCCAACCCGACTTTTCGCGCGGTCATCCGGGGCGATCGTGACGTGCCGGCGATCTATGTTTCCCAAGCGATGAATGCCTGCGCCGAAGCCGGCATCAGCGACATCTCTTTCTCGGCTGTGAACAAGGAGTAGCCATGCGGCTTCAGCTCAATCCCAGCGAAGGCAATATCGGTTTCCAGATCGCACCGATGATCGATGTCGTCTTCGTCATCATGCTTTTTTTCATGGTCATGGCGGGCGCGGTCAAAGTGGAAAACGAGCTGAACACGCAGCTTCCCGGGAGCGCGGAGACGTCGTCCGCAACCGATTTCGTCGACGAACAAATCATCACTATTTCCGACACAGGCGAGGTTTCGCTGAACGACGAGCCGTTCGATTCCGCGACCAGCCAGGATTTGCCGAAACTCAAGGGCACGCTCATGCGCCTGAAGCAAAATTCCGACGCGGCCAAGGCGCCGGCGGTGGTCACGATCATCAGTGACACGCAGGCTAAGTATAGCCGTACCATCGACGTCCTCGATGCCCTGGCGGTGGCGAAGATCGACAACGTCACCTTCACCGTGGCGGAGGAAGAATAAGTTCGTTAGGCGCTGGGCAGATAACCGCGCACCGCCGCTTCATCCCCCTCGACCGCGATCATGTAAGCGCGGTCGCCTTCGGCCCAGATCGCGGTGGTCCATTCCCCTTCCCGGACAAAAGAAGGCGCGTCGCCCGGCTTGACCATGGGAAGTGCGGAGCGATCGACCACGAAGAGATGCGCCAGTCCGCCTTTCTCGCGACGGAAACAGACGAGCGTGACCTTGTGTTCCCGGTAGGAAAGGATGCGGCAACCCGCCGGCGACAAAGCGGCGAGATTGGTCGGCACTTCCGGGCTCAGCTTTTTATTCTGTGCGAGCCAATCCTTGATCGTGCCCAGATTGCTGCTCTCCATATCGAGCGGAGGCGGCAGCCTGACGAAGCTGACCATTTCGCTCGCGTAACTCGGCAGCGCCGCGGACATGGGAGTAGCGCCGCCGCGCCAGAAGTCAACCACCTGCACGAGCAGAAAAAGAAGCGCGGCCGCTCCCGCCAGACTGAAAATCCAGCGCGCGACGCGGGAGGAGGGAGGCGGTGCGTTTTGCGCCAAGATGCGCGTCTTCAAGCCAAAGGGCGCCGGTAGGGCGGCGAGATGCGCCGACATGGCGCGATCAAAGGCCTGCTCCTCCGCCAGCCAGCGCGCCAGCTCCGGCGAACGCTCCGCCATTTGCAAAGCCTCGACCAGCTGCGGATCGCTCCGCTCGGCCGCGTCCGGCGGACAAGCCTGGAGGATGAGCCGAGCTTCCTGCTCATTCATGGACGAATCCTCCCTCGTTCACTTTCGTTAGGCCGGCGCCGTCCGCCAGCGCCTTGCGCAGCTGCGCCTTGCCGCGCGAAATGCGCGACATCACCGTCCCAATCGGAATCTGGAGCGTCTCCGCGATTTCCTTGTAGGAGATTTGTTGCAGATAAAAGAGCGAGAGCGGCACGCGATAAATTTCCTCCAAAGCAAAAAGCGCGTTTTGCACGATGTCGCCGTCGAGCTGCGCAACGACCGAGGAGGGCACCGCCTGCGCCTCGATCGCCTCCGGGTTGTCTTCGACGTCGACCAAACGGTCCTGCTGCCGTTTCCCGCCCAAGAATTCGCGGTAGAGCGAGGTGAAGAGCCAGCTCTTGACCTTGGTGGCATCGCGCAACTGATGGCCTTTCGTCGCCCACAGAAAAAAGGTCTGCTGAGTCAGATCGCTCGCGTCGGTTTCCTTTCGGCTGAGCGAGAGAGCGAAGCGATAGAGTGGCATATAATAATCTTCGACCAGTCTTTCGAAGTCGAGCGTTGCCACGCCGCGACGGTAATTCGAGGCGGTTAGAGTCGCCAAGGAAATCGAGTAAATGGCCGTCCGTATTCACAACGTGCGAGGTCGGAACGGAGAGAGTTATTCCTTCTCGCTCACACCCAGCCGTTTCGACTCCAGTGTGAGTCAGCGTTCCTTGACGAACATGGTGAGATCGTCGCGCCTGCCTGTTACAACGTTGAAACCGCGCACCACCACCACTTTCCAGTCGGGCTCCGGGATTATTCGCGCGGCCGCTTTAGAGCGAAGCACGCACAGCCGCGGGCCCGGCTTGTTCAGGTAGGCAGCGATGTTGTTTTCCTCAATCTCAGTCTTAAAACCCTGGACGTGTTTCCGAAAATTCCAGATCAGGCTCGGCTCCTGTCCTGGGGTGGAAGCGAACTCTGTTTCCTTGGGCAGTGGCAGGGCCTGGGCAAGCTGGAACGTAGCTGAGCATCGCGCGGCCAGGGGGAAAAGGAGAAAGCTCACGCCAATGTTGAGGACGGCCATGATCACAGCCCATCGCCGGAAATCCACTTCCCGGATGACCGGGGCGACGAGGCAGGCAAGGATGGGAAAGGCCGGAAGCGTGTAGTGGATCAGTTTGGTGTTTGGTATAGTAAACAGGAGGAAAGTGAAGAGGACGCAGGACACGAGGTAGATGTCCGTCTCCGAGCGCTGGCGGCGGAAGCGTCTCCATGTTTTCGGAAGCCAGAGCGACCACGGGAAAAAGGCGGGGAAGACGAGCAGGAAGTAAAACGGCAGCATGAGCAGATAAAGCAACGCGTTGCTCGCGCCGTGGCCGTGATCCGCGACAACAAATCTTCTCAAGACCTCGCGCATAATGAGCACGGAGAACAGTGCTCCCTTCGTCTTCACCAGCACAGGGACCAGCCAGCATGCGCACAACGCGGCCACCAAGGTCAGCCCGCGCCCGAACTTCATGATGCGGAAAAAATCTGGCACGCGGGCCCATTTCCAGAAAACAAAAAGCCCACCAAGGGGAAGAATCAGAAGCGGTCCTTTGGCCAGGAACGTCAGCGCAAGGGCAAGATAGAATGCCCACCACCAGAATGTCCGGGATTTCTCAGTCCGAACCTTCGTCCGGTTAAGCAACTCCCAACCCGCCCACGCCGCGAAAGTTACAAAAAGAGTTGCCAGCATATCCGTCACGCCGGCCGTGCCGAAGATCACCATCTCCGCGCAAAGGGTAAAGAGGATCGCCGCTCGCACGGCGACACGTTGCTCCTGGAAGCGCGAACAGAAGCCGAAAATCACGAGCGCGCTGAGCACCGAGGCGACCACTCCGGGAAACCGCGCCCCAAATTCGGTGTCGCCAAAAACGCGGAAGGAGACGCTCTGGCACCAGTAAAGCAAGGGTGGCTTTTCGAGCCATGCTTCGTTGTTGAAATGAGGCACGAGATAATCGCCCCGCTGGTTCATTTCGCGCGAAACCTCGGCGTAAAACGTCTCGTCCCGATCGATCAGCGGCAGAATCCAGCTCCCCGCCAGGTGGACGACCAGGGCGGTTGTGACAACAATAAAAACGGGACGCAGTGACATCATTTGGGTAGGGATCGTGTCCGCGAAACATCAATATCGTCCGCCCCGATTCTCGGCGCAGACATGAGGCCCGGCAGTCTGAAAGCGCTATGCAACGGGCCTAAAACACCGAACGCACGTTCAGTAAACCCACTTGCCGCCCGCCGAGGACAATGCCGGCAGCTCACCCGTGGAATAATCGGTCTTCCCGATCGCGCCCCACATATTGGTGCCGGTCGCGTCCCGCCAGTGTTTGCTCATGCTTTCGCCAGTATGGCAGCCCCAGCTTTTCACGTTGGCGTCCCGCGCAAAGGCACGCCGGTTGAGGCGATTCAGCTCCGATTCGTGCAGCCACGATTTCGAAGCGCTGTCGACGATGTTACTGTAATCGAAAAGGAAACAGGCCTTGTTCGAGTGCCCGAAGTATTCGAACCCGGACACCTTCACCTGGTCGCGCGGCATGCCGTTGTTCACGTAATCGATCACCTCACCGCCACGGTCGAAGTAAACCAGCTTAAGATTAAATTTGTCGCGCACGCTGTTGATGTTCGAGATCAGGTCCTGCTTCTCCTGCCTCCCGCGGTCGAGGTAGCCCGGCTTGTAAACCAGCCAGGTAATGAGCGCGTTCGGTCCCAGCTCGGCTCGCAGTTGCTCCGTCCGGACCCGGCCGGAGTGGATGAAATTTGCCCACCAATGATCGTGCGGCTGCGCCTTGTATTGCTCCCACTGGTGGAGCGACGGGCCCCCGATGAGGATAATGTATTCCCGTTGCTGCGCCTGGGCCGCGGACGCAGTGAGCAGAGTGAACAAAAGCAGGATGGCGAAACGCAATTTCATGAGTGCAAAAAAGAGGGGGAGCAGTACCTATGCTCGGAACGGAAGTGCGCGCAAGGAAATCAGCCCAACTCGCGCCGTCGCAGCAGGCTGACGGCTCCGACCAAAATCAGCAGACCACCGAAGGTGCAGACAATCGCCGCGCCTGAGGGCAGGTCCCAGTGGAAGGAGAGAAAGAGGCCCGCCACCCCGCCGACCAGCGCGATCAGCCATCCGATGAGAAGGCGTTTCCCAAGCGATCGCGCGAGCGTGATGCCGCAAACCGCGGGCACGATGAGGTAACTAAAAATCAGGAGCACCCCGGCGATGCGGACAAAACTAGTCACGACCAGACCGAAGAGGGCGTAGAAGAGGAAATCCCACCAGCGCACGCGCAAACCCTGCTCGTAAGCGCGATCGCGCTCAAAGGAGACGAGCAGAAAAGAGCGGCGAAAGGCGAAATGAACCACGCCGACGAGGAGAAAAAGCCCAAAGCATTTCCAGACGTCGGCCGGACTCACGAGCAGGATGTTGCCCACGAGCATGTTCTTGATTTCCTCATCCCCTTCCGCCGCCCGGCTGAGAAGCAGGACCGCGGCCGCCGCCGCCACGACATAGCTGATGCCGATGATCGCTTCCTGCGGGATCTGGCTGGTGCGTTTCCCGGTTACCGAAAAAATCGCGGCCCCGATCAGGGTGAAAGCAAGCGCGATGAAAAAGGCCGGCCAGCTTTCGAGGTTGAGGTGGAGCAGAACGGCAACGCAAATGCCTAACGACGCCATCTGTGCCATCGCGATATCGATGAAGATGATCCCGCGCCTAACGACGTGAAGGCCGAGATAAACGAGCAGCCAGGGCAATAAAACGCAGGCCACGATGGGCCAAAACATGACGTCCCACATGGCTATTTCAGCGCCGCCGCGAGATGATTAACGAGGGCGTCGATCAGTTTCACGTAGCTGTCGGTGTCGGGCATGGCACCGGGATATTGTGCGAAATCGACCACCCTGGCCCCGGTCTCCTGCGCCACCTTCTCCGCGATCTTCCGGTTGTGATACGGCTCGACGATGATGGCCTTGATCTTCTGCGCTTTGATCTGCGCGATCACTTCCGCCAGATGCGAGGGCGAGGGCGGAATGCCCGGCTTCGGTTCGAGAAAGACGTTGATGTTAAAACCGAAACGATGCGCGAAATAAGGCCAGGAATCGTGGTAAGCGACGAGGCTTTGTCCGCGATAAGGCAGCAACTTCGCGCCCCA
>JBKJNW010000229.1:0-8649 GCA_046593335.1 Chthoniobacterales bacterium | reverse complement strand
GAGCGCCCAGGTTGCCTTTGCCGTGCACGCGCACGCTGACTGCGCCCGCTTCCAAGTCGCGGTTTCCGATCACGAGCATGGTGTGGACTTTCATTTGCTCGGCGCTGGCGATCTTGGCCTTGATGTGATCGTTACTCGCGTCGAGCTCGGCGCGGACTTCATGGGCGCGGAGTTCAGCCTGAATGGCGCGCGCGTATTCCACTAGCGGCGCTTCATCGCCGATTGGGAGGATGCGGACTTGCTCGGGGGCGAGCCAGAGGGGGAAGTTGCCGGCGTAGTGTTCGATCAAAAACCCGATGAAGCGCTCGTGCGTGCCTAACGGCGCGCGGTGAATGCAGAGCGGGGTGGCTTCGGTGTTGTCGCGGGTTTTGTATTTTAGGCCGAAGCGCTCCGGGACGGCGAAGTCGACCTGGTTGGTGGCGATGGAGAATTCGCGTCCAATGGCGCTCCAGACCTGGACGTCGATCTTCGGGCCGTAGAAGGCGGCTTCGTTAGGCACTTCGACGTAGTTGATGCCACTGCGCTGGAGGACGCCTCGGACCATGTCTTCGGTCTTTTTCCAAAGCTCAGGATTATCGACGAATTTCTGGCCCAGCTTGGCTGGGTCGTGAGTGGAGAAACGCATGACGTATTTCTCGATCCCAAAGATTTTGAAATACTTGAGATAGAGCTGATTGACGGCGTTGAACTCCTCTTCGAACTGCTCCTCGGTGCAGTAGATGTGGGCGTCGTTCATCTGGAGTGAACGCACCCGCATGAGGCCGAAAAGTTCGCCCGATTGCTCGTAGCGGTAGTTGGTTCCGTACTCCGCCAGGCGCAGCGGGAGGTCGCGATAACTCCGCGGGACCGCGGCGAAGAGCTTGTGATGATGCGGGCAGTTCATCGCCTTGAGGTAGTAGCGATCACCAGTTTTTTCGTCCTTAACGATCGAATGGATCGACCGCTCCCACTCCTTATATGTAGGCAGCAAATCAGGCGGAAGAGCGTCGGCCTCCGCGAGACCTTCTAGAAACGCTATTTGCTTATCGAAAACTTCGTCGTCCTCCTTTGGTCCCTCGAATGGAATGCTGTGTTCAGTATTGAGATAGCGCGTCAGCTTCAACCATCGAGCGTCAAACCGGTTACGTTCGATTTGTTGCTTCGCCAACGTTGTTCCTTCAGCCGCGAGTTGCATCGGCGGGAACATCGAGTCGGCGTAGTAGGGCAGATGACCACTCGTTAGGTAAAGCTGTTCGCGCGCGATGTGCGGGGTGCGGACGCGCTGGTAGCCGGCGGCAAACTCGGTTTCCTTGGCCAGCTTCTCCAGTTCCTCGATGATGGCTGCGCCGCGCGGGAGCCAGAGCGGGAGACCGGGCCCGACGTCGTCGTCGAAGGTGAAAAGCTGGAGCTCTTTTCCGAGCTTGCGATGGTCGCGCTTCTTCGCTTCCTCGAGCATGGCGAAGTAGGCGTCCATCTCGGTGCGGTTTTTGAAGGCGGTGCCGTAGATGCGCTGGAGCTGCGGGTTGTTCTCGTCGCCTTTGTAGTAGGCGCTGGCTACATTCGTTAGGCGAAAGGCCCCGATGTTTCCGGTCCGCATGACGTGCGGTCCGGCGCAGAGGTCGGTGAAGTCGCCGTTGCGATAAAGCGTGATTTTTTCGTCTTCCGGAATGCGCTCTATGATATCGAGCTTGAACTTGCTCGCTTCCGCACGCGGGCCGAGAGCGGCGAGCTCGCCGGCGTGAGCGAGGGCGGCCGCTTCCGCACGCGAAACCTCAACCCGTTCGAAACGGTGGTTCGCCTTTGTCTCCTTTTTCATCTCCGCCTCGATCTCCGCGAAATCCTCCGGCGAGATGCGATGCGGCAACTCAACATCGTAATAAAAGCCGTTCTCGACCGGCGGCCCGGCAGCGAATTGCGCCTCCGGCCAAAGGCGAAGGATGGCGGTCGCAAGAACGTGCGCGCAAGAATGGCGAATCCGTCCCAGCTCCGTCATCGGCGGCCCTTCGTGTGCCGTCGTCACGCCGGCAGCGGCGATATCTTCAGCGGCGCTCTTTTCGTTGCTCTCTTCGTTGTGCATTCGCGGCGGAAATTTACCGCGAACGTCACGAAGAACACGAGGATTTGCCAGCGCTTTGTTCTTTCTCGGTAAACTCCGCCGCCAATCGCGCCCGTTACCCAGACAACTGCGACATCAGGCCGCGGTCTCCGGTAGCTGGTTGGGTCCCGTTGCGCGGCGGTCCGCACTTCGAGAAAATCGTCGCCTCACTCGCAACGCCGGCTCCCGCGGGTCATGGCAGCCGGTAAAGTTCGACCAGGGCGACGCCCGTCCCGCCGTTCTTACCCGCGACGATTGCGGTATAGGCTCCTGTCGGAAGGGTCACGATCATCGCGGACTCGAGGTCATCCTCGGGTGGGAGACCAGTGTCCTCGAGCTCGCATGGTTGCGTGTCTCTCCAGTTATCGTTGCTCATCACAATGGCGCCATTGCCGTCGTGCAGTTCCAAGGTTGGATCGGCGAGCGCTCCGACCACTCCAGCAGAAGCCAAGGACGGTCCCAGCCCCCGAATCACCAGGTTGGTCGTTCCGGTGCCGTTCCCGAGAATAAAGCCGCCAATCATAACGTTGCTCCCGGATTCGACAAATCCACGTGTGCTAATATTCGCGAGTTGCGAATCCGCCGGCGGATCCAGGTCGTAACCCTCCACCAATCCCACCCCGCTGGTTGCGTTCTTGCCGCTCACGATCGCCGTGTAAGCACCAGGATCGAGGGTGGCAATGATCGCCGATTCGAAATCATTCTGCGGCGCGAATCCCGCCGCCTCGATTTCGACTTGTTGGGTTTCCTTCCAATTGTCGTTGCTTGTGATCACGCTTCCATCTGAGCGGTGCAATTCCAAGACCGGATCCGCGAGTGCGCCATCGATCCCAAATTGGGTCAGCGAAGGTCCGATCGCCCGCAGAATCACCCTTTTCGCGGCGTTCCCGCTCACGATAAAGCCGCCGATCAACACATTATCACCAGTCTTCACATCCATCCGGGTGGATATGTTGAGCAATTGCGCTTGCGACACGGGTCGCGGAGTAGGGGTTGGCGTTGGTCCTGCCGTCACCGTGAAACTACCGATATTACCGGGGGCGGCTGGGTTGCCGAGAGCGTCGAAGACCTGCAACGCCTGCATCACCAAAGTGTATGTGCCGTTGTCGGCGAGATCCCAACTGCAGCCCGGCGGGACAATCGAATAAGTTGCAATCAGCACTCCGGGATCGACGCTGATGACCTCCTTGGAGACAAACGTGGCCAAGACGTCGAAATCGTGCGGGCCGGTAACCCGTATGTCGCCGGTGTTGACACCAGAGATAGCGCCTCCATCGCTGGAATAACGGACGGTGAAAGAATATGACGTGCCACCCGCGCTAGTGACATTTGTCGTCGTGGCAACCGGAATAGGATGAGCGTCGGTTATCGCGGGCATCGACGCGATTGCGACGAACACCAAGCTAAGAAATAGTTTTGCCTTCATAATGTTTGGTTGTTTCCCGTTGGTCCTTTTTTCCGTGTCCGAGAGCGATGTTGCCAGCTTGGCGGGTTTCCGCCGACTGCTGTCAGCGAAGGACCGGCACACCACAGATCGCGATCTATTCGATCGTCGGACTATTGAAACCGCGTCCCCGTCCACATCCCGCAGAACGAGAAGAGCAGATTGCCACTGGCGTCGTAGACATCGATAATCGTGTCGGCGGTGAGGGTATTGCCGGTTGCGAGTGTCACTGTGGCGGTAATTTCAGCCCTTCCGGTGACAGTGCCAGTCTCATCATAGCCGTAGGACACGTTGCGCACGGTGTAAGTGTGGGTGCCTTGCTGTTGCGTCCAATTGCCGTATTCTGGAGAGCCCAAACCCGGGGTCTCGCCGGGCGCGACAGCATAGCCATTAAGTGTCCCGCCTTGGTTGAAGGTCATTAGAGTCGGGAAGTCCGGGTTCAGCCGCTGCCCCGTGGCACAATCCACCCCGTGCCTGAGCACCTGCCACGTGCCGACAAGGGACTTACCGTTTACTGCTGGCGACGATTGTGCGCTTGCTTCTAATGCGGTGAGGAGCATGACCGCGCTCACGGCGAGGCCGAAGGCCAGTTTTACAATATTTTGTTTCTTCATAGTCGTTTCCCTGTTTTGGCCCTGGCTGGCTCTCGTCGGGAGAATGCAGTTACGGCCGTTCAATCAGGTACTGCGCAGGATCCGGCCGGATGTTACGCGGAAACTTTAGCTCTTTTGAAGATCGCCAGTCGTCTGGCGCTGTAGCGGCGCTCTGTGAGCGCCGTTCTCGTCGGAGACTGGCGCAATTCGGCGGTCACAGACCGCCGCTACAAGAGTTACCGGTCTTCTTTTGGAGCGAGCGAAGCGACGATTTTTTCGAAGCGCGGATCGCCGCGGAGCGGGTCCCAGAGGGGTGACAGTTTCAAGCTACCGTAGGTGACGGCCCGCGGTGGCGCGACGGCAATGGTCAACTGCTCGCAGGCCAGATCTCTCTCGCCTACCCAAGCAGCGATGAGTGCCAACTGCCGCACCAGTTTCTTACCCAGAATCGCGTCTTTTTCCGGAGGCAGAAGCTCAAGCGCGCGCCGGCCTTCGCGCAGGGCGTCTTCTTTGCGGCCCAGACCCGCATCGATCAACCCGAGCGCGCCCCAGGCCGGGCCGAACTCGGGTTGAGCTTGCACGACCTTCTCCTGCTCGGCACGCGCCGCGGCAAATTCCCGTTGTGCTCGCTGCTCATCATTCTCCATTCGTGCAATGAGGCCTTCGAAAAAGCCACGATTGATTTGAATCTGCGGGGCCACGGCAATTTCGTCGTCACGCAGCTCATGCAATGCTTCTTTGGCGGCGGGGATGTCGCGTTCGTCCAGCGCGCAGTCGAGCCAAAGATTGGGGGTCGTCCAGACCGCGGCGGGACGGGTCGCCCGAATCGAAGCGATTGCCTGATGCATGGGCCGCGGATCGGCGTTCATATCGAGTTCCCAGTCGGGAAGGGCTAGTTGCTTGAAAACATCATCGGGTCTGGCACCAGCGACGGCGCGGTCTAACCACATTCTTGCTTCAGCAATGCGCCCGAACTGTCGATGGATGTAGGAAACGGCGTTCAGGGTGGGCCAGTCGCGCGGATCAAGCTCTGCCGCGCGCTGCAAGTCATGGATGGCCTCTACAAAATGCCCGTGCCGTCTTTGGATGGAACCCATCAAGCGAAAGATTCGG
This sequence comes from Chthoniobacterales bacterium, assembly GCA_046593335.1. Lineage (GTDB taxonomy): Bacteria > Verrucomicrobiota > Verrucomicrobiia > Chthoniobacterales > UBA10450 > Palsa-1392. The sequence continues at coordinate 3,425 of JBKJNW010000229.1, read as the reverse complement.
GCATCGTTAGGTAGGGTTTGTCGTGCGACTTCCAGCTCGGCCAGCGCGCCGTCGTAATCGCGATAACCTCGGTAAAGGTGTTCGGCTTGGACGAAGTGCACTTCACCGGCGTTGGGACGCGCGCGGAATGCATTTTGGATCGCTGTTTTCGCCAAATCCAACCGTGCCGGCGTATGGTCGAGATCGTTGAAATAAAGGGCGTCGTGCGCAGAAGCGATCAAGCAATACGCCTCAAAAAACGATGGATCGCGCGCCACGGCTTGGTTGAGCAATGCAATCGCCTCTGGGTAGTCCTTTGTCTCGGCTTTCTTGATTATAACATTGGCGCTCGAATAAAAATCATAGGCCACGAGGTCGGCGGTCGGCTTGCGCTCGATGGCCAGTCGCTCCGAGGAGGAAAGTCTGGCGCGAAGCTGCTCCGCGACCTTTTGCGCGATCTCGCTTTGGATCACGAACAGATCGTTCCAATCGCAATCGAATTGTTCGGCCCACACGTGCGTGTCGCTGCGCGTGTCGATTAACTGCGCGTTCAAATGGATCCTATTCCCGTTGCGGCTCGCGCTGCCTTCCAGCACGTGGGAGACGCGCAACGCCTCACCGATTCGTCGGACGTTTTGCTGGCCGCGATATTCCATCACGCTGGTGCGGCTGATCACCTTGAGATCGGCGATCTTCGCCAGCTTCGTTAGGATGTCGTCCTGAAGACCATCGACGAACGCCCCGTTTTCCTTCTGCTCGCTCAGATTTTCAAAGGGCAGCACGGCGATTCCGGTCGTGAGCGGTGGTTGGGGGAGTTCGCTTTTCCAGAGGTTCCATCCCACCGCAGTCGCCAGCGCTACCAGAGCAGCCGCCAGGAGCGCTCCGGTGGGATTGCGCCGCATCCATTTCGTGCTGCGAGTGACAAATCCGGTCCGCCGCGCCGCGATGGGCTCGTGCTTCAACCAGTGTTCCAAATCTTCCGCGAGCGCGAGCGCGGACGAGTATCGGCTCGCCGGATCTTTCTCCAGGCACTTCAGGCAAATGGTGGAAAGATCGCGATCGATCTTGCGGTTCCAAAGACGCGGCGGCCTTGGCTCGGTCTCGAGCAGCAACTTAATCGTCTCGTAGGTGGTGCCGCCGGCGAAGGGCGGATGACCCGTGAGCAGTTGGTAGAGCACGGCCCCGAGTCCGTAAACATCCGTTGCGCGACCCACCTCGGTGTTGTTTGCCATCGCTTGTTCCGGCGCCATGTAACTGGGCGTGCCCATCACCTCGAGCGTGCGGGTGACGGTGCTCTCCGCCTCGATCAGCCGGGCGAGGCCGAAATCGGTCAGATGCGGTTGGCCCTGCGTATCGAGAAGCACGTTCCCGGGTTTGATATCGCGATGGATGATTCCAAACTCATGAGCGTGATGGACGGTGCGGGCGATTTGCGCGATCAGTTGCGCGGCCTGCCGGAGCGAGAGGGGCGCTTGCCTAACGACTTCGTCGAGCTGACCGCCCTCGATCAATTTCATGCTGAAATAGCAGGAGCCGTCGCGCTCGCCCACTTCGTAGATCGGGACAATGCCGGGATGATCGAGCCGCGCCGCCGCTTCCGCTTCCCGGCGAAATCGCCGCAGGTGTGCTTTCGTCGCCCACTGACCGAGAGCGATAACCTTTAGAGCGACGATGCGAATAGGACTCTTCTGTCGCGCGCGAAAGACTACGCCCTGGCCGCCCCGGCCAATTTCCTCGAGCAACTCATACTCGCCAAACTCTCCTAACGATGTCGTAGCCGGGGTCGCTGACTCCGGCCGGTCTGCAACCTCCGACTCAGGAGGCATCCCGAGCGCCGCTTCGAACATACATCCAACGCAGAACCCTTCCGGAGCGTCGGAGGAAATTTTGCCGCCGCACTTTCGGCAAATTCTAATGATTCGGATCACAGCCGGGGAACCGCGAACCGGCTCTCCACCTGGTACTGCGAAAGATTTCATCGCCGGTTACGCGCGCACGATGGTAATGAGGTGACGAAGCTCATCCTCGACTTCGCCCGGACTCGCCACGGTGTGGGCTATTTCTTCTCGCAGAAGCGATTGATAACGCTGACGAAATCGGTAGAACGCCTGCCGCACGGCATTGGCAGTCATCCCGAGTAGCTGGCCGACCTCCGCCTGGGACGGCGCGCCAGGTTCGTCCGGCAGCAATTGCTTGAGCGCGTCAAAGAGTTGAGTGTTTCCGGCGGCGCGATACTCCTCTTTTAATCGGTTGAGCACGCGCTCCAAGAGGGTGGACGCCCAACGCCGTTCATAAATCAGTTCGGGAGTCGTCCGGTCCACCGCCATCACCTCGATCTGTTCTTCCGCGCTCATCTCGTCGAGCGGAATTGGTTTCTGACCTTGGCCGCGCTTGATCGCCATCGCGCGCCGCCATTCGTCGGTCAGAAAATGTTTGAACGCAGTCAGGAGATAGGAACGAAAGCGGCCCTTCTCCTTGCGCAGGGACTCGAGATCGCGACGCTCGAGGAGGAGAGCGAAAAAGCCCTGCGTCAGATCGCGCGCGTCGTCGCGGTTAAGGCCCTGCCGCCGAACGAAAGCGTAGAGTGGTTTCCAGTAGGTTCGGCAAAGATTATCGAGCGCTTCTTCGGCGGCCGGCGATTCCTCCTGCGCAGCCAAAACTACACTCCAACGAGTGGTGACGAACGCTGCCGGGCCGGTCTGAGTTATTCCGTTGAGCCCGGTGGGAGAACTCGCCTTATCATCCGCGGGCACCCGGTGATGTAACCAGAGCGGCCGCAGAAGATCAAGCCGATATCAAGATGGCGATCTGCGATTTTTCGGGCTGCCACTCGAGCGAAGTTCGGCGATGGTGCACGATGGCAGTGCGCTCGGCCAGAGCTTTGCTTTCCCTGCTCCTCCTCGGCACGAGCTGTAGACCGGCGGAAATTTCCGCGCGCGAGTTTGCCGCGGAACGCGAGCGGATGGTAAAATTTCAGATCGTAATGCGTGGCGTGACGGATGAGCGGGTGCAAAAGGCAATGGGCATGGTGCCGCGCGAACAATTCGTGCCGGAGGAACTGCGCGGCCGAAGTTACGCCGACCGGCCGCTGCCGATCGGCTATGACCAGACGATTTCGCAGCCGTTCATTGTCGCGTTCATGACGCAAAGATTGGCGCTGAAACCAACCGATCGGGTGCTTGAGATCGGCACCGGCTCCGGTTACCAGGCCGCGATCCTGGGCGAGCTGGCGGCGGAGGTTTATACGATCGAGATCATCGCGCCGCTCGGAAAAGGGGCCGGAGAAACACTCCAGCGACTTGGTTACAAAAACGTCCACGTGAAAATTGGCGACGGTTACCAAGGCTGGCCGGAGCACGCGCCCTACGACGCCGTCATCGTGACCTGTGCACCCGAGCACGTGCCGCGGCCGCTGGTCGAGCAATTGAAGGATGGCGGGCGGATCA
>JBKJNW010000124.1:0-20031 GCA_046593335.1 Chthoniobacterales bacterium | reverse complement strand
ACGAAATCGACTCCGACGCCGACGAGGAGATTGCGATCCCATTGCGCGAGCGCGGGGAAATCGCGGTAGAGCCGGGCGAGCAACTGCGCGACCGTCGTTCCCGCCGGGAGATCGAGGGTGAGCTCGCTCGCGCCGGCGATCTCCTTCAGCTGGGAAAACAATTGCACCTTCATTTTCGCGTCACGCCTTTTCGTTAGGCGAGAAATCAGACCTGATGCGCGGGCGCGATCTTGTCTTTTCGGAGAACGCCGATGCAGGGCAGGTTGCGATAACGTTCCATGTAATCGAGTCCGTAACCGACGACGAACTCGTCCCCGATGTTAAACCCGACGTGATCGGCTTCGACCGGGCGCAGGCGCGGTTTCAGTTTGCGCAAGAGCACGCAAATTTTCACGCTCAAGGGTCGCTCATTGCCCAGCTTCTCGCGGATGGCGGCGAGGGTGACGCCGCTGTCGAGAATGTCGTCGAGGATGAGGATGTGCCGGCCGGCGATATCGGGCAGGACAATTTGCTTAAAAACGACCGAGCCGGTGGTGGTGGTGCCGCCGTGGTAGCTGGCCACGCTCAGGCAATCGAGTTTCAGCGGCAGCGGGATGCGGCGGAGGAGATCGGCCGCGAAAATAAGGCTGCCGTTGAGGACGGCGATGACAGTCAACTCACGACCCTGGTATTCCGCCGTGATGGCGGCGGCGAGTTCGTCGATCCGGCGCAGGATGGCGGCCTCCTCAAAGAGGACGCGTTCCAGATCTTCCAGCATGTCGGAATGGGCCACAGTTTGTTCAGCTTATCACAGATTACTTTCTGGCCGCGGCCATCGCCTCCGCGATTTCCCGGGTCAGGCGCGGGTCGGCTTGCAAGGAGGCGCCCCTCTGCCAAAGCACCTGAGCGCGTTCCATCTCGCCGGCGCGCGCGGCTGCTTCCCCCGCATTCAGGTAAAGCAGTTGCCGGTCGTTGGGGATGAGCGCGCGGGGATTTTTTTCGATCTGCTCGACCAGTCGATCGAGCTGCGCGCGCGCGACTTTACGGCGGCCAAGGAAAGCGGGCAGAGCCTGGTTGGTGATGGCGCGATTGAGCTGGACGGCGGCATCCCCGGGCGCGGCGGCGGCGGCTTCGTCCATCAGCGTGAGTCCTTTGCGCAGCGCGCTCAGCTTGGCCGGACCGAGCGGGAGATCGCGGCTGAACAGGGTGTAGGTGCTGCCGAGATAGACCCGGGCCAGTTGGTCGTTAGGCCGGGCGGCCAGGATTTTATCGAGGGCGGCGACGCACTCCGTCACGGCCGTCTTGTCCCCCGCCAGGGCGCGGGCATAGAGGGCGCTGATCACCGAGTCGTTAGGCAAAGCGAGCGCGCCGGTGACGGCACAAAGAGCGCAAACGATCGCAAGCCAGGGCCATCTCATCCGAAACAATGGACAAAGCGCCCTGGAAAAACAAACTTGGGCTCAGGCCCGCGTGGCTCCAACCCGATGCTTTTCCGAAACAAATGGCGCGATCCGAGCCGCAACATCATCGCCTATACCACTCACAAGGCAGGTTCAATGGTGCTGCACCGCGTCCTAAAAGACATCTGCGAGCTGAACCGGATTCGTTTTTATTCGCCGAACAAATCCGAGCTGCCGTTCGAACGGATGTTTGCCGGGGAGGATTTTCTCGCGAAAAAGCGCGGTTGTTTCGGGCCGATTCGTTTTTTTGTTCCGAGTAAGACGCTGGACGAGGCGAGTGTCATTCTGCACCTGCGCGATCCGCGCGATGTCCTGGTCTCGATGTTTTTCTCCTACTGCTACATGCACGCGGGCGAGATCGAGGCCCACACTGGTTATCGCAAAGAGGTGGCGGAGGCCGGGATCGACCGCTTCGTCCTCGATATGGTGAGCGCGCCCTTTTTCGATTATCGCGGCGATTACGGGATCGGTTCCCGTTACAAAAAACATGTCGGGACCGTGCTCGATCGTTACCAGCGCTATCTCGATGAATTGCTCGCGCGCCCCAACACCACCGCCGTCTCCTACGAGGAGATGGTGCTGTCGTTTCCTTCCTGGCTGGAAAAAATCACGAGCGCTTTCGACCTGAAAGATCCGGAGGAAACACGCGCGATCGTGACCGAGCGTCACGCCAACAGCGTGGCGGCCGGGGAGGAAGACGTCTGGTCGCACAAGCGCAAGGTCACCCCCGGTGATCACCGGGAAAAACTAGAATCGGAAACGATCCGACAGCTCGACGAAATCTTCGCGCCGGTGCTGGAGAAGCTCGGTTACTCCGGCGCGGAGTATACCAGGAATGGCGTGCCGGCCTTGCGCCGGTAGAGGTGGCCGCTGCCGCAAAGCCAGCGTCCTGATCGTTGACCTTCGCTGCCTCGCGGGGTCGGGGCGGGCGAGTCGTTAGGGAATCCGCAGCGCTGGCTTTGCCACGCTTCCGTTCATGGCGTGGCTAGAGTAGCGAATAAACTTCGACCAGGCTGACGCCGCTGGTGTTGTTCGCTCCCCGCACCACGGCGGTATAGTTCCCCGCCGCGAGCGGAGCGATGAGCGCCGACTCCTTGGGATTCGAGGGCGCGAGACCGGCCGCCTCGATCTCCGCTTCTTGCGTCGCTTTCCAATCATCGTTTGAGGCAATGATCGCACCGTTGCCATCATGCAATTCCAGGACCGGGTCCTGCAACGGATTGGCGACGCCAAATCCAGCGAGCGACGGCCCAATGGCGCGGACCAGAATCTTTCCCACATCCCGACCGACCGGTCCGGCAATGACGCCGCCGATCATGACGCCGTCGTCCGTGCCGACCAGGCCGCGGGTGCTGATATTGGCAAGCTGCCCGTCTGTCTCTGCCGTTAAATCGTATCCTTCAACCAAACCGACACCCGTCCCGTCGTTCGTTCCCTTCACCACGACGGTGTAGTTCCCGGGGTCGAGCGTGATGAGGAGCGCCGATTCGAGGGGATCGCTCGGTGCCAGGCCCGTGGCCATGATCTCCGCCTCTTGAGTGTCTTTCCAGTTATCGTTCGTTGCGATCAATGCCCCGCTGCTGTCGTGCAGCTCCAATACTGGATCGGCCAGGGCGCCGACTACTCCGAACGCGGTGAGTGATGGACCGGTGGCGCGAAAGATCAGCTCTTTCGAGTTATTCCCGGTAATAATCAAGCCACCAATCAGCACGTTATCGGTCGTTCCCACATTGAGCCTGGTCGAGATGTTTAGCAGCTGCGCATCGGGAGATATGACGGTGAGCCCATTATCCCGAGCCACCTCCAGGTTTAGGCCCGAGACGTAATAACGCGTCTGGTAATAGGTCACGACGCCGTTCATGAGATCGGGAAGCAGATCGCTGCCCGGCCGGGGCGCATTATTACCGAAATGAAAAATATTTCCGAAGGTGAGTGGGACAGGTCCGCCGTAGCGATAGACGGCTTTGCTGCCGACGAAGAAGAAATTCGTGCCGTCGAAATTTACGTTGGCATCGAAGGGCGCTTCATAGGTCGGCGGGACCGCACCGGTCATGCTGTCCGTGTAGCCATTAAAAGTGAAACCATGCCCAAGTTCGTGGGTGAAGACGGAAATGGCATCGATCCGATTGGGCGGGATCACCGCAGTGCGACTGGCCGGGTCCGGGTCGAACCAGAGTTGGGTCAAAAGATACTGGGTCCCGACTCGAATGCGGATATCCGGGTCGACCCCGTTCGGATCCGACCCGGTGCGCAATTCATAGGCCGCGCCCGGTTCGAAAATGTCGCGCGTGCCGTCATTGCGCACGAAGCCAGTGGTGACGCTCGCTCCGTTCTCGGTCGGCACGGTATCGTCCATCACGATCTCCACCTCGATGCTGGCGGAGCCGGAGAGGTGAGTCGCCCAATCCGCGCCGGCCGCCTGCAGAGCTGCTTCCATTTGCGGGAAATAGGAGGAGTAGGAGTCGTAAGGATCGACGAAGGTCACGTGATAGACGATCGCTCCGGCCGGCGCCACGACCGCCGCTGAAGGAGCGGCGTCTTCGGAGGAGAGAGTTTTGGTGGCATAGTTAGGCGCCCCCATTTTTCCTGTCTGATCGACCGGAAGGCCCTGCTGGGCGGTTTGGGAGCGCATGTTACTGGCGAAAACCAGAACGAGAGCGAGCACGAAGGAACATTTTTTCATCGGCGGAGATAGGAGCATATCGACGTGAAGTTGTCAGCAACATTTGCCAACTCAATCGGTGGCGAAGAGCGGTCGAGACGGAATCGAGCGTGCGAGGGGGCATAGCTCGGCGCTGCCTGGTCTCCTACTCCAGCGGCCGGCGTTTCAGCTCCCAGACTCGGAGCGCGGCGAGGAGGAGACGGCGTGTTCTTTCCATCCGGCCCATGGCGACGGGTTGCTCCGGCGTGGCGGCGCCCTTCTTCACGGCCGGCGCTTTCCGCACCGGCGCGCCGCTGGCGCTGCGCTTGGGCTTTTGCGGGGCAGATTTCTTTTTCTGCCTCGGTTTTCCGCCAGTTGGATCGAGCTCCGCCATTTCAAGGTATGGCCAATAGCACCTCCCGGGCCACCCCCCCGGAGGACGAAACTCCCGCCGCTTAACCGATCTAACGAAACGGCAGATGGATGGTCGCGAGCATGCAGCGGGCGCTGCCGCCGGCCAGCTCGATCGTCGGCAGGTCCAATGGAAGAAGGCGGGCGAAACGCTCGATCGTAGCGCGTTGCTCAACATCGAGTTGGGACGCGGCTCGCGCCGAAAGAACGAGCAGTTTGCTTTGCTCGTTATGCAGTTCGAGCGCGTTGCCCGCGAAATTTTCGATCTGCTCCGGAGTCAGTGGAACGATGGTTTTCCCCGTCGCTTCCAGCCGTTGCCGCACCATCTGTCGCTGGCTCTGGTCGGCGATCATGGCCAGCCCGACGAGGGCGAAGTTTGTCCCGAGGCACATCATGACATTGGTGTGGTAGATGTCCCGGCCGTCGGCGCTCGTGCTCTGGAAAGTGACCGGTTCATAATCGAAATCGGCGCAGAATTTCTCCAGCGGCTCGCGATCGGCTCGATGGGAAAGCGAAACGTAGGCGAGGCGATGCTGGTGATCGAGGACCAGGCTCCCGGTGCCTTCGAGATAGAGCTCGCGCTTTTCATAGGGCGAGTAATCGATCACCTCGGTCACGCGGTAGCTCTCGCGCAGACTTTCGATGATGTCCGGCCGCCGCTCCGTCCGCCGCGAAGGGGTGTACATCGGGTAGAGCGCGATCCGTCCATCGTGATGAGTGGAGAACCAATTGTTAGGGAAAACTGCATCCGGTTTCACCGGCGCCGGCGTGTCCTCAAAAACATGAACCCTCACGCCTGCCGCCGTCAGAGCCTCGACCGCGCGGTCAAATTCGGCCAGGGCTTGGAGCGAAACCTGCTTAAACGATTCCGGCTGCGCTTTTTGCTGAAATGAATTGTCGAGCGCGGTCTCCGGGTTGGGGAAGAACCGCCTCGGACGAATCATTACCACTACATTCGCGCTTTGTGCCGACATTTTATTATTTCAAGACGCCCTCGGACGGTAGCCGCAGCCGGTCTGCCGGACAACGTCGGGAGCGATGGCCGGGTTAACAGAATTTCGGCTGGTTTGTTGATACCGAATTTTATCATATCGGGTTTGGTGAGGAAGACGGCGAGTTTTGTCGTGAGTTGCTTCCTCATAGCGGGTCGGGTTTGGGGCGATGATGTCCCGCAGCAGGGGGTTGGTGAGTTGTATGAACAGGCCTTCCGCGAGTTCAATGCCCACCATTACGCGGAGACTTTGCACCAACTCGATGCGATCGACGCCTGCGCCACCCTCCCGCGAGAAAAGGCAGAAGCGCTGAACCTGCGGGCGGTGGTTTTGATGCGGCAGTATGAGTACGAAGCCGCGGAGATGGTCCTGCGACGGGCGATAGAGTTCCAACCGCAGGTCGCCAATGCCATTTTCAATCTCGCCGAGATCCCCTTCCTGAAGCGCGACTGGCCCGAAGCGCGTCGCCGGTTTGAGGAGATGCTGGCGAAGACTGACGGGATGGAAGCCGAGACTCGACAACTAATCGAATACAAAATTTTCCTCACCCATCTTCTGCAAGGAGATGAAGAAAAAGTCCGCCGGCTGGCGGAAGAACTGGGTCGGGAAGATCGCGGCCCGGTGGCCTACTACGTTCGGGCGGCGCTCGCCCGGGCAGAGGAAAAGCCTAACGAAGCGGAGGCGGAGATGGCGGCCGCGGCGGAGCGTTTTCCAGAGGCCTTGAATAATCTCTACGCTGAGTCGTTCTACGAGATTGGGTGGCTGAAAAAACCGGCAGAGGCGGGCCGTCGCGTCTTCAATATTCTTCCTCCCGAAGAACGCGCCGCACTCGCGGAGGCGGAAGCGAAATCAAATTTCGAGGAAGCGAAAAACGCACTGCAACGTCGCGACGTCGATGCTGCCTGGCGTTTCCTCGACCGCTCCGACGAGCTGCTCCCGAAGCAGGCGGCCTCTCTCAATCGGCGAGGGGAAATCTTGCTCTCTCAGAAAAAATTCAACGAAGCCGAGGCGACGTTTCGTGAAGCCCTGGCGATCGATTCGACGTTCCAAGAGGCGGCTTATAATCTCGCGCAGGTTGCCTTTCAGAAAGGGGACTACCGCGGGGCGCGCGACCAGCTCGAACGGCTTTTCAGCCAGACGCCCGGCGGCGGAGAAAACCAGGCAGCGCAGCTTTTCAAGTTTGAAATTTTCCTCACTTTCCTGCTTGGAGCGCAAGAGAACGAGGCACGCCTGCTGATGGAGCAGCTCCCGTTCACCGGGGCGACGCCGGCGCTTTATTATGCCCAGGCCGCCTGGGCGTATGCCCACGCCGCTCCCGAGCGCGCGAACGAATGGATCGCTTCTGCTCGCAGGATTTATTCGCCCGCACTGAACGCCATCTTCGCTCAACCCTTGTCCGACCTCGGCTGGCTGGAGAACCTGGGGAACGAATTCGAAATCCCGGCGCAGAGAGTGGCGGGCGCGGATAGCGCACTCTCCGAGATCTCATCAGCGGCAGCGCCGGATGCTTCGTTCGAGGCCAAGCCAGATGAGCTCCTGAGTTTGAAAAAATCGGCGCACGCGGAAACGATCGAGCTGAGCCAGGCTTCCCACGACGATGCGCCGCCTCTGCCCGCTTCACCTAACGAATTTAGGTGAGCGATCCATTGCCGCCGCGATCGGCTGCGAAGGCAAGGGAGAGATTGCATGCCTTCCTCGGAGCGTGACATACTCCGCGGGTGACGAGTGTCGAACCGAAGCGGTCCTGGCGAAATCAAATTGGTCGCTGGCTGGCGGAGCTGCTCCTTGTTTTTCTCGGCGCCTACGCCGCGTTTTGGCTGACCGGTTACCAGCAGCATCAACAGGATGCGAAGCGGCGTGACCAGATCCTCGCGTCCCTCGAGCGACAGGCGCGGGAGAATATCAAAGACGCCGCGACCGGGGCTGAGCGGCAGGCCAAAAGAATCGCCGATTTCGAGCGCGCTCTTGCCGCCGGCGAGATGCCGCCGCTGCAGCCGATCAGCTTTTCTTCCGATTACAACGCGGGCGATGTTTCGGCCTTCCTCCAGGCGGGCGGCCTTGAGGTGCTCGATGTGAAAACGATCGTCGCCCTGCGCAAAGCGGAGTCGGCGATTCGCGCCGGCCTGAGCCGCATGGCTCATGACGAACGGCTGAGCGATCAGCTTATCGTGCCAAATCTCGACGAGGACATTTCGTTCTTTTACGACCCGGCGACGAGACAACTGCGGAAGCGTTTCAATTTTTATCTCCTGGCGCTGCGGGCCATTGCAAATCTGTTCCACGAAGAAGAGCGGGCCAACCAACTGCTTTTGGAGCAAATCCAGACGGAACGGCGACGCTCCTGGTAGCGGCTGTTTTTGCCGGGCACGAATGCCGCTCACTTGTGCGGCGGGTCGCGGAAAGTGCTAAGTTCCGCGCCCTTCCACAACCATGTTTGCACGTCGCGCGCTCCGCCTGTTTATCTTTCTCCTGCTCGGGGGCTGGAGCGGGTTGTCTTCTGCCGTGGCGACTGAAAAAGAAGGCGCATTGCCGCTCGCGTTTTTCGAGAAGCTGGAACAACAGAAAACCCCGGCCGAGCAGGATGCCCTGATTCGAAGCGCGGGAGCGGCGCAGAACGAGGCCGCTTTGCGGAGGCAGTTGCTTACTCGCGCTTACGATCTCACCCTCAAGGGCGATTACCCTCGCGCGGAAATCGATGCCGGCATCGCCCTGCGTCTGGCGCTGTCGGCCCATGCCGAGGAGGACGCGGCCGAAGCGCAAATCAAGATCGCGTTTTCCCGGCGCGAATCAGGCGACCTGAACGGCGCCTTGAATGCAATCAACGCCGCCCTCGCCTTCTACGAAGCGCATCCCGAGATCGAGCGCGGCTTGATCAGCGCGCACCAAGCCCGCGGCATCATTTATCTCTGTCAATCCGACTTCGCGCGCGCTCTCAACTCTCTGCAGCGCGCCCTTGCCCTCTCGGAAAAAATCAAACACCGCGAAGGAATCATTCCGGCGTTAAACAGCATCGGCGAGGTCTATCGCACCCAGGGCCAGCCGCAACGTGCGGTCGAATATTACGAGCGCGCCCGCCAGGTGGTGGGCGACGACGCGGCCTGGAACATGGCTTACATCTTCAACAACCTCGGGATGGCCTACGCCGCGCTGGGCGATTTCAAGCAGGCGATCGAGAACGTGAGTCGGGCTCGCGCCGTTGCGGAACGGGTCGGTTTTCGCCCGCGGGTCGAGACTTCGCTCGCCGTGCTCGGCGATTTGCAATTGCAGCAGAATCATCTGGCCGAGGCGGAGGATTATTACACTCAAAGTCGGAAGCTGGCGGAGGAACTGCACGACGCGCCCGGCGCGGCGCGCGCCATTCTTGGCACAGCGACGGTAGCCAGTGCCCGCGGCGAAAATGAGGCAGCCTTGCACAAAGCGCAGGACGCGGCGGACCGCTCGCGCGCCCTCGGCCAGCTCGACCAGGTTGTGCCGGCGCTCACCCTGAGCGGCCGCGCGCTCTGCGCGCTCGGGCGCGACGAAGAAGCGCGGGGCGCGTTTGAAGGAGCGATCGCGGCGGTGGAAGAAATGCGCGGCCAGGTGGCTGGGGGCGAGGTCGAGCGCGAGACTTTTTTTGCCCGCCAGATCGAGCCCTATCACGAGCTCATTCGGCTTCTCGTTAGGCAAAAGAGAAACACCGAGGCTCTCGCCATGGCCGAGAAAGCCAGTGCCCGCGTCCTGCTCGACATCACCAGCGGCGGCCGGGCTGAAATGAATTCGGTCCTGAATGAGGTGGAGCGGCAAACGCTGCGCGTGCTCGAGGCCGCGGCGGCCGCAGCGCAACGCGAGGGTGGGAACGAAGCGCGCCGGCGCGAGATCGAGCGGAGCCGGGAAAATTTCGAAGCGACGGTCGAAGCGGCCCATCCCGAGCTGCGCCGCACCGCCCTGCCCGCGCCGCTCGCCTCACTCGCCCAGGTCGGGCCGCTGTTAGGCGGCGGAAAAAATGCCCTGCTCCGCTTTGTCGTGACGAATGACGAATCGTTTCTTTTCCTCCTCACTCGCTCGGCCGAATCGTCCGAGCCCGCGCTCGAAGTCTTTTCGTTAGGCAAAAAGCGCGCCGAGCTCGCCCGCCTGACGAACGATTTTCGGACCCGGCTCGCCGCCCGCAGCGTGGCCTGGGAAAAGCCGGCGCGCGACTTTTACGATCTTCTCCTGCGCCCGGTGGAAGCGCGCCTGCACGGGCTTGAATCGCTCGTCATCGTGCCCGACGGACCGCTCTGGGAACTCCCATTCCAAGCCCTCGAGAAAGAGGCCGGCCACCCTCTCCTGATCGATTACAAAATTCGTTATGCGCCTTCCCTCACTCTGCTCGACCAGCCCGCGCCACCCGCCCCGGCGGCGACTCCCGGGCACCAGCTGCTCGCCTTTGTGAATCCCGCGCTGCGAGCTGCGGAGAAAGCGGCCGACCCGCGCCTAACCGCCTTGCTTGGCAACGACTGGCAGCCGTTGCCGCAGACCGAGAAACAGGCGCCGGCCTTGCAAGAAATTTATCCCGCACCCGGCGGCCAGGTCTTTGTCGGAGCGGAAGCGCGCGAGGAAGTTTTCAAAGAGAAAGCGGCCGGGTCCGATTTGCTCCACTTCGCCATGCACGGCGTGCTTGATGACCGCGCTCCGCTCTATTCCTACCTCCTTTTTTCGCAACTCAATCTCGCGCCGGGGGAGGATGGCCGGCTGGAAGCGCGGGAATTGATAAACTTGAAACTGCACGCCCGGCTGGCGGTGTTATGCGGCTGCGAGACGGCGCGCGGGCAGGTCACGGCGGGCGAAGGGGTAATCGGTCTGTCTTGGGGATTTTTTGTCGCGGGCTGCCCGGCCACGATTGTGAGCCAATGGAAAGTCGACAGCGCAAGCAGCACGCCGCTGATGGTCGAGTTGCATCGGCAGCTGCACGACGGAGTCGACAACGCGGCGGCCTTGCGCCAGGCCAGTCTCGAATTGCGGAAGGACGCGCGCTATCGGCATCCGTTTTATTGGGCGCCCTTCGTCCTCGTCGGCCGTTAGGCGCGTGCTTGGTAGGGCGAGACTCCGTCGAGCCTGGGACGACGCAAAAACCGCTGACTCGGTTGGCTCGACGGAGTTTCGCCCTACCGAGAAAGCGTCAGGCCTTCGAGCAATCTACTCGGTAAATCGTTCCCCGGATTTTCCTGCGCCAGTTTTTCAAACTCGGCCCGCGCTTGCGGAAGAAGACCGGCCTTGGCATAGACCAGCCCGAGCACGAGATGGGAGCGGCCGTACTCCTGCCGGAGCCTTTCCAATTCCTCCCGCTTCTCGTTAGGCAGGACGGCGAAGCGTGCTTCCGGCTCGGGCGGGGCCGGCGCCTTCGCGATCATTTCTCCATCGCGCAGCGCTTCCACTTCCCAATCGTAGGTCTCGTTAGGCAGAAGGGCTTGGTCGGGGATCCACTCGGTCGCCCGCGCATCGAGCAGCGGGCTGCTTACGACTTCGCCGCCGCCACGTGGCGCCAGGTTCACCCGGTAACCGGTTGCTTCCGCCAGTCGCTGCCAGCGCAAAGTAGGGCGCGGCGTTTCGACCAGTGTTCCGACTGGCGCCACCACCGCAAAAACACCCTTGTTTCCCGGCGCCCCGGCCAGGACACCGCTCGCTCCACGTAAAGCCGCCAAGGCAGGGGAAAGGGTGAGTTCGCCGGTTGCCGTCGCTTTCCGGACCGAGTCCTGCAGCTCGGGCGGGAGCGCGCCAAGCGCCGAGATATTCCCGTCTGGCCTAACGACCAAGCGCTGCCCTCCATCGTTTAGCGCGAGACCGCGGCGGTTTTGCTGGATCGTCGTCAGCCAAAGAAAAGCGAGACCGAGGGTCAGGCCGGCGGCGAGGGGAAGAATCCAGCGCGAATTGGAGGACGCGGGGGCTCTGCTCGCCGAATAGTCATGCGCCGGAAGTTCGTCCATTTCGTCGCGGAAACGGAGCAGATTGACCAGCGCGACGGAGGACTGCGGGGAAGCCGAAAGACGCTCCGCCACCTCGCGCCGGGCGAGCGGATCGAGCGTGTTATCGATCCAGCCGACCAGCTCTTCGTAGCTGACATTCTCCTTCCCCTCGACCTGAGGGCGGGCCCGCGCCAGTTCTTCGCGGCAGGCCGCGCAATCCTGCAAGTGATCACTCACCTCGAGCGAAGTCTGCGGCGCGAGGCTGCGCGCCCAGTAGGCGGCGCGTTCTTCGTTCGTTAGGTGACGTTCCAGACTCATCCTTCTCTTACTCTAGATGTTGAAATGTCGCCTTTATTACCGGCGCTCCATTTTTGCCAGGCCTGGCCCAGCTTGTCGCGCGCGACGCGGCGCAAGTTGATCACCTGTTGCCGGGTGCAATCGAGCATTTTTGCGATTGTAAGGTCGTCGAGCGGAATCCGGTTCCACAATTCGGCCAGCTCGAGCGCCGACACCTGCAGCGCGGAAGCGATCGTCCGAATGGAGGCGACCGCGAGCAGCTCGAAATCGCGCAGCACCTCCGAGTGGAGGAGGAAGGCGCGCCGTTGCCGCTCGGAGAGAATACCGATCTCGTTCCAGAGCCAGACAAGATACTCCTTCCAGATCAATTCTTCCGCTGGGGATAACCTCGGGTCGACCTGCTCGTGCGTTTCCTCGGTAGCGCTTTTGTTTTTGGAATAACCGCGCAGCTCGGAGACCGCATTCGTCAGGTCACGCAACTCGATCGGGCCGCCGAGCCAGCGGAAAAGTCCCGCGACTAGCCCGGGCAGGATAACCGCGGCCGGGTCAACGCCGGGCAACGCTTCACCCGCCGCCGCTCGCGGATCGACGAGTAACCAATGTCTCTTCGGCGTCGCGCCGCCGGTGCGTCCGCGCCAATTCGCCAGGCCGCACCATTTCGTACCGTCCTCGTCCTCCCAAATGCCGAACCCCTTCTGGGTGGTGCGGTTCTCCAGCAGGTAACGCAGGCGATTGAGGAGCAGGGCGCGCTGCGGATGTCGCGCCCGGAGCGTTTCCGCCCAAGCCGAGTAGGTGGCGCTCGCAACGTAAGCGCGAAAATCACGGATCGGTTCCTCGCGCTCGCCGCTGCGCAGAAGACTGAGTTGGCGGAGCAGATTTTCCCGTGCCGCGCTCGCCACATCCTCGATCTCTACGTCACCGGGCGATTGCGCGGAGCGTTTCCCGCGCAGGATATGCTCGATGACCGGTCCGGCGTGCAAATTGAAGAGCGCCGCCAACTGCGCGGAGGCGTCGGCGTCGGACTGCGCCTGGAGGTAAAGCGCGAGGAGCGGATCGTTTTCCGCTATCGGGTCGAACGGCGCTTCCATCATTTGATTACCGGCCGAGCCGGAGGGCGTCCGCCATGAAAGCGGATCGTGGGCGGGAAGGAAGAATATTTTTCCAGATCCCCGGTAATATCACCGGCGCTTCCCCATCTCCACTGTGGAAGACAGAAGCCGGCCTCAGGGGCCCAACCGCACCAAATCATGAGAACAATCCGAATTTTTAGCGTCATCATCCTTGCCTTCACCGTCTCCCGTGCCTTGGCTGCTCCCGTCCCAGTGCCGGGCATGGCCAACCCGTGGCTGGTCGACGCGGACTCTGCCGCGGGCGGCGATACGGCGCCGGCGCAGTCGCCCGTCATCGTTAACTTGGCCGATTTTGTGGCGGGCGATAACCTAAGTTTCACCGTCACCGGTTCTGTGAGCTACGGCGGTGGCACGCCGACCGATCCGCCGGATGGCGACCTGGTTGGCTATCGCAACCTTTATCATCTGGGCGATTCGACCAATGGCGGCCCGGAAAACGGGCTCGCCGGTCTTGGCGCTCCGGCCAATTCGCTCGTTGGCGTTTTTGTTGGGGCGACAATCCCGACGCCCGGCCCGACCCCGCAGCCCTTTCTCGATTTCGCGACCACCGGCAACACTTCGATTGATTACACCACGCTCGCCCCGGCCTTGGACCAACCGTTCTTCATCGGCGATGGCCTCAATGCGGCCAACACCAGACAAAAAGTGACGGTTCCGGTCGGTGCGACGCGGCTCGTCCTGGGTCCGATGGATGGCACTGGTTGGTATAACAATTCGGGCAGTTTCTCCGTGACCGTCTTCGCTGCAGCGGCTGAGCCGACTCCGACTCCACCACCGCACGGTGGTCTTTCTGCGACGCAGTTCACAGTCAACGGCAGCGATGCCGGCGCGCTCGAGGTGAAAGACACTGTCCTGCGCTTTTCGGCCCTGCAGGTGGGTCAGCCGGCGGATCTGAAAGTGCGCGTGCAATGGACGACCACGCCTAACGACTCCGGTTCGTGGGCCGATCTGCCTAACGGCACCGGCGGCTACATGACGATCGACAAGACAACCGGTTACTTCGTTCTCAACGCCACTAATTACCCACTGCAGAACGCCGTCTCTTTCCGCGTCCTTTCTTCCGCCCCTGGTTACTCGGACAGCATCTCGAATGTCGTCGGAACCTTTGATCTCGCCACCAGCACGCTCCACGTCGGCCCGACCAAGCTCTTCCTTGCCACGAATGGGCCCGGCCAGGTGATGGATTTCCGGGTTAAACAGGACAGCCCACCAGCCGGAATCAGCTTTCGGATTCAGGCGACCACCACCCCCGGCAACGAGGAGAGCTGGGCTGATCTCGCGGATGGCAATAATGGGCACATGTATCCCTTCGACGACCCGACGCTCTTTTATTTGCACACCAAAGCCTATCTGCCTGGCGACGCGGTCTACTTCCGCTCGCTCGGCACAGTCGCGGGTCGGATCGACAGCATCTCGAATCACGTCGGGGTCGAGCATCTTGTTGTCGGCCCAACGCCGGAAATGGAAATCGTGCCGCCGCCTCCCGAGGCCGGCACAGGCAGTGGACTTACGCCTAACGATCCCATCGTCGTGTCGGCTGGGACAATCACTTTCGGCGTGCAGCTTGCCACCAGCGGCACGCTCTCAGAGCTGGCGGTAATCTACGACGGTACCGTACTCGAGACGCGGGGCGGCGGGACCAGTTTCACCCTGCCCTATACGACTAACGTGGGCGGTGATCACATCCTTGGCGGCTACGGCATCAACAGCCAGGGGATTAAAGGTTTTGCGCCGCCGGTTTACATCCGGATCAAACCACCGGTTGGCAAAATCTTCACCCGTGTCAGCGCGGGGAACTGGAACGTGGCTTCGATGTGGCACGATGCGCTCGGCGCCACGGGTGTGCCCGGGCCTAACGACTTCGCCATCCTCGGCGGGATCTCGGTTTCCATCACCCAGGATGTGACCGTTTACGGCGTCTCGCTCAACGGCGGCATTATCACCGGCGCGGGCGGTGGCCTGACCGTGACGCAGTCCTTCACGATCGCGGCCGGGCAGTTAAAAAACCTCAACGCGACCGTCGGATCTTCTGGAACGCTCTCCATGATCAGTGACATCGATATCCCGATGAGCGGGACCCTCACGATCAACGGCACCTTCAAATTAAGCGGCCGCGGGAGCATTGTCCCGGTGCCGGGCAGCGCGACGGCGCAGTCCCTGGGCGCGCCCTCGCCTCACGGATTTTTCGATGGCATCGCCACCGCGATCCAAAACTTTGGGACCTGGATTGTGCAGAAATTGAGCAAGCCGGCGCCGCCCGTGGCGATACCACCCGTCAATCCAATTCCGGTGGAATTGCCCCGCGCGATCGTCGCCAGCTCTTTCGAAAACCTCGGAAAACTTATCGGACCCAACGGGGCCGCGCTCCTGAGCGAAAACGGTCTCGGGTTGATCGCTCCTAACGGCGCCACCCTGATCGGCAACGATGGCGCGAGCCTGATCACCAACGACGGCGGCAGCTTGATCACGAACGACGGTGGCAGCCTGATCAGCGATGATGGCGGCAGCATCATCAGCAACGACGGCGCCAGCCTGATCAGTCCAAACGGCGCCGCCCGGATGAACGCGCCAAACAATACCCAAGCCCCCACCACGACCGGCGGCCTTATTCAAACGAGCGGCGAAACCGACCTCAGCGGCCTGCTGCTGGTCGCGGATGTCTCGCTCCAAGGGGGTGTCCTTTCCGGCTCCGGCGCCATCGCCGGCACGTTGACCAACTCCGGCGGCTATGTTTCGCCCGGGCATTCGGCGGGCAGGATTTCGGTCGTGGGCGACTTCACCCAAGGCGTGGATGGAACCCTGATCGTGGAGAATGGCGGACCTTTGCCTAACGACAACGATCAGCTCACCGTCACCGGCACGGCAACCTTAGGCGGGAAGCTCGACGTCAAATTGATCAACGGCTACACCCCGGACCCGGCCGATACCTTTAACCCGATCGGGGCGGGCACGATCAGCGGCAGCTTCGCCAGCGTGAGCGCGAATGGAACGGCGACGGTTACGGCGGACGGCGTTCTGCTGTCGACCGACCCGGCGATCCCTTCGCCGCAGGCAGCCAAACCGCTCAACATTTCCACCCGGCTCAACGTGCAAACGAACGACAACGTCCTCATCGCCGGCTTTATCGTGAACGGTCCGGCCGGTGGAACGAAGAAAGTATTGATTCGCGCGATCGGGCCCTCCCTGCCGCTGAGCGGCGCGCTGGCCGACCCGGTCCTGGAGTTGCACCCGAGCGGTGGCGCGGTCATCACGAATGACAATTGGAAATCGGATCAGCAAAACGAGATCGCAGCCACGGGCCTTCAGCCGACGAGCGATTCGGAATCAGCCATCATCGCGACGCTGCCAGTGGGAGCGCATACCGCGATCGTTAGGGGACAAAACGACGGCACCGGCATCGGGCTGGTCGAAGTCTACGATCTCGAAGGCGAGAACCCGGATGTGCAACTGGCCAACATCTCGACCCGCGGCAAAGTCGAGACCGGCGACAACGTCATGATCGGCGGCTTCATCATCGGCGGGACGGAACCGACGACCGTATTGGTGCGCGCGCTCGGACCTTCCCTGAGCGCTTCAGGAGTTTCCGGAGTCCTGGCCAACCCGGTCCTGGAACTGCACGACCTGAACGGCAACGTGACCTTGAATGACGACTGGCGTTCCACCCAGGCGTTGGAGATCGAGAACTCGCTTCCGCCCTCCAATGATCTGGAATCGGCCCTCTCCATCACGCTCGTGCCCGGCGCCTACACCGCAATTGTGCGCGGAAGCGACGACAGCACCGGCGTCGCCCTGGTCGAAGTTTACAACCTCCAGTAGCAGCCTACCGAATTTTCGCGACCGCGTCGTACAGTCATGCGTCGAGCCAGCGTTGCGCGGGCCGGTGGCGGCCTCTAGCGTGACCTGGTGGTGCACGCTTCCTCTGCGGCTTTCAAGGTTTCGACCAAAGGCAAAGGAACTTACGAAATTACGGATCAAGTGGCCGCGGCCGTCAAAGCGAGCGGCCTTGTCCGCGGCACCGTCACCGTCTTCGTCAGGCATACCAGTTGCAGCCTCATCATCATGGAAAATGCCGACCCGAGCGCGCGGCATGATCTTGAGAATTTTTTCGAGCAACTCGTGCCCGAGAGCACGCCATGGTTCGAACATACCGCCGAAGGCGCCGACGACAGTACG
Source organism: Chthoniobacterales bacterium (assembly GCA_046593335.1). Taxonomy (GTDB): domain Bacteria; phylum Verrucomicrobiota; class Verrucomicrobiia; order Chthoniobacterales; family UBA10450; genus Palsa-1392. Next base: position 3,027 of record JBKJNW010000124.1, on the reverse strand, counting down.
TCGCATATTCGCTCGGTCCTGACTCGGTCGAGCGAAGTCATCCCAGTCGCGAACGGGAAAATGCAGCTCGGCACCTGGCAGGGCATTTTTCTCTTCGAGCATCGCCGCGCCTCGCATCAGCGTGAGATCGCGCTCAGCATCATCGGTGAGCCCGCCGCGCGGTAGCCCGGAGCACAGGCGTCTCGCCCGGATCGGGTGTCCGATGCAGGCGAGACGCCTGCATTCACCACAGCCGAGACGGCTGTGCTCCGCAGGAACACCTCCGACTTCCGCCTATCGACACATCGTTCCTCTTTCGCTACCCTCGCTTCGCTTGAAAACTCTGCCCGCTGCTCAAAACCGTCACAACGCGCTCCGCGACCGTTGGGAAATCCCGACCGTCGATCAGGTTATGATCGAGGAGCGCGCGGCCGCTTTTACCAAACGCAGCATCAAAACCTCGGCCAAGCTGGCGGGCCTGAAGCTGGCGGTCTCGATGATGGACCTGACGACGCTGGAAGGAAAAGACACGCCCGGCAAAGTCGCGTTTCTTTGCCGCAAAGCGATGCAACCGGGCGATCCGCGCTACGACGTTCCGTCCTGCGCCGCAGTCTGCGTCTATCCAAATCTGGTTCGCGTCGCGAAACGTTTTCTCGGCACCTCGGGGGTGAAAGTCGCGTCCGTCGCAACCGCTTTTCCGACCGGCCTCATGCCGCTCGATTTGAAACTCGAAGAAGTGCGGCGCGCTTCTGGCGACGGTGCGGATGAGATCGACATGGTGATCGATCGCGGAGTTTTCCTGGCCGGCGACTATAACCGCGTCTTCGACGAAATCGCGGCGGTCAAGGAAGCCTGCGGCAATGCGCATCTCAAAGTGATTCTCGAAACCGGCGAGCTCCAGACCTACGACAACGTGCGGCTCGCGAGCGAAATTGGGATGCGCGCTGGCGGCGATTTTATCAAGACATCGACTGGCAAGATCGCGCCCGCCGCGACCATCCCGGTTACGCTGGTGATGCTGGAGGCGATCCGCGATTACTTTTACGAGACCGGCGTCCGCATCGGTATGAAACCGGCCGGCGGAATCCGCAACGCCAAACAGGCGCTGGCTTATCTCGTGATGGTGAAGGAAACGCTGGGCGACGATTGGCTCACTTCGGATCTTTTCCGTTTCGGCGCGAGCACTCTGGTCAACGACGTCCTGATGCAGATCGCCAAGACGGTCGACGGTAACTACCAGAGCGCGGATTATTTTGCGCTGCCCTAACGAGCGGTCAGTCGAGCTCGAGCGTGAAATGATGCGAGGCGATGTTCATTCGCTTCATCAGGTAAAACCGGTGCGCGGCGAAACGCTGCACTCCGGAATCGAGCTGAAAATTGGCGCACCCGGCCGCGCGCGACTCCGCTACCAGCCATTCGAAAAGCGCGCCGCCGTAGCCGGACGAACGAGCTGACTCATCGGTCACGAGGTCGTCGACGTAGCAGTAACGGCCGGCAAAAAGCGATTCCGCCATCCGGTAACCGGCGACCGCGCGGACCACGCCCTCGTCTTCCAGGAAAGCGATCTGGAAACCCGTCGCGCGCTGGCGTTCGACCTGCGCGACGAAATCTTTCTCGTTGTCGAATTTCGTCCGCAGTTGGCGCATGACCGGGAAACAACGCGCCACGCTTTCCGGGGTGAGCGCTTCTTCGATGCGAAATTTCATATCGCTTGGCTGGGATCGGACGCTTTGCCGCCGCGCCGCTTGTGCCCTAGCTCCTCGAGCAATTCAATCTGGATCTGCTGAATCTCGAAGAGCCGGTTGTACTGCTTGCGCAGGAGATGGTCGATTTTCTCGTGCAGATGCCGGATTTCGAGCTCGGCTTTCAAGTTCACCTTGTAGTCGTTCTCCGCCCGCGCCCGGTCACGCGCTTCTGCCCGGTTCTGGCTCATCATGATGATCGGCGCCTGGATTGCCGCCAAACACGACAGGATCAGGTTCATCAAAATGAAGGGGTATGGATCGAAGGCCCGCAGCGCGAGGATGACGCCGTTGATCACGATCCAGATCATGAGGATGGTGAAGAAGACGATGATGAAGGTCCAGCTTCCGCCGAAGGACGCGATCTTGTCGGAAAGCCGCTCGCCGAAAGTCAGATCCTGGTCGAACTCCTTCCCGATGTTCTCGGAAAGAATTTCGTGTTCCTGCAGGCTGTCGATGACTTCCTGGTCGAGCACCGTCAGTTCGCCGATCTCGTCCTCCAGCACTTCCTTGACGTAATCGCGCCGGAAATGCCCGAGGTCGTCGAGACAGATGAACCCATGCGGGTCGAAGTTCGGCACCTGTTTCTGGATGAACTCGAGGAGCGAAGGCCGAAGCAGATCGCCCACCGTGCCGGCGTTAGGCGCCGTCGCTCTGTGACAGATCTGGCACTGCGGCTTGGAATTTTCCGCCACGCTGGGAATGAACGCGGGTCCAGGCGTTTGTCGACTTCCGTCTTGAAGCGGGGCGGGGCGGGGCGATTCTAGGCGGAGCGATGCAGAATTCAGCCGGGAGAAACTTAGCCTAACAATGCGCGTTTTGTCGATCGATGCCTCCCTGCGCAATACCGGTGTGGCCGTGATCAATGGCAACGGCGGCGGCAAATTTCACGTCCTCTATTTCGGCGTCATTCACAATTCCGCCAAGCTCCCGATGTCTTCCTGCCTCGTCGCCATTCGCGACCGGCTGGCGGAGCTGATTCATACCCACGAGCCCGATTGCTGCGCGCTCGAATCGGTCATCTACGTGCAGAGCCACAAGACCGCGATCACGCTCGGTGCCGCTCGCGGCGCCGCCATCCTCGCGGCAGCCGAGCGCGGCCTGGCCGTGTTCGAGTACGCGCCGAAACGGATCAAGCAGGCCACCGTCGGCAACGGCTCGGCTGATAAATCGCAGGTCGCTTTTATGGTCCGGGCGCTGCTTTCTCTCACGGAAACGCCCGGCCCGGATGCGGCCGACGCGCTCGCCATCGGGTTGACCCATCTTCGCGCCCAGGAGGGAGTGCGGGTGGGGTTGCCGGAGCAAT
>JBKJNW010000050.1:0-2876 GCA_046593335.1 Chthoniobacterales bacterium | reverse complement strand
TCCCGGAAAGCTCTTTCACCGATAACGATATCACCGCCGTGCTTCTGCATAATCCGCCGGGCGTAATGGGGGATGTCGTGCGTCTCCTGGGCGATTCGCAGGTCGCGCCGGCCGCGGAATCCCCCCGAATCCTGATCGGCGGCGACTTTTCGGCCAACGCCGGAGACCTTTTCTCGGTCATCTACGATTTCACGATCAATCTCGCCACTCCGGATCCGATTACCCTAACGATCGGCGCGTCGACGATTATTGACGGCGTGCAGCAAACCTTCAACACCGTGCTGAATATCACCCCCGGCGTGGGCCATTATCAGGGACAAATCGACGGCCCTCTCTTCACCCTCGCGACGAGCGGACTCTGGAAGGGACGTTTGTTTTTCAATTTCACCACCGCCGACGGGACGACGAATCCAAATCCGGGCGGGTTACTCCTGAAGCTGCGGGCGGTCGATTTCCAGCTCGCCTCGGTGCCGGAACCTTCCTCTTACGTGCTGCTCGGGATGGGCATCGCCGCGCTCGGTTTCGTCGCCCTGCGTCGTCGGCAGACGGCCTAACGGCGCTTGTTTCGCGCCGCAATCTCTTACCTTCTAAGGCTCGCGCTTTCGCGCGTGGTTTATTGGTAGGGAAAGGGGTTCTGCAGATCGAGCTCGAGGTGCAGCGCTTCGGCCAGTTCGGGATATTTTTGCGCCGCGTCGTGAAAATAAAAGTCGTTCACGCAGGAGGCGAACAATCCGGGCGCCTGTCCGTTGCGTGCCTGGAGAATGAACTGGCGCGCCTCTTCCACGTGCCCGGCCCGAATTTGCAGTGCGGCTGAAGTCATAAACCAATCGACCGAGAGCGGACCGACGGCTTCTTTCTGCGTCAGCTCCTCGTTCACGACTGAGCCTTCCGCGGCTTCAATCCGGGCCATTCTGATCTTGAACTGGCAAACGGTCGCGTCCTGTTCCGTTCGCGCGAGCAGAATGGCCTCTTCGTAATGCGGGAGCGACTGCTTCGGTTTCAGATCCAGACGTAACGTTTCGCCCCAGTAGTATTGGTAATCCGGAACAAACGGCGCGGCGTTGACCGCGGCTTCGAAGAAACGCTCCGCTGCCGGAAGATCGCGGCGGCGGACCGCGATCATGCCACGATAAAAGTTGGACGCCTCGACGTTTTCTCCGAAGACGATGGCGCGTTCAAAAGCCTCATCTGCCGGATCGAAATTGCGCCGCTCGTAGAGGAGTTTTCCGACCCGGAAAAGAATCCCGCGGTATTGCAGATCCTTCCTTTTCGCCGCGAGGAAACGGTCCACCGCGTCCTGCCATTTACCGGCGCGTTCATCGAGTAAGGCCTGCTTCACCAGGTCCGGCGCGGCTACGCCGGGGTAAGGATCGGGACCGCCCGCGTCCATCGTGGGGGCGTTGCGCGAGGCGATGAGGAATCTGATGTAATTGAGCTTGGTCCCGCCATAAAAAGTGAGCCCGAGGAGTAGGATCACGCCCAGGATAAGAACCGCCTGTTGCAGCTCGATCTTGCGTGCGCCCTTGTCTGTCGGCTGGACCACAGCTCCACCCGAAGGGATCTCGGCTTCTGGCCAACTACCGGCCTCGTGCTGACGTTCGGCAGGTCTCCCGGTGGGCGCCGGTTTCGGTTCAGACCCGGTGGGCGGCGTTTCTTTTTCAGGGGTTGGTGTCGCCGTCTCCAGCGGCTGTGCCGGTTCGTTAGGCGCGGGACGTGGCTTGTTCAGGAAGCGTCGCTGCTCCGGGGTCAGACCGCGGCGGCGGTGGCCCGCTTCTTCCGAGGCCGGACGGGATTCCTGCTCGCTGCCTGATGGTTCTGGTTCGCCCGGATTTTCTTCTGCCATGAGTGTGGGAGGTCGAGCCGAGATGATGCGGCAATCAGGGAGTCAGTCGATGATATTTTTCCAGCAACTGGCGCAGCCGATCGTGCGGCAGCGCTTGGACCTGGTGAGAATCGCGCCCGGTCATGTCGCTGTTGTTTACGAGCGCGTTCACGATCGCTTCCTCGACCGCTTCGACCGTGGCCTCGAAGATCGGATCGAGCAGGTCGTTAGGCACGGTCTGCACGGTCTGCGTTGGCATCTCCGGATTCGCCGCCCCGGGATTCGCGGTCGAAAAAGCGACGAACAAATCACCCGAACCATTGCCCGAGACACTGCCGGTGCGAGCGAGGCCGAGACTGGCCCGACGCGCAACGCGTTTCAATTGGCCGGGCAGCAGCGGGGCGTCAGTCGCAACGACGATGATGATCGAGCCGGTGTCCTTGGGATAAACCGAGCCTGGGATTTCTTTCCCGACCGGCACCCCGGCGATGGTGAGCTGGGAGCGACGCCCGCAATTCGCCTGCACCAGCGCGCCCACGGTATAGCCGCCGGTTTTTTTATCGAGCACGCGCGAACTCGTCCCGGTGCCACCTTTGAATTCGTAGGTGATCATTCCTGTGCCGCCGCCGACGCTCCCTTCCGCGACCGCGCCGCCCGCGGCCGTGTCGAGCGCTTGCGCCACATCCTCCGGTTTTACATGGAAGCCGTTGATGTCATTCAGCCAGCCATCCCAAGTCTCAGCCACGACCGGCAGGCTCCACCAATAACCCGTCTTGTCCGCCGCGCCGTGCGCGAGACGCCAGGCGATGACCGCGTCCCGCGCCACGCCCACGCTGTGAGTATTGGTAATCACGACCGGCCCTTCGAGGAATCCGCTCTCTTCCATCCAGGCCGTCCCGGTCATCTCGCCGTTGCCATTCAGGCTGAAACTGCCGGCGTAAACCGGATCATTGAGCGAACCGTGTCCGCGTGGCAGGATCGCGGTCACGCCCGTGCGCACCGGACCTTTGCCGACCTCGAGTTTTCCTTCGCCGCTGATCAACGTCGTGAACCC
>JBKJNW010000096.1:0-2725 GCA_046593335.1 Chthoniobacterales bacterium | reverse complement strand
CACGGCGCGCGAGGAATCCAGCTCCGCGCGGGTCTGTCCTTTGGCGAAGTAGAGGTAAGCATTGCGAAAATAATCGCCGGCCGCGCTTTGCAGCGAGTGGCTGGCCCCGGCGGCGAGCGCGAGCAGCCAGATGAGCGGCGTTCCGCCAGCGGCGGTGTAACGCAGGCAAAGATGGGCGTAGACGCTGATGAAAACGAGATTGTCGGCCAGGCCATCCAGCGCGCGTCCGCTCCGGCTGCCCTGTTTCGTTAGGCGAGCAAGCTGGCCGTCGGCGTTATCAAACGCATTGCAGAGAACATGCAACGCCATCCCGAGCAGGTTCCATTTGAGAGCGGGATAGTAGTAGAGGTGGCCGGCCGCGATCCCGAGCGCAGCGCCGCACCAAGTCACCTGGGCCGGCGTCATGCGCAATTTGGCGAAGAAAAGCGCGAGCCGATAACCGACTTTGCGGTAGAAATAGAGATCGAGCGCGCTCTCGACTTCGCGCGCTTTGTAGCTGGCTTCGACCGAAGGTTGTTCCATTACGGGCGGTCCTGCGCAACCGATCGAAGCCCGCGCCACCCGTTAGGCGTTCTGCGCGACGAGACACGGGACGAGCGTGTCTTCCAGGATGTTGAGCGCTTCGTCCAGATCGGCTCGCGTATGCAACGCTGTGACACAGGCCCGGAAACAAATCCGGTCCTGCGGTACCGCCGGGTAATCGACCGGCGCGACCCAGAGCCCGCGGCTGCGCAGCTCGTGACCGGCCCGGTACATCCGTTCCCGATCACCGATCACGATCGGCATCACGTAAGTGTTGGAATTTCCGGTGTCGATCCCGAGGGCCTTTAACTGTCCGCGAAAATAATCGGCGTTTTCCCAAAGTTTGGTTCGCAGTTCTGGCTGAGTCACGCCGATCTCGAGCGCCTGGAGAATGGCTGCGACCACCACCGGCGGAAGGGCGCAGGAATAAACATAGGGATGGGCGTAGAAGCGCAGGTATTGCAGTGTCTCCCGCGAACCGGCGACGAAACCGCCGAGCGCGCCGAAGGCCTTGGAAAAAGTTCCGTAGGTGAGGGGAACGCGATCCTCCACGCCGAACTTCTCGGCGGCGCCGCGACCGTGTTCGCCGCAGGCGAGGATGGAGTGCGCTTCGTCGATGAAAACGCTCGCGCCGTGTTCTTCGGCGACGTCGAGCAAGGCCTCGAGGTTGCCGAAGTCGCCGTCCATCGAGTAAATGCCTTCGATCACGACCAGTTGCCGCTTCCCGGCATGCCGGCCTAACGATGTTGCGAGTGCGGCGGGGTCGTTATGCTCGAATTTCTCCGAACGGCAGCGCGAGAGAGTGGCGCCGTCGCGCAGACTGAGGTGGGAGCGATTATCGAGGACGGCAACGTCGGTCTTGCGGAGCAAACCCGAGATCGTGCCGAGCGCACCGCCGAAGCCGCTGTTGAAGAGCATGGCATCTTCCCGTCCGAGATATTGCGCGAGTTTGCGCTCCAATTCGCGATGCAGATCGGTCATGCCGGAAAGCATGGGCGAACCGCAGGCGCCGAGTCCGTGGCTCGTGAGGGCGTCGTGCGCGGCCGCGATGACCTCGGGATGATTGGCCAGGCCGAGGTAATTATAGGAGCAAAGATTGATCACCGGCTGCGCCTTCCCGGCGTAGGTGATGGTGGTGCGGGCTTCGGCCGCGGACCGCATCTCGGGTTCGTAAAGTTCGACCGCCCACGCTCCCGCTTCCATCCAGCGGGTGAAACTCGGGGGCGCTTGGAGCGGGTCGCGCCCCTCGCTGGCGAGGAAGTTACTCAGGCTAAGATCGGCAGGATTATCATTCATAAAAAAACCGCGCCTGAAAATTTTGGGCGCGGCGGAGGTGGAATCGAGAAAGTCCCGCGGTGGTTCTCGGCTTCCGAAGTTTTTGGTTGGTGATGGTGTGCATCCTTTGGGGTCTTCGCCGCACGCTCTAAGTTCCAGCAAGGCTGGCGCTTCAGAAACGCGCGCGGTGAATTTCCAGTCGGGAGCGCAATGTTAACTGGTCGGACGCGCGCGACAAGGAATATAATTTTACCCGGAAAGTCGCGAAGACGATCGCTCAGGAGGAGATCGATCTCGTAGTGCGATGGCCAAAAAGATCGGCCAGCGCGGCGATCGCGTAGAGACCCATCAAGGCGAAAACGAAGTAAGCGCCCCAGAGCCTTTTGCCGGCTTCAGAAACTGCGTAGATCCACCAGATCGTTCCCGCGCAGAGCAGGATCTCGGTTGCGTAAAGCAACCACGCGAATCGTTTCCCGCGCGCCCGCCGCTCGAGCAGTACGAGGACGACCGGCCAACTAAACGCCACGACCGCTGACGCTCCCTGCAAGGACAGCCCGATCCGCGTCGCGCCGTAGCTGTATTCGGTTTTCGCGTCGCTGCGGGGAAAAATTTTCTGTATCCCCGTTTTGGCAGGTGGGGGCAGGTCGTTCGCTTTGCCGGCGTGCGAGCATTCGCTCAGCGGCACGAAAAGCGCCGCGATCATAAGGACGCCTAAGGTCAGCTTGAGCTTGTGCACGAAGGCGAGTGTCTGGCCGCCAACACCGATCGCACAAGGAGAAACGATCAGCCCTCGTAAGGCGAGGGCGGCTGTTCGAGCGCAGTTTTCAGCACTTCATCGACCGTCTCCACCGGCACGAACTGGATTTTTTGTTTCGCTTCCTCGGGGATATCGGCCAGATCTTTTTCGTTCTGCTTCGGGATGATCACG
>JBKJNW010000040.1:0-4906 GCA_046593335.1 Chthoniobacterales bacterium | reverse complement strand
GCCGAGCATCCCGCTTTTCGTCGCGGTCGTTATCCCGATTTTCGTTCTCGCGGTGACGCGAAAATTCGAAGCCCTGGCCGGTCTCTACGCCATCGGCGTCGTCGGCGCGATCGCGGTCAATCTCGGATCGTGCACCTTCAACAAGAAACTTGGCCTCGCCTGGTATCAGCGAATCCTGATGGGGGTGACGTTCCTCATCCTGACCGCGGTCGAAGTGACGATTGCGAAGACCAAACCGGATGCGCTCTTTTTCGCCATCTGCGTCCTCGGGATCGGCCTCTCCCTGCGCGCCTACTCGCACAAGCTTTCCGGTTTAAAGACTGTCACCATGACGAAGGAAGTGGCGGAGATGGTCGCGCCCAATCTTCCCGAAACGATGCGGCCGAAGCTGGAGGAAGGCCAAAAAATCATGGTCGCGGCCCGCGGGATCAATCCGGTGCTGAATTTTGCCCTTGAGGAAGCGGCGCTGCGCAAGGCGGTCCTTTGCGTGGTCTACATCAAGGAGATCGCGGTTTATTTCGCCGGCGCACCGGCGGTCCTCGGGAGCTCGAAATGGAAGGACGACGCCCAGGCCCGCGCGATCATGTCGCTCATGTTGAAAGAAGGCGAAGAGCGCGGCGTCTGTGTGCAACCGGTCTACGCGGTGAGCGAAGACGCCTCCGCCACCATTCTCGATCTCGCGGCCACGTTAGGCGTGGATTATATCATCCTCGGCGCTTCGCAGCGGCGCACTCTGGCCGATCTTCTCCGCGGGAGCGTCGCGACCCAGATCGCGCAACATTTGCCGGAATCGATCCGGCTCGTGATCTTCGGGTGATTCGCGTCCATCTTCTTTCGTGGGCACGCCGAAAGTCTTAATTGCCGATTCCATTTCGCAGCGCGGAGTCGATGAACTTGGCGCCGGCGGCGCCCTCGACGTTGTCGTGCAGACGGGACAAAGCGAGGCGGAGTTGGTGCAACTGATTCCCGATTTCAGCGCGATCGTGGTCCGCAGTCAGACGAAAGTGACGGCGCCGATTTTGCAGGCCGGGACGCGGCTGAAAGTCGTCGGACGCGCCGGCGTGGGGGTAGATAACGTCGACGTCGAGGCCGCCACTCGGCGCGGGGTGATCGTGATGAACACCCCGGGCGGCAACACCATCTCGACCGCGGAGCACGCTTTCTCCCTCCTCGTTTCCGTCGCGCGCAAAATCCCGCAAGCCCACGCCAACCTGCAAGCCGGAAAATGGGATCGGAAACAATTTGAGGGCACCGAGCTTTACAACAAAACGCTCGGCATTATCGGCATGGGCCGGATCGGCTCGGAGCTAAGCCGGCGCGCGATCGCGTTCGGGATGCGCGTGCTGGCCTACGATCCGTTTCTTTCCTCGACCCGGGCCCGTTCGCTCCAGGTCGAGCTGGTCGAGGAAATCGACGAGCTCCTGCCTCTGGCCGATTTCCTCACTTTACACACTCCGCTCACGCCCGAGACGCACCACCTGCTCAATGCCGCCCGCCTGACGAAAACAAAACGCGGCGTCCGCCTGATCAATTGCGCGCGGGGCGGACTGATTGACGAAGCCGCGCTGGTCGAGTCGTTAGGCAACGGCCAGGTCGCGGGCGCGGCCCTCGATGTTTTCGAAACGGAACCGTTGCCGGCCGACTCGCCCCTGCGCGGAATTCCAAACCTGATCCTGACGCCGCATCTCGGCGCTTCCACCGCCGAGGCGCAGGAAAGTGTCGGGATCGAAATCGCCCAGGCCATTCGCTCGGCCCTGCTCGAGGGCACGATTCGCAATGCGATCAACATGCCGAATCTCGACGCCAAGACGCTCGCCATCATCGGACCGCATCTGCGTTTTGGAGAAAAGCTCGGGCGTTTTCTTTCCCAGGTCTCGCCCAAGCGCGTGGAAAATCTGCACATCAATTACAGCGGCAAAGTGAACGAAGTCGATACCACCGCGATCACGCGCTCGATCCTGAAAGGCTTCCTCCACCTCGCCGGCGGTGACGACGTCAACGAGGTCAACGCCCCGGTTTTGGCCGAGACGTTAGGCATTAAGGTCACCGAATCGCGCCTCAGCGCGCCGGGCGATTACACCGATTTGCTCGAGCTCACCGCGGACGCGGAAGGGAAGACGCTCTCTGTGGCCGGCGCATTTTTTGGCGCCACTCCTCGGATCGTCAGCATCAACAACCGTCCGGTCGAAGCGCGTCCGCATGGCGTCCTGCTCGTGCTCGAGAACACGGATCGGCCCGGCATGGTCGGGCGAATTGGGACATTGTTAGGCGGGCATGGGGTCAACATCGCGACCATGTCGCTGAGCCGAAATCAGGAAGGCGGACGCGCCCTGACCGTTCTTAATCTCGACACCGCGCCGCCGCCTGAGCTCCTGGCCGAGATCGCGCAGAGCGACGATATTCAGAGCGCGCAGGTAGTTGAATTGTAGCGGCATAAAACCGTTGCCTTCGCGAGGCCCGATTCCTAGCATCAAATCATGAGTGCTATTCTCTGGACTCTCGTTATCGGCCTCGTCGTCGGTGTAATCGCCAAATTCCTCATGCCGGGAAGAGATCCCGGCGGCTGCATCATCACCATTCTGCTCGGCATCTCCGGCGCCTTTGTCGCCGGCTACCTCGGCCGTGTGCTCGGCTGGTATCAGCCCGGACAGCCGGCGGGGTTTATCGCCTCGGTCATCGGCGCGATGCTGCTCTTGTTGATCTACCGCATGATTGCGGGCCGACGCGGTTGAGTGCCATTGCCATTGGCGGCAGGAGATTCCCAGTCCATCTTAAGCCATAGCCGTTGTGGCGGTTTCGCGCCCGACGGCCTTGGAGAAGATTTAACCGGAGGAAAATCCCATGCTTGCGAACAAGAAAGTCATCGACGCCATCAATGTGCAGATCGGAAACGAGTTTGGCGCGGCCATGCAATACGTGGCGATTGCCGCTTATTTCTCGGTCGAAGCGCTGCCCCAGTTGGCCGAACATTTCTTCCGCCAGGCTGCGGAGGAGAACGATCACGCCATGCGCTTCATCAAATATGTGATCGATGCCGGCGGCCGGGTGGTGATCCCCGGGATTGAAGCACCTCAGGCGGAGTTCTCAAATGCGGAAGAGGCGATCAAACTCTCGCTCGACCAGGAAGTGGAAGTGACTCACCAAATCAACGCGCTGGTCGAACTGGCCCGCTCGGAGAGCGACTTCATCACGAATAATTTCCTGCAATGGTTCCTGACCGAGCAATTGGAGGAAGTCTCGTCCATGGACACGCTCCTCAAGATCGTGCAGCGCGGCGCGACTAATCTCCTGAGCGTGGAGGAATATCTCGCGCGTGTGGGAGTAAAAGGCGCAGGCCCTGCGGCGCACTGATCCGCTTTTATTCGACCGTCACGCTCTTCGCCAGGTTGCGCGGCTTGTCCACATCGCGACCGAGAGCGACGGCGAGATGGTAGGCGAAAAGCTGGAGCGGGATGACGGTTAGGACCGGCATGACGACATCGTCGGCCGCGGGCACGAGGATGATGTCGTCCGCGATGCCCTTCAGCTTCGTCGCGCCGTTCTCGGTCGTGACCGCGATAATCGGTCCCTTGCGCGCCCGCACCTGCTCAATGTTGTTCATGTTCTTAGAGAAGACGGCGTCATCCGGCGCGATGAAAACGGAAGGCAGCTCTGGTTTCACTAAAGCGATGATGCCGTGCTTGAGCTCGGCGCTCGGATGTCCCTCGGCGTAGAGATAAGTGATTTCTTTCAGCTTGAGCGCGGCCTCGAGGGCGATCGGGAAGTTGAGCTGACGACCGAAGAATAACATGCCCGTCGCCTCGACATATTTCTGCGCGACGGCTTTGATCTGCTCGCTCGTCTTGAGGAGCTGCTCGATCTTTTCCGGGAGGGCTTCGAGCGCTTCGATGAGAGCCGTCCCTTCCGCGGTCGAGAGATGCCGCATCCGGCCTAACAACAAGCCGATCAGGGTCATGATCACGACCTGCGAAGTAAACGACTTGGTTGCGGCCACGCCGATCTCCGGCCCGGCATGCATGTAAACGCCGCCGTCGCTCTCGCGCGCGATCGTGCTCGCGACGTTGTTGCAGACGCCAAGGGTGCGATAGCCTTTGCGCTGGCTTTCGCGCAGCGCGCCCAGCGTGTCCGCGGTCTCGCCGCTCTGGCTGATCGCGAAGACGAGCGTGTCGCGCGTCATCGGGGTGTTGCGATGCCGGAATTCGCTCGCGTATTCCACTTCGGTTGGGATCTGGGCAAGTTTTTCGATGAGGTATTCGCCCACCATCCCGGCGTGGAGCGCGGTCCCGCAGCCGGTCAGAACAATCCGGCCGACATCGCGCAATTCTGCAGGGGTCATGTTCAACCCGCCTAACTTTGCCGTGCACTCCTCGAGGCTAAGCCGGCCGCGCATGGCGTCGCGGACCGAGCCGGGCTGCTCGAAGATTTCCTTCAGCATGTAATGGGGGTAGTCGCCCTTTTTGATGTCCTCGGCGGTGAACTCGACTTTGCTGATGGAATGGTTCCCGCGCTCGCCCGCAAGCGAGCTGATCTCAAACTTGTCGCGCTCGACCGCGACGAGATCGAAGTCGTTCAGGTAAACCGCGTCGCGGGTGTAGGCGACGATCGCGCTCACGTCGCTCGCGAGAAAGTTTTCGTCCTTCCCGACCCCGAGAACGAGCGGACTGCCGCGGCGCGCGCCGACGATGAAATCCGGGATGTCGGCGTGAACCATCGCGATCCCGTAGGTGCCGATGACCTGTTGTAAGGCGCTGCGCAGCGCTTCGACGAGAAGAGCTTTGTGCCGACGCGGATCGGTCACGCCGACCGCGGAGTCTTGATAAATTTGGCCGACCAAGTGAGCCAGCACTTCGGTATCGGTCTCAGATTTGAAATGATGCTCGTGTTCTTGCAGCAGGGTCTCGCGAAT
>JBKJNW010000003.1:0-31449 GCA_046593335.1 Chthoniobacterales bacterium | reverse complement strand
CTCGCGCAGGGTGCGCTCGGTCGTGGCGCGGGTGCCGGCCTTCTGTCCGTAAACCGGAGTGAGGCAAAGGAAGAGGAGGCTGACGAACCCGGCGGCGGTCAGTGGTGAAGATCGATTGATTTTCATGGTGCGGTGTATTTTTTAGGCAAGGTGCGCAGCTGTCGCTAGCAGGTGAAAGTGCGGCGCTCCAACGCTTTAGCAGGCATAGGGTGCCGCAGATTCGACACTGTGCCGGGAAAGCTGACAGAATTACAACCTGAAAATCGCGACAAAATTGGGAGTGCAGGGCGGGGCGCCTGCCCTACAAGGTGGACGGCACGGCGGTCGTCCCTCCGATGGCAGGCGGTGCGCCCGCCCTACAAATCGTTCGTGCTCGATCCCCTCTTCGGATTCAGATCAAAAGGAGCGAATCCACACCCGATCAATTTTGAGTTCGCGACCATCGACGTCGAAAGAGGCGCTATAGTAAAATTATAAAAACCGAAGCATCCACCAAACATTCGTCGACATGGTTTGACTCCTTTGGGCTCGGTCCGAAGCTGCTGCGTCGACGCTGTGCCCTTGTTTTCGCCGTGGCCTTCCTGGGCGCGGGCACTTTATTGTTCGCCCAGAGCGTCGCCAGCATTGCCCACGGCCTTTCTCGCGCGGATCCATCCGGCGCCAGCAGTTGGAAGCCGCTCAGCCCCGGCAATCATTGGCAATGGCAACTCAGTGGCAAGGTCAAGGAGAACGTGCTCAACCGCGTGACCGGTCCCAAGATGTATGACATCGATATGGAGGGAGCGACGCCGGAGCTGATCAGCCGGCTCAAGGCGAAAGACATCTATGTCGTCTGTTACGTGGAGTCTGGCGACTGGAACCAGCAACGGCCTGATGCAGGCGATTATGCTCCCGAGATTCTCGGCCGAACGATCGACGGCTTCCCCGATGAAAAATTCGTTAACATCAATGCCGTGGATGGCCCACCGGGACCCACCGGCAAGACTCTGCGCGACATCATGCTGGCTCGACTCGACCGGGCCCAGGCCAAAGGCTGCGACGGCATCGAGCCCGACCTGGACGATTTGCACAACTACCAGACTGGCTTTGTCATCACCCAGGCCGATCAGGTGGCCTTCAACACGATGTTGATCGATGCCGCCCATGCCCGTGGCATGTCGATGGGGTTAAAAAACGGCGCCAGCAGCACGATTGGCCCGAGGTCGTTTTGAGCAACAGATGCTCGATGCCGGCGCCGACTGGGCCCTGAACGAGGAGTGCAACCAGTATAACGAATGCGTCGGCTACACGCAGTTCATCGCCGTGGGCAAGGCGGTCTTCCAAGTGGAATACCTGGATAACCAGCGGAAACCTTATCGCGGGCGCTCAGGCACCTGTGCCACGGACAACGCCGCCAACTATGACGGCATCGTCAAAGACTCCAGCAGCTCTCTGGCTGCGCTGCCACTCATTCAGTGTCGCTAGGGATCGGCCTCTCGAATCTTCGAATTGAGAGCCGATTGGGGGCGCGTCTTTAACACCTCAATCTTTCGTTAGGCCGAGAGCTCGCTTTATGTGCCGGAGCGCAGAGACCGTCTTCGGATGGCAGGCGGTGCGCCCGCCCTACAAGGGTGGACGACACGGCGGTCGTCCCTCCAAGCTTACCGCGGATTTCGCGGATGGGATTTCGGCTGACACAGCCGACGCTACACTTCGCCGTCCTCCTGCTCCTGCTCAATCTTCGGATGGCAGGCGGTGCGCCCGCCCTACAATTCGCTCGTGCTCGATCCTGAGAAGACGTTTTATCGGCACAGCTGGGGACTTCGCCCAGTGCAGCGGGAAGCCGCAAATAAGTTGGAACTAACGGTGGCACTAACGAAGTCGCCCTGATATATACCGGTTCAAATATGAACAAAAACATCTTCTACATCATCGGAGTCATTGTCGTTATCATCGTCGTGCTCAAGGTGCTCGGCGTGTTTTAGACCGAACGCCGGCGCTCACGACGGCGCTCGTGTGCGATCTGGGATGCCTCTACGCGAGGAACCCGCGCCTCCATATTAAATTTGCGGACGCGGGGCCTGGCTTCACCTAAAACATGAATCATCTGCGTAAACTGGGGCTCGCGTCGTTCTTCTTCCTTGGGCTCGGCTTACTCTGCGGTGCGCTTCCTCGTTCCGAGACGGGCTGGACGCCACAGATGGCCGCCACAATCGCGCTGATCTGCTACGCCATCGGGCTCATTTTAGCCTTGATCGCTTTTATGAAATCTCGGCGCGGTCAGAGTCTGGATGGGATGACGAAGTTTCTCGCACGCGCTCCGTTCGCCCTCGTGACCATCGGCGTGCTGATCTTTTTCTTGCGAGCCATGACCGGGTGGTAACGCCGCCAAATTAAGAAGACGTGGACGACATCCGCCTTGGGCGGACCGTCCCTCCAGATGGCAGGCGGTGCGCCCGCCCTACACGCCGCTCATGCTCGAGCCTGACGTTCGGACAGCAGGCGGAGCGCCTGCCCTACAAAGGTGGACGATACGGCGATCGTCCCTCCAAGCTTACCGCGGATTTCGCGGACGGGATTTCGGCTGACACAGCCGACGCTACACTTCGTGGATATCTTGCTCCGTTCCGGGCTTGGGAGTTACCGCAGTGCTGAACGGAGCCGAGCGTCTTGTCGGCCCCGTTCAGCTTTTCAACGGCTGGCCGGTTGCGGCTGCGTTGCGGTAGCTTTTGCAGACCCCGCCTCGCCGCCGGCGGCATTACGGCAACCTTTTACGGCTCTTTGTTGTAAACTCCTTTGGATTTGACTTCCTTGCCCTCCGCGGTGGTACCCTCGGTGGTGACGGCGCGCGACTTGCCATCTTTCGAGACCACAATCTTGCCGGTCATGACAACCTTGCCATGGCTCTTAATGGTCATGTCCAAGGTATGCTCGTCCACCTGCGTGTAGGCGCGGCTGTCGAGCATTTCATCGCCTGTGACCTTGTAGTCTTTGCCGTCGAACTTACCGGTCCACTCGTTCTTGGTCGGCTTCCCGTCTTTGTCTACGCCGATGACTGTCACTTTGATGCTGTCCCCGGCCGACTCATACGTGACCGTCGTGTTCTTACCCTGCGAGGGGTCGAGTTTTGACTTCGCTTCATTCAGCTTCCACGTGCCCATGTTCGGGTTCGCGAAACAAGCACCAGCGGCCAACAGGCTCAGCGCCAGAGTTAATCCCAACAGTTTTGTTTTCATGGCGCTGATGGAGCGCGTCTCCGCCTGAGTCGTCAAGATTAATCGCGCGCCTAACAATCTTGTAACACAAAGCTATCTCCCGAGGAGCGAATGAGTGGATCACTACTGCTGGGCGGGGGCATTGCCTGCCTTCTTTCTCTCCTCGTGCTCGTGCTCGACCTGCAGTGGCAGGCGGAGCGCGCGCCCTACAAGGGTGGACGACATCCGCCTGAGGCGGATCGTCCCTCCAGGCTTGCCGGGGAGCGCGCGGATGGGATTTCGGATGATACAGCCGACGCTACCTTTCGCGGGTGACGTAATCATTGTAGGGCGGGCGCTCCGCCTGCCGTTGTCCTCCGCATTTGTAGGGCGGGCGGCCGGAATGACCACCCGCCAGGACCGGGTCTGCGCCCCCAACCCGCGAATATTTTTCCTAGAACTGCCTCGTGGCGGCGTCGGCGGCGTGCGCCAGGTCGTGCAGCGCTTGGAAGAACTCCGCACTTTGACCTAGGAACAGTCCCGAGTTAGTCAGCCCCGTCACCGCGGCCTGCGCCCCGGCCAGTCGCAACGAGGTCGGACGAATGACCGAGCAGAGCGGCAAGCTGGCATCGATGAAGGTGCATGGCTCCGGCATGATCAGATCCTTCTCGCGCAAGGGATCGCCCTCGAACACTACTCCGATATCGGGGAATTCCAGACCGCGGAAGGTGACCGGCACGACTTTCCCCGCGCCATCCATCCAAATGGCGAAGTGATAAACTTCCGTGCCGCCAATACTAGTCACGATCCGAAGGACAGTGACGTCGGTCGCTTTCACCGCCATCGCATCGTAGAGACTCGAGCCGCCTTGTTCGATCATGGCGAAGTGAAAGGCGGCGGTGTCGGCGATGGATTGCAACTGCGGCCCAGCCGGCAGGTCGTGCACCGGAATCGC
Source organism: Chthoniobacterales bacterium (assembly GCA_046593335.1). Taxonomy (GTDB): domain Bacteria; phylum Verrucomicrobiota; class Verrucomicrobiia; order Chthoniobacterales; family UBA10450; genus Palsa-1392. The sequence goes on along the minus strand of JBKJNW010000003.1, from coordinate 27,321 downwards.
GGGACGATTCACGATGTCGATCAACTGCGGGAAGGCAGCGCCGAAGTCGGGATTCTCCGGGCTGCGGTAACGAATATACCAACTGGTGTCGACGGTGAGACGAAACAGGTTCGTTAGCCGGCCGATATCTTCCGCGCCGGTGGCCCGGCTGCTGGGCAGGGTGCGGAAGGCATCGAGGTTCACCGGCTCGCCGCCGACCGAGGCGATGTAGGCATTCAGGAAGGCGGCGTGACTGATCTCGTCGTCGGTGTTGTCGTTGATGTATTGCGGGAAGTCGTCGTCGATCGCTTCCAGCGCCTCCTTGAAGGTGTCGTTGCCGAGCGCGAGCTCGGTGTATTGCTGCCAGAGGTCGGCCTCGAGCAGCTCGGCCGCGGCCAGAAACCGCATGACATCAATGTCGCCGGTGGTGGCCCCAGACGACCCAAACGCCGCAGCCCGTGCTTTTCCCGCTCCGGCCAATAGTCCGACCGCGGGGGAAAGAAGCGCTGCCCCGACTCCGAGGCTGCGCAGAAACGACCGGCGCGCCATCGGATGAGGCGCGGGAAGACTCTCGCGAAGAATCTCTCCCAAACTAACCTTGCCATCGCTGACCGTGTGAGCAGGGACGGCTAACTGTCTTTGCGTGACTTTCATAATGGTTCCTTTGTTCTGCCTCCATACTGGAGACTTGGATGTGACTTATGACTCGGCCGCTGGTGCTGCAAGCGGTTCTCAGTAACAGAACTGTTACACGGCCAGTCGGTCGCTTCTGAGTTGCGTCGGGGTGCTTTCCCATCTCGGTTGCCTCTCGCATCGCACGACACCCGACCGGGCTCTTTCCAGTGCCACTCTTTCCCCGTGGAGGTGATCGGCGGATGATCTTCGCCGAGGCTTTTTGTTTCGTTTTACCGCCGATTTCGCGGATGACGCGGATTATCGCGGGGCAGGCGCGCTTCGCCGGCCGCTTCGGAAGCGTACGGCCTCCTACCTTGGAGACCCACTCTTTGTGAAAGTGAGGGTATCGTAAATAGCTTGACCCCGTTGCGGCAACTGAACTAATTCCACAGGCAAATCCACCGGCTTATGTTCTCTCCTATCTTTCGTCTTCTCTCCGCCATCGGAGTTATTTTCGCATCGACCTGTCTCTCTTCCTCGGCCCGGGAAAAGCCGCAGCTCTCACTCCAAGTTCTCGCGACCTTCGATTACCCGGGAAGCTCATTGACCATTCCGCATGGGATTAATCAGCGCGGAGATGTGGCCGGCGAGTTCACTGATATTACCGGCGCCCATGCTTTTGCGCGATTCAGCGACGGTAGTTTCAGCCTGCCGATCACTCACCCTGAGGACAACCAGGGTGAGACGTTCGGGTTGGATATCAATCGATCGACGCTGGTTGGGTTCTATTTTGATCTGACGAGTTTTGTTTCTCACAGCTTTGCTTACGCGGGGCAGACGTTTACCAGTCTTGATATCCCTGGCGCCATATCGACGACAGCCATCGGCTTGAATTCGGCCAATGATTACTGCGGCTCGGTAGACGACGGCTCGGGCGTGATGCAAGCATTTGTCAGCAGCGCGGGACAGCTGACGGAGTTTGTGCTTCCGGGAGCGACCTTCACGTCGGCCAACGCGATCAACGATCTCGATTCCGTCGCGGGCGTGTACCAACTGGGGAGTGCGAATAATCACGGCTTTGTGCGAGATGCAGCGGGGAGTCTAACGTATCCGATCGATTACCCCGGTGCGACCAGCACCATCCTGCGCGGCATCAATAACCGCGGCTGGGTCGCTGGCGGCTATGTCGGCACTGACTTGGTCCAGCACGGCTTTGTCTTTCGCCCGCCAGACGGCTTTCTCGCTTACGACTACCCGGGTGCCACGTTTACCACATTCGAAGGGATAAACGATCGTGGCCAGATCTGTGGACAGTACAAGGATGCGAACGGGCAGCGGCATGGCTTTATTGCCCGAGTTCATTAGCGCAATGCACTTGGGCGCGATAACGGCGGACTCGTAATCTCCCCGGCGTGACAACGTGGGGCATTGGCCTAAACAGCACAGCCGCGCACTGTCCCCGCTGCGATTGATTTCCATATGTGGACCGCCGGCTTCTGGGGATTGGTGGCGGGGTCGGCGCTAGTCGTGGGGGCGTTGATCGGTTTTTACCTGCGGGTGAATCAACGCGTGATCGCGGGGATGATGGCTTTCGGCGGCGGGGTGCTGATCTCAGCTCTCTCCTTTGACCTGATGGATGAGGCTTACAAGCGAGGCGGCTTTGACTCTACTGCGCTCGGCTTCCTCGGCGGCGCGGCCCTTTACACGGGCGCGAACTGGCTTCTCAGTCGCGCCGGTGCGAAACACCGGAAACGCTCAGGGCATCATGTCAGTCAGACATCGGAGCAGGACCAAGGCGGGAGCGGGATGGCGATCGCGCTCGGCGCGCTCCTCGATGGCATCCCGGAATCGATCGTCATCGGCCTAACGATGCTGAAGGGCGGGAGTGTGAACATGGTGGCAGTGATCGCGATTTTTCTCTCCAATGTGCCGGAAGGCCTCTCCAGTTCGGCCGGAATGAAACGCGCGGGACGCTCGGCGAAATATGTCTTCGGTGTCTGGATCGGCATCACACTCGTTTCCGGTCTGTCGGCCCTGGCTGGGTATGGGCTCTTCAGCAGTTTCTCGGATGACGTGATCGCCGCGACAACGGCGGTGGCGGCGGGCGCGATTCTTTCCATGCTGGTGGACACGATGATCCCGGAAGCATTTGCCGAAGCGCATGATTTCGCCGGCTTCATCACGGTGCTCGGTTTCCTGGCCGCCTTTGTTCTGACCAAGTGGTCTCCTGCCTAACGACTATGAGTCGCGCGGCAGCGCCGCTGGCTTGCGCCGGCCCACTTCCGCAGGGAGATTACGCGCATGCTGGAGCTACGGCCGACCTGCGAGAATTGTAACAAGGCGCTGCCACCCGATTCGCTCGAGGCGCGGATCTGCACTTTTGAATGCACTTTCTGCGCGGACTGCGTCGAGCGCGTCTTGCTCAACGTCTGCCCTAATTGTGGCGGCGGATTTGTCCCTCGCCCCATCCGGCCCAGCACAAACTGGCGAAACGATAACTACCTGGGCGCCAGCCCAGCCAGCGATGTCGTCCGGCATCGACCGGTCGATCCTGCGGCGCACACCATATTTGCGCAGAAGATCAAAGGGATTGCTCCCGAGAAACGCTAGGACACACTCCGGCTCAGTCCAGAACGCCGGCCGCGTGATGTCGGAGACATCCCACCGGCGTGGGCTGCTAATTGTTGAGCGCGAGAACGGTCGGGGGCGCGGTTTGCGGGGCGCGGGCGGGCGCGGGCAACGCGGCGGACTCGGGCGCTGGCTGGTGGTAGACGTAGAAGGCGCCGAGGCCGGCGAGGGCCAGGAGAAGGAGGCAAAGGCGCTTGAGCGGAAGACGGCGCGCGACGACGGCATCGTCCGGCGGCAGGGTGTATTTCCCAATGCCGTATTCCAGCAGGGGGAAGAATTCGCCGATCGTCCTCCAAGTGGCTTCGTCTTTGGCCTTGCAGGGGACCCCGGGATGGAGGTAGCCGATGCGAAAGAGATGGGAGATCTCACGGGAATTCAGCGGGCCGCGCAGGCCGCGCGCCTTTATCTCGTAGAGATCCATCGAGGTCCTGAAAGCAGAACCGGTGCCGGGTCACTCGGCCGGATTCTTCTTAACGCAGATTTCGCGGAGGCCGCGGATTATTTTAGGGTGAGCGCCCCGCCTCCCGTCCCTCCCCTTTCTGGTCGTGCTCCTAATCGTGATCTGAGAAAACTGGACGACGCGGCGGTCGTCCCCCCAGACCGGCAGGCGGTGCGCCCGCCCTTCAAAGATGCCGCTTAGCGTGGTGCCGGTGTCGCCGAGGACGTCTGTTTCGCCCCTGACTCGCCGGATTGTTCGCGCGCTTTCTGCGCAGCGATCTCCTGCTCGCTGAATCCCATGCGGCTCATCAGATCAGATGCGGGTCGGGGATTGGCGTTGCGAGATTCGGCGCGGTTTTGGGCGGCAACTTCGCGCTGCGCATTTTCCCGGGAACGGGCGGCCTGTCTTTCCTGCGCCTTGACTGCCGCTTTGGAACGGCGCGCGGCCTTTTTCTGCTGCCTTGTCTGCGCCTGGGATTGTGAATCAGTCGCGAGCGCGCGCTGGCGGCTGGCCTGTTCCATGCGTCGCAGCGAGCCCGGCCGCGACAGGTGGTTGCGAAAGACCGGCGTCGGACTGGGGGTGGCTTGGTCTTCCGCAAATGCACCGTGGCTAAGGCAAGCGAGTGAAATTCCGATGGCGATGAGTTTCATGATTTTACCCGGAAATAACGAGCATCGTACATGCCAGCACCGGCGGGACTTAAGGCAGACCGGCCGGCCACGGGCGCCTTCGCCAGTTGAAAGAAGATCACGAGACGCGAGATTGCGCGGTGAAGAAAAAGACGGCGGCAGCGAAAACGAAGAAGCAACGCGATGTGGTATCTCCCTTCCGAAATAAGCTGTGGGAGCTTTTCGAATCGGAAGCCCGCGGAATGGATGGCGCCGATGTGGTGGTCGCCCTGAAACAGGCCGGGGAAGAAATCTGGGCGGCGGGAATCGACGACACTTACAGCGATATGCCGCTGAGGGATCAGGCAGAGGAACCGCTTGGGAATGCATTCGATATCGCCTGGCTCACCGTGGTCTGCATTAAGCTGAAGGAGTTCAAGCAGGGAAAGAAGCCGAAGGTCCGGATCAAGGCCTAAGTCGAGAAGTGGCAAGCGACGCGCTTGCCCAGTAATTGCGTGCCCGTTGTTTGCTCCAGTTATCAGGCTCCGGCCTTTCTGTGTAATGGCCACGCGCAAACCATCGCCGGCGCGTTTCTCAAACGGGGTCGCGGGGTGGGATTCATCCCGGAGCGCTTGGAGCTGGAGGATGGGGATTTCCTTGACCTGCGCTGGCTGCGCCAAGGCCGGGAGCGGGTCGCGATCCTGTCACATGGACTGGAGGGATCGGCGGACGAGGGCTACATGCGAGGCATGGCGGCAGCCTTGAGCGCGGCGGGCTGGGATGTCTTGGGCTGGAATTTTCGCGGGTGCGGAGCTGAACCTAACCGGCTCGTGCGCCTTTATCATAGCGGGGCAACGGAGGACCTGGGCGCGGTCGTTAGTCATGTGGCCAAGAGTTATGCGCGTATCGCGCTGATCGGGTTTAGTCTTGGCGGTAACCTTACTCTCAAATACATGGGTGAAGCGCCGCCGCCTGACTCGGTCGTGGCCGCGGTCGCTATCTCGGCGTCGGTCGACCTCGCTGCCAGCGCGCGCATGCTGGATCAACGCTGGAGTAACAGGCTCTATCTGCGCCGGTTTATCGATAGCCTGGTCGCGAAGGTCGAAGTCAAGGCTTTGCGTTTTCCCAGCGAGATCGACGCGCGCGGCAGCCAGGAGATGCGCACCTTCCAGGAGTTTGACGATCGTTATACTTCGCGCCTGCATGGGTTTCGCGACGCGGCGGATTATTGGAAGCAAGCGAGTGCGCGGCAGTTTCTGCTCCAGATCAGGCGGCCGACCTTGCTCCTCAACGCGCGGAACGATCCTTTTCTCGCGCCGGAATGTTTTCCGCTTGCGGAAGCGGCGGAGAATCCCCGTCTCTATCTTGAGATACCGGAGTCGGGTGGGCACCTCGGGTTCCTGGAGTGGAGAGGCGGCCTGCATCCATGGTTGGAGAAGCGGGTTCCTGAGTTTCTCGCGCAGGTCGGTGGGTAACTCGATGCTTGCGGCGATCTGGCTCGTGATCGTGCTCGTGCTCTTGATCGATCTTGACCGCGGATTTCGAGGATTGCTTTTCGGCTGAGAAAGCGGCTGACCTTGCGTTGGCAGGCGGAGCGCCTGCCCTACCAAGATGGCCGACATCCGCCTGAGGCGGATCGCCCCTCCAGGCGTCACCCGACATCGTTTTGGTTTCCACCCTTCTTTATTTCCGCTTTCAGCTTTCCGCTGTCTTTCTGAATTGCCATGCTCGTGGCGTTTGAGGAGACTCCGGAAATGGAGCCGCCAAATACCCCGCCGAGCGCGCCTGCGAAATACGTCGCGCTGAATGACTCGCTCTATGATTACATCATCCGCCATCGCTCGCGCGCGGTGGACCCTGTGCTGGATGCGCTGCGGGCGGAAACGGAAGCGCTGGGCGATGTCGCGAAGATGCTCATCAGCCCGGAGCAGGGCGATTTCCTTACCCTGATGACGGAACTGCTCGACGTGCGAACGGTGGTGGAGGTCGGCACTTTTACCGGTTACAGCGCGATCTGCCTAGCGCGCGGATTGCCTGGTGGCGGCCGGCTTTATTGTTTCGATGTAAACGCGGAGTGGACTTCGATGGCGCAACGTTATTGGGAAAAGGGAGGGGTCGCGAACCGGATCGAGCTGCGCCTGGGCGACGCCAAAGAAACCCTGCAACAATGGGAACCGCGGACGCCGATCGATCTCGCCTTCATCGATGCCGATAAACCGGGCTACGACACTTACTTTGAACTTCTTCTCCCGCGCATGAAACCAGATGGGCTTTTCATCTTCGATAACATGGTTTGGGGCGGGCGCGTGGTTGAACAACCGCTGACCGATCCCGATGGCGTCGCGATCGACCTGCTAAATCGAAAGCTAGCCTCTGACCTGCGAGTGGAGTCAGTCCTGCTGCCAATCGCCGACGGGCTCCATCTCGCGCGCAAACGGCAGGCGGGCGAAATCTAAGGCGCGACTCCTCTGCGAGGCACCAGCAATGGATCTGACAAATTTCCGACCTAACGGGATGCATCTGCTCTCCCTGTCCGTCTACCTCTGCCTGTGTCGCGTCGCCCTCGCGACCCAGGCCGAGGATACCGCCATTACGATCGACGGCTACGTCGCGGGCGCGACGCCGTTCCTGAGCCAAGTCACTCTCTCGGTGAGTGACACCGCGGCACTGAGGAACTTGCAGTTTGCCATCACTCCCAAGGCCGGCGCAACGACGAGACCTTTATCGGCTACCTACTCCTACAGTTATCTCGCCGAACGCGGCGACATTGTGAATGGCAAAGTGTTTCTGCCAGTCTACGGTCTTTACGATAGTTACAGCAATGTCGTCAACCTCACTTACTCTTTCAACGACGGCTCCTCCAGAGCAGACTCGACCACAATCACGACGGCTAACTTCGTCGATCCCTGCGCCTATGACAATCCCACGGTCATCCAGCCAAAAACGGTAGGAAACACGCTGAGCTATGACTACGTGCTGCTCAAGGGAGGGTGCAGCAGCTACTCGCCCGGGATCATCGACACGGATGGCGCCCTGCGCTGGGTCGGGACAAGCGGGGCGCAGTCACTGAACGCGGCATTTTTTGCGAACTCCATCTACCTCGTCGACGGGACGGAGATCTACCGGAACGATCTCGACGGCACGGTCGAGTTCCTGGGGAATTACGCTGGCGCAGGAGTAAAGAATTTCCATCACAACGTCGACCGCGGTAAATTTGGCCTTCTCTTTGAGATCGACACCAAGGATTACCTCGAATCGATTTTCATGGAAATCGGCCGAACCGGCACGGTGCTCCAGACGTGGAATATGGCGGAGATCATTTCCGCGGCCATGAGTGCTGGCGGTGACGATCCGGCGCAGTTTGTCTTTGCCTCGCCGGGCGATTGGTTTCACCTGAATGCCGTCGCCTATGATCGAGCCGATGACTCACTGATTGTTTCGAGCCGAGAGGACTTCCTTATTTGCATCGATTACACCACGGGCGCGATCAAGTGGATCCTGGGCGACCAAACCAAGGCCTGGTATCAGTTTCCCTCGCTTCGGCAATATGCCCTGACGCTTGCGCCCGGGAGTGTCCCGCCGATTGGGCAACACGCGGTTTCGATCACCTATGATCATGGCATCCTGGTGATGGATAACGGGCTGAACAGCCTTTTCCAGGTGCCCGCCGGAGAGTTGCGTCCATATGCCGCGCCTCGAAAGTATCGGATCGACCTAACCAGCCGGGTCGCGACCGAGGTTTGGAATTACCCGATGGGAGAGAGTATCAACAGTCCTTATTGCGGCAGTGTCTACGAGGATCAGCCGCTGAATTACCTGATCGATTACGCGTATGTGATCACGGCGCCGGGGCAGGCCTTACACGCGCGGATCGCAGGCCTGGATGCGACCGGCGCGAAAGTTTTCGACTATGAATATCTGACGGCAGGATGCACGAAGGCCTTCAATGCCACCCCGCTTCATCTGGAGAGCACCGCTTTCCCGGCAATCGGCCCGCAATCACTCAACCTCTCCACGCGCGGGCTGGCCGGTCCCGCGGAGGATGCTCTCATCGCGGGATTCATCGTCACGGGTAACGAGTCAAAGACGGTGGTTCTGCGAGCGCTGGGCCCTTCCCTGGCCACGGACGGCCTTACGGAAACTTTGGGCGATCCGGTCATCACTCTGTTTGATGACACCGGCCAATCTCTTGCGACAAACGATGACTGGGCCACGGGAAGCGACGCGGGCGAGATAGCAGGCGAGGGTCTGGCGCCGTTGGATTCATCGGAGAGCGCCCTGCAGATGACGCTGGCGCCGGGAGCTTATACGGCGGTCGTCTCGGGCAAGGAACCGACGCCGGGCATCGCCTTGGTGGAGGTGTATGATGTTGCTCCCGCAAGCGATTCGCGCCTGGCCAACCTAAGCACACGGGGCGTAGTCGGCGCCGGCTCGGACGATTTGCTAATCAGCGGCTTTATTGTTGGCGCGGTGGACAACTCCACCGTTGTGCTGAGGTCACTGGGACCTTCGCTCGGGGCGATGGGTATCGCTAACCCTTTAGCCAATCCCAGCTTCACCGTCTACGACCAGAACGGCGCACTCCTCGCCGCGAATAATGACTGGCAGGAGGATCCGAGCGCGCTCGACCTTGAACAGAATCAGCTCGCGCCAGGCGCCGCCCAGGAAGCGGCAATTGTCCTTCACCTGCCGGTTGGCGCTTATACCGCAGTGACCGTGGGCGCGGATGGTGGCACCGGGGTTAGCCTGATCGAAGTCTATAACCTGGAGTTGTGAATTTGGAGCCGCATTGCGCGAGACGCGGCGCTTGCGCCGATCGCCGACAAATCCATCCCGGCAATTTCGGATGGACAATCGAATGAGTTGGCGCAGGCTCTTGCCTCATGAGCATATCTGCACCGCGCGAACTCCGCCTCGCCAAACGCATGGCGCGGCTTGGCACCGAGACCGCCTTTGAAGTGCTGGTAAAAGCACGCGCGCTCGAGGCCAAGGGACGCGACATCGTTCACCTCGAGATCGGCGAACCTGATTTCGACACGCCGGAAAATATTATCGAAGCGGCCTGTGACGCGCTGCACAACAGTTTCACCCATTACGGTCCATCGGCCGGCATGCCGCAGCTGCGGGAAACGATCGCGCAGTATGTAAGCGAAACGCGCGGGGTGGAATCGAGCGCGGAGGAAGTCGTCGTCGTGCCCGGCGGGAAGCCGATCATTTTTTTCACGATCATGGCGCTGGTCGAAGAAGGCGACGAGGTCATCTATCCCAATCCTGGTTTCCCGATTTACGAGTCGATGATCGATTTCCTCGGTGCCAAAGCTGTCCCGATCCAGTTGCGCGAAGAGATGGATTTCCGGCTCGATGTGAATGAGCTGCCGGGACTGATCAATGAGCGGACGAAACTCATCATCATAAACTCGCCGCAAAATCCAACCGGCGGAGTTCTGGAGAAAGAAGACCTCGCCGGGATAGCGCGCGCGATCGGCGATCGCAACATTATGGTCCTGACCGACGAGATCTACAGCCGGCTTATTTTCGAAGGCGAACATCACTCCATCATGTCGCTGCCCGGAATGAAGGAGCGTTGTATTTTGCTCGACGGTTTTTCCAAGACCTATGCCATGACCGGTTGGCGGATGGGTTACGGCGTGATGCGCCCTGATCTCGCCACTCATGTTGCGCGCCTGATGACGAACTCGAATTCCTGCACGGCCAGCTTCACGCAGATGGCCGGGATCGAGGCGTTGCGCGGACCGCAGGGCTCGGTCGACGTCATGTGCGCGGAATTCAAGAAACGGCGCGACATCATGGTGGACGGGCTGAACAAGATCCAAGGCTTCTCCTGTCTCCGGCCGAAAGGCGCATTTTACGTTTTCCCGAATGTCAAAGAGACCGGCTGGCCTTCAAAGAAATTGGCAGACGCGCTTCTGGACGATGCCGGCGTGGCGGCCTTATCCGGCACGGCCTTTGGTCACTTCGGCGAAGGTTATCTGCGCTTCAGCGTGGCGAACTCGATCGAGAATATCGAGAAGGCACTTGAGCGCGTCGACACCTGGACGAAGAAGAATCTGTAGAAAATCACGCCGAGGGCTTGAATATTTCGGACTGCTCCAGAGCGCAGCATTAAGTCTATGAGACATCGCTATTACGCCCTGGCCCTGACCGCTCTTCTCCTGGCGGGGATGGCTTCGGCCGCTTCGCCGGCTCCTTCTCTCACTTTGGCGAGGGACAAACAAATGCTTTGGGAAAAGGAACGCGCCTACTGGAAGTATGTGGAAAAGAACGACGTCGCTTCCTACCGGAACCTTTGGCACGAGAACTTTCTCGGCTGGCCATCGGTCAGCCCGACGCCGGTACACAAGGACCACATCACCGATTGGATCACCAGCCAAACGAACAAAGGCCTCACTTTTAAGGCGGGCGAGTTCAAACCGGCCGCGCTGGAAGTGACCGGCGATGTCGCGGCCGCCTGTTATTGGATCACGCTGACCTGGCTGGACAAGGAAGGTAAGGGAACGCCCGCAACCATTCGCATCACGCACGCGTGGCTGCGGAATGGTGGCGAGTGGCGGATCATCTCGGGGATGTCGATGCCGGAGCCTGCACCAGCCGCGCATTGATCTCGCAGCGGCCACTGGTGGAGAACCGGTTTTCGTTCCATTGTTTCCGCCATGACTGAGAAGAAACGATTCCGCGTCTTTGCCACGTCCCGCATCGGCGACCCTGCCGAGAACCGCCTGCGCGAGCAGGGCTACGATCTCGAAGTGTTCCAAGGGCCGGAGGCGCCACCGAAGAAATTGATCATCGAGAAAGTGCAGAGCGGAATCGACGGATTGATCACGACGTTGCGCGACCAGATCGACGCGGAAATCTTCGAGGCGGGCAAAAATTCACTCAAAGTCGTGGCGCAGATCGCGGTCGGCTTCGACAACATCAACCGGGCCGACGCCAACAAATACAAGATCCCGTTCACCAACACGGCTGATGTGCTGACCGAAGCGACGGCCGAATTTGCCTTTCTCATGATGGGGATGCTGGCGCGAAAGATGTATGCGAGTGAGCGGATGGTGCGGGAGCAGACCTGGCCGTCGTGGCATCCTTTCCTTCCCTTCCTCGGTGACGAAGTGACCGGCAAAACGATCGCCGTCATCGGCACCGGTCGGATCGGTTTGGCCATGATCAAGAAATGTTCCGGCTTTGACATGAACATCCTTTGTTATGACCCAGCGTATCAGAACGAGAGTTACATCGCTTCCATCCAGGAGCTGATGGACCTGCGGCATAACAAGGGCATTCAGAAAGAGAAAACGTGGATCAAGTATGTGGACTTTGAGGAAGCGATGCGCGGCGCGGATTACGTGAGTATTCACGTGCCTCTCCTGCGCGAGGGCGAAACGGACAAACCGACCTACCACCTGATCAACGAAACTTCGCTGAAACTGATGAAGCCCACGGCTTACCTGGTGAACAGTTCGCGCGGGCCGGTCGTAGACGAGAAAGCACTGGCCAAGGCGTTAAAGGACAAAGTCATCGCGGGCGCGGCGCTCGATGTCTTTGAGAAAGAACCGCTCCCGTCCGATTCACCGCTCCTGGATTCGGAGATCGCGGATCGCACTCGTCTTTTCCATCATTTCGCCAGCGGCGCGCTGATTACCCGGCTCTCGGTTGATCCCGAAAAAGGGATGGCCGGGCGCACGGCGCAGGGCGTGATCGACGTGCTGGAAGGGAACCACGGTGGCGACCCGACGAAGATGCCTTACGTGGTGAACAAGGAAGCGTTTACCAGCTCCTAACAAACGCGCTTCCGGTAACCGCATCGAAAACTGCCTAGCTTTTCTCTCCGACGCCGATTCCCATGAGGAGCCCGCCGGCGGCGACGGCGGGGTTAATAGTGAGGAACAAGACTCGCCCGTTCACGGGCGCGACAATGGCCTCCAGCGTATCACCAAACAAGGAACCGACAGTCCCGATCTCATCGCCTTGCCAAACGAAGTCGCCGGCCGCGACCGTGGGATAGAACATGCCCGCGTTGCTTGCATAGACCCATTCGAAGGCAGTGAGGAGAAAGGGTGCGGCTGGTTCGGGAAGAGAGTGACGGCTAATCCCAAGATGTTTCATGACCCTTCGGACACCCTCAGTCAGCAACGTAACCGCTTCTCCTTGTAACTGCCCTACCCCGCCCGCTTCAGCCAGGACGGCCGGCACTCCTGATTCCGCGGCCGCGACGAAACTGGCAGAGCCTTTGGCTTGTTGAATCGGGCGGCTGACAGCGAGGAGATAGGGCAAACCGAAGGCGAGCGCGAGTTCCTTGCTCTGCCGGTCAACCTCCGTCTCGCCCTCCCGGCAAATCGTGAAAGGAACCAGCGCTTCGGGTATGTCGCCGCCATGCAAGTCGAGGTAAGCATCGGCATGAATGATGAATTCGTGGACGAAAGCATGCGTCATCTGCTCGCTGTAACTCCCGGCGGGGTCACCGGGAAAAACGCGGTTGGGATTCACTCCGTCCACTGGACAAACGAACATGCTCCGGCTCCAGAACGCCGGCAGGTTCAGCACCGGCATGAGGACGACCGTGCCCGCGAGGTCGGTCGGCTCAAGCTCGCGCGCCAAACGAATGACCGCTTCGATCGCGGGATATTCTCCCCCGTGCACCCCTGCCCCAACGAGCAAAGTTTTCCCTGGCTTCGCGCCAGTGACCGTGATCACCGGCCGTGGCTCGTCGCCCAGGTCGGCGCCGGGCAGGGTGATCTCATGCCGCTGCTTGGTGCCGGCTATCAGTGGACCGAGAATCGGGAATTGAGGCGGAAAATTCATGGGTAAATCTTCGCGCCGCCACGGGCTAACTCCACCGCTTTCTTTAGCGAATTTATTTGGATTGACGCCTCGTCGCGAAAGTGCCGAAATCCCGCCATGAACAAACAACGGACAATGTTAGTCGCTGCGGCGCTGTGGTTAACAGCGGCTGCGGCAGCCTTCGCTTCCAGTGCACACACGGGCACGTGGAAGCTCAATGAGAGTAAATCGAAGATGGCGCCCGGCGAGGCCAAGCTTAACACCGTGGTCTACGCTGAAACAAAGAGCGACAAGATGAAAGTCAGTGTGCAGGGAGTCGATAAAGACGGCAAGCCAGTCGAATGGACCTGGGTGGGAAAATTCGATGGCAAACAGGAAAAGACAAAAGGGAGCTCAATCACTGACTCGATCGCCTTCACGGTGAAGAATGACCATACCAACGAGATGACAGTGATGAAGGACGGCAAGGTCCTGATGACCGGGACCATCACGGTTTCAAAAGACGGCAAATCACGCGTCGTCGCCAGCCACACGACCGACGCGAATGGCAAAAAGCACATCAACAAGGCCTATTACGATAAGCAGTAGGATCTGGAACTAAGTGACAAGGTCAGGACAGCTGCTCGCCGCATGCGGGTGAGCAACTGCGTTGGGGAAGGAAGTCCACGTCCTTCGCCGAGGCGGAAACGATTGCATTATCCGCCAGGATTGCGTTGTCGACCGGAACCAATCCCGCCGATTTCGGACTTGCTTCCGACAATTCCAGACCTGATCGGCAGTCCAGACGCAATTGTGTTGCGCGCCTGACCCGCGGTCGCTTACGCTCTCCCCTTTCGCCAGAAATCCAATTCGTGAAACCAACCATCTTCGCTTCGCTCCTTTTCGCCATCGTCCTTGCCTTTCAGTTGAGCGGTTGCGGCGCGAGCAACACGGCTGAGACGGCAGTAGCGGCCACTCCCAGGACCGAGGTGGATGTGATGATCGACGAATACGAGAAAGCCTCCAATGAGTGCCTGCGGATGTCGAAACGGCACAACACAGGCGACGTGAGCGTGACCGTCCTGCTCATTGTGGCGCGCAAAACGGCTGAGCAGGAGCAGGCGAAAGTGCAGCAGGCCGCCGCCAAGATGAGTCCGGCGCAAGCGCAACGGGTGGCCGCGATTAAGGCCAAAACTGCGCCTTGCCTGGGCCCATAGTTTCCCGCGTTCGAGTCCGGGATTCTTCCCCGTAATCGAGCGGGAGAAAGCGAATGACGGCACGATTACGATGCTGTCAGAAAACGACTTAGGCGTTGCAACGCCTTTCGGCGCTCTGATGTTTACCTCGTGAAAACGAAAATGAATCATCCGGTCCGACGAATCACCGGCTCGGCGCCGGTCCATCACCTGGGAGCGAAGGCGTTTTTCCTTGAGCCGTTGCTCATTCTTGGCTCGTCTCTCCTTTGGCTGGCAGTTCTGCCGTTCGCCGGGATATTTTATTCCGGCGCGGTGCTCTTCCGGCGCGCCGGGCATGTGGCGTAGGCCTTCGGAGGATCGGTCAGTCTGCTTGTTAGACTTCCCGCCGCGTTAGGATGTCGGCGGCCGCTGAATTCCCCTCCAAATTTCCCCTTTTGAGCGAATGATCACTTTTTTTCCGGTTCGGGCACGAAATCTTCTGCGATTCTATTTTGTGCGGGTTTTGATCGCAGATGATGAGAAGGGATTTTCGACCTTGCTGGCCGAACTCGTGGGCTCCTGCGGCCACGAAGTCATCGGCGTCGTCCACTCGGGGCTCGATGCCATCCGTGCCTATCGCCAGCAGAAACCGGACGTTGTCCTGATGGATTTCGCGATGGCGCGGCTAAATGGCCTCACTGCCTGCCGCAATATCCTGAGCGAAGATCCCGAGGGCTGCGTCCTCTTTCTCTCCGGCCTGAGTGAACGGAGGGAATTAACTCCTGAATCCTCGGGCGCGCAGGCCGTCCTGCAGAAGCCGATCACCCGCGCGCGCCTAGAGGAAGTCCTGAACGATGCCGCCTCGCGAAGGCAGACCGGGAACCAAGGGACGCGAAAGCGCTCTCCGCTGATTCCGGTGCGGCCGCAGCGGCTACTTTGAGTAGCTCGCCCGGCTCACCGTGGTCCGCGTGACATGCACCGCGCCATGCAGCGAGTCGCGCGAACTGTGCACCGTGTAACGGAGCACTCGACCGTCGGGAGTGAGGACCACGCTGAGCTGCTGCGCTTCGATACTGAGACCGCCGAGGAAAGAACCGATCAACGGAATATAGGATTGGGCCGGGGCTGGGACGGAGCGAAACCAGTCGATCGAAATGCGCTGCGCCAAATCACTCAAGCGCGTGGTGGGGGTGCCGAAGAGGTGGACCAGCTCCGCCTCGGTGGTTTGGCCGACTCGGATCTGGTTAATCTTCGCCTGCGTGATGCGGGGCGGGAACCAGGCCCAGGTCGTTAAGCAAGAAGCAAGCAGGAGCGCGCAGACGAGGAATTTGGTTTTCATGGATGACGACGCCTATTCTGCACCAATTGACGCCGCGGTGCAGCAAAATCGTTTTGGCTTCTGCGAAGCTGGCGCAAATTTCTCAGATAACGGATGCAAAACGAGAACGCCAGTCCCGGAAAACTGATCGACCTCAGCCACTGCGTCGAAGACGGCATGGTGACCTACCGCGGCCTGCCCGCGCCGATCATTTGCGATTACCTGAGCCGGGAAGCATCGCGCGCTCGTTATGCTCCCGGCACGGAATTTCAGATCGGGAAGATTGAGATGGTGGCCAACACCGGCACTTACATCGACAGCCCGTTTCATCGTTATGCCGATGGCTGCGACCTGTCCGAACTGAAGCTGGAAAACCTGGCGAATCTCGATTGCGTGGTGGTGCGCGCGACCGGGCGTCGGGAGCGCTCGATCGATGACTGCGGGCCCGTCGCCAATCTGCGCGGCAAGGCGGTGCTTTTTCATACCGGCTGGGATGTCCATTGGCGGTCCGACCAATACTTCGAAGGTCATCCGTATCTCACCGCCCGCCGGGCAGCCGCGCTCGTCGCTGCCGGCGCGACGCTTGTCGGGATCGATTCATTTAATATCGATTGCACCGATACCGGTGAGCGTCCGGTCCATTCGAGCTTGCTCGCGGCGGGCATCCCGATCGTGGAACATCTCCGCGGCCTCGCAGCCGTGCCCGACCGGGGAGCACGCTTCTATGCCGTGCCCGTGAAAGTCAAAGGAATGGGCACTTTCCCGGTCCGCGCTTTCGTTCGCCTAACGAATTCCTAAGCGCCGCTCAACGCTGCGTCGCCTTGCGATATTCCGCCAGCGCTTCCGGCATCCAGCCGCGCAATTGCTCGATCCGATGGCCGTGCGCCGGATGGGTGGAGAGGAACTCTGGCGGCTGGGCCGAGCTGCTGCGTTCCATCCGTTCCCAAAAACGAATGCTTTCCTGCGGGTCGTAGCCGGCCCGCGCCATGTAGATGAGCCCGATATGGTCCGCCTCCGATTCATGTTGCCGCCCGAAGGGCATGAGGATGCCAAATTGCGCCCCCGCCCCGAGCGCGCCCATGACCGCGCGCTGCTTGCCGTAATCCATGTCGGAAAGAGAAACCGCGATCCCGGTCATGGCCGTTTGCGCGAGATTCTGTTGCAGGACGCGTTGCGCGCCGTGGCGCGAAGTGGCGTGCGCCATTTCGTGGCCGAGGACGGTGGCCAGACCGGCATCATCCGCCGCCACGGGCAGAATGCCGGTGTAAACCACGATCTTCCCGCCCGGCAGACAGAAGGCGTTCACCTGGTCGTCGCGGATGAGCGACTCGCGCCATTCGAAACCGCTTCCGGTCGCCCCGGTGGCGGAGGCGAGACGAGTCGCGACCCGTTTTACCATCTCGCTCTGCGGTCCGGAATCTATCGTCTGCGCCTGCGCCAGGACCTGCTTGTAACTCTGCAGACCGAGGGCGGATTCCTGCTCGGTCGACAGGCCGACGTGGCTCTTGCGACCCGTTTCCGGATTCACAAACTTCTCTGAGCTAAAGTATTGGTAGGCGAAAAAGATGGCGGCGATTGCGATCGGAAGCCATTTGATGTGACGACGGTTCATAGTGGTTTCAATTCCTCATGTGTTCTGAAGCAAAAGCTCCGCGACTAACGGAAAGTGATCGGAAGCCACCCGCGCCACGGACGTGCGGTGGACCGACACCTTGACCGGACGGAGAGCGGCATTGACGAAAATGTGATCGACCGCCAGCGCCGGAAACGACGTGGGAAAGGTGCGATATCCGCCCTGTGGCTGGACGAGCTGGCGCACATCGCGCAAATGCCGGCTCAGCGTGCGATGCGGCCGTGAACCAGGCAGGCTATTAAAATCGCCAAGCAAAATGAGCGGCCTCCCTCCTCGGGCCGCGAGCCAATCCGCGCTCGTCAGGAGTTCGGCCTGCAATCGGCGCTCTCTTCGGCCGAGGCCGAGGTGAGTATTGATGACGTGCACCGCGCCCACCTCCGTCTCCACATCCACTCCTACCGCGGCGCGCTGCTCCCGGCAGAAAAACGGCGCCTCTCCCGGGAGACACTCCGCGCGCCGAAAGGTCAGCGGATGGCGACTGAGAATAGCGTGACCATAATGACCGTCGCTCTGCTCCATGGCTGCGTGAAAATGTCGGTGCCAACCCAGTTCGGCGGCGATCGCTCCCGCCTGGTCGATTCCATCGGACCTCTCCCGACTGAAATCCAGTTCCTGCAGCCCGATCACATCCACCTTCAACTCCGCAATTACTTCCGCGATCCGGGACTCCGAGCGACGCCGATCGGTCCCGACACAACCGTGCACGTTGTAAGTCGCGACGCGAAGTTTAGGTGTCGGCGCTCTTTCACTCATTGTTAGGCTGAAACCCCGTAGCTCACATTTGCGAGCGGAAGATCGACATCGCGCGTCCCTTGATCTTCTCCTCCAGCGGCCGCTGCTGCCAATCCTCCAGTGTCACTTCGCGTGAGTGTTCTTTATCGTCATCAAACACGCGCGCATGGCGCGCGACGAAATCCTTGTCGAGCACGTTCAGGTTGGCCTCTTCGTTCAGCGACATCGAGCGATTGTCCAGATTGTCCGAGCCGACCGAGGCCCAACAGTCGTTTATCAGCAGGTATTTGCAGTGGAAACGCCCCGGCTGGTATTCGTAGAAGCGCGCCCCGGCCTCGAGCAACGGTTTCCAGCGCGTCTTTCCGACCGCGCGCACGAGCGTCGCGTCAATGTCCGTGCCGGGCGTGATGATTTCCACCTTCACTCCGCGCCGCAGCGCGGCGATCAGTGTTTTCCTCGTTAGGTCATCCGGGATGAAGTAGGCGTTTGCGATTCGGATGCGCTCGCGCGCGGCCGCGATCGAGACGAGCAACATCAGCCGCGCACTATCCGAGCCTTCGCCGGCCGAGCTCTTAAAGATCTGGCACATCTGCTCGCCCGCCTTCTCCTGTTTCGGGAAATAATGATCGCCGTGGAGTAACTCCGCGCGTGTTTCCATCCAGTTATCCATGAACGCCTGCTGGAGCTGGGCCACGACCGGACCTTGCACGCAGTAATGCGAATCGCGCCACAGCCCATGGGTGCGCCCGTCGCCTTTCCATTGATCCGAAATCCCGACCCCGCCGATGAAGCCAAACTTGCCATCGATGACGAGGATCTTGCGATGCGTCCGGTAATTGATGCGCGAGAAATGGACGAAGCGAAATATTTCCACCATCACGCCAGCGCGCTTCATCACCTCCATGGCGCGGCCGTGGACGGCGTTGCTCCCCATCGCATCCTGGAGGAAATGGACTTTCACTCCGGCGCGGGCCCGTTCCGCAAAGGCGGCGGCGAAGGCATCGCTGATCTCGCCTTCCTGCCAGAGGAAATTTTCGAAGGTGATGGTGCGCTCGGCCGAACGAATCGCCTCCAACATCGCGGGGAAAATCTGTTCACCGTTTTCGAGCGGCGTAATCTTGTTCCCTTCAACAAGCGGCGGCCCCAGCAGGTGCCCCATGGTGCGGACGAAAACGTCGCTCCCGATATCGTAATTCGCCGTGATCGAGTGCCGGATTTTTTTCTCCGCGGGAAAGAAATTGCGCGCGATAAACAAGGTCGCGAGACCGCTCGCTGCTGCCGTCCCAAGCAACGCGGGCCAGCTGGGCGAGTCAGATCGGAGAGGGAGCTTCACTTCTTCTCAATCGCAGCCCGCGCCGGATTCGATCCCCTTTGCCGGGAAGCGCTTGGCGCGACCGCCGCTCGTCGCGCGCGATCCTTTTGGCATCCCGGCGCTGCGAGTGTATCGAATAAGAGCCGTGGCCAAGCGAAATGAAAAGGTGACTTCTTTACCGCGACCGACCGGTTGGCCGGTGCCGTTGTTCCTGCTGCTCGCGTTTGCTCTTGGCGTTGGGACGACCTGGCTGGTCATGCGCGGATCGTCCAACGAGCCGGCCCAGCCAGTCATCGAAAGTTTTCTTCCGGCGGCGACCGCGCCGACGAGTCCGCTCACCGCTGCAAACGCGCCGCCGGTCGCAGCACCGCCCGATGTTTCCCGACTCTCCCCCGCTGACGCCTCCCGCACCCTGGCCAACTGGAATTATGACCGACAAAATTGGACCCACGCAATCGAGCATTACCAGGAAGCGATTGCGCGCGGCGCCGATAATCCTGATGTGCGGACCGATCTTGGTAACTGCTTCCGTTTTCTTGGCCAACCGGAGAAGGCGCTCGAGCAATATGAAATCGCGCAGAAACAAAATCCGCAGCACGAGAACAGCCTCTTCAATCAGATCAGCCTCTTCGCCCAGTTGCTGCACGAACACGAGCGGGCCGAGGCGGCCGCGAAAGAATTCATCGCCCGTTTCCCGCAAAGCCCGCAGGTGGAGGCCGCGCGGCAGTTAGTGCAACCGGCGCCGCAGCAAAGCGGTCCGCCGTTGTCGCCGCCTTAAAAGGCCCAGATCCCCTGGGCAAAGCGGCCGGTGTAGAGCGCGAGATAAAGCACCGACGAAAGGGTGACCATGGCAAACCAGAAACGCCGCCCGGTGCAGGCGCGCGAGAAAAGGATGAAGATAGGAAAGAGAGTCAGGGCGTAACGCGGCACGCTCAGGACATAGGCGGTGCTGCAAATGAGGAGCCAGTTGAAGGTGATCCATACCGAGTAGGACGGCCGCAGGCGGATCCATGACCAGATGGTGCAAATGGTAACGAGGCCAATACCGATCAACTCGTTCAAGCCCTCGTTCACGTTCATCCCAAGTGAGCGGAGGTAAACGTCGTGAATCCCAAACCAGGGCGAGGCAAACTTCTTATACCAATGCTCGTGCATGATCTTGGTGAAAGCGAAGAAGTCACCTGTGACCTCGTGGTTTAACCAGAGATAGCCAAGGAAACCGAACGGCACGAGGCCCAGCCAGAGCCAGCGGAAATTGATCCGACGGGTTTGCCAATATTGCAGCCCTACTTCCATGGCCAGCGCCGGGAGAAGGACCAGGCCATTCACGCGGGTGAGACAGGCGGCGGCGCCGAGAATGCCGGCCCAAGCCCAGCGCGCCTTCCGCGCGGCGAGGAAACAGCCCAGGACCAGGGCGAGAAACAGACTCTCGGTGTAAGCGACGTGCAGAAAGAAACTGGTCGGAAAGATAAGAAGAAACCAGACCGCGTTGCGTGAGACTTCTTCGGTCTCGTCGCAGCGCGCCAGGCGGCGGAGGAGAAGCGCGACTGCAACCGAGGCAAAGCCCGAGACGATGAGCGCAGCCACAAAGTAATCGCGGGCCACGAAAGCGACCAGCCTAACGAGCCAGGGATAGAGCGGAAAGAAGACGAGCGAAACCCGGCTGTCCCCCACCGCCAGGTAACCGTATTCCGCGAGTTTGAGATAATGCGTCGAGTCCCAGTTATTCCAAAGCTCGAGCCAGCCGCGATGTTTTTGGGTGAAGGCTGCAACCGCCTGGAGGCCGAAGGTGAAGAGAAGCACCTTGACCGCCAGGACCAGCCGGATCGTTTCCCAATCCCAGCCACGGATGCGCGCGAACCAGCCCCCGTCTGCCGGCATTGGGAGGGGTGCTTCTATTGGAGCCTCAGGAGTGTCCACGTCAGCGTAATAATAAAGGAGGCCGCGCTCGTCGAGTGCGAACCACGTCAGAGATCGATCGTTTCCCCGACGGTCTGCCGCAAGAGGCGAATCTCGAATGATAAGCCGGATGTCAGGGCAGTGGCGGAGTTGCCGGTTTGCGTCGCGTCTTGATCCGCCTCAGATTTGCCCATGAAACCGAGAAGCACGGAAGACGAGACGAATGGATTGCGCTATTTCCCGCGTCTCCTGGATAAGATCCGGCTCCACGCCGCGGGGAACCTCGATCCCGAATACCATGAAAACCTGGGTCGGGGCGCGGATCGGCGGTTGATCAAATTTCTTCGGATCGAATACGACAGATTACGCGAGCGCGTCCTGCAAGGAGGGACGGACGCGGAAGTGCTCGAGTGGTGCTACAGCCACGGACACCGGCTCTACAAGAACGACATCGAGATTTGGAACGGCTTTATCTGCAAACTCGGCTGGAACGATTTCGCCTCGGGCCACCTGGCCAAGTCCAAGGCCGAAGCCGGCCTGGCCGACCGCGACGACATACAGACGTTAGGCCAGCTCTTCGATGTTGAGGAAGGGCGGAAGGAGTAGGCGACGGCTCCGCGTTGCCATTCCCGTCACTTTAGATATTGCAGAGCCTCTCTTAGGTTACTGAGGTTATTGAACCCTACCCTTTGCGTGACTTGCTGGCCCATGTCTGGCTGAGTGCAGTTATCCGACGGGACCCCGGGCATATTGTAATTGCCCAAACCCTGTGAACTGCACCCGCTCGCGTCTTTGATTGCCATATTGAGACGGAATGTAACTTTTGTGTCGCCCAGAGCAGTAATGAATTTGGCGCGATCCTGAGGACCTGTCGTCAACTCGGCCCCAGCGAAATGGACGATATAGGCCGATTGGGGCTCCGCAAGAGGCTTTGCACCTCTCAGCAGATAGATGGAGACAGCCCCAACTACCAGACCGATGATTGCGGCAATTACGACCGCAGAAGCAGACGTTGAACTATGAACTTCCGGGGTATTCATGTCCCCGTTTTGAGACGGGAGGCAATTTGTGTCAAGCGCGGAAATCGGTTAGTCCTGCTCCGTCGCGAGTGCTTCTGCGAATCCCGGGGCAAAGGGTTCAAACGACCCACTTCGGGAGAGCCCTTACCACTTCCAACCTGCGCTCGGATCGTCCCGCGGCGGGGCCGTCGCGCCCGGGACGGGTTCGTCTGCGGTCGCGGAAGGCTGAGTCGGGAACGGGTCTTCGTCATCCGTCGCGCAAGCCGGGAGCCAGCAGAGACCCGCCAGAGAAACGCAAGCCACCAGAAGCCATCGAGTCATGCCGGAATATGGAGCCGCCCGACGGCACACCGCAAAGGGAAAGATGCCGCCACCAAACGCAGGCTCAGGGTTCTACCCCCGAAAGAGACGGGATTGGGTCTGAAGGCGTGGACTCGACCAGTTCGGCCTCGCGGAATTTCTCGAGATACGCCCGCTGCCGCGCTCCCATGGTCGCCCCTTTGCGACGGTTCAGCGTGCGAGGCAACAATTCCAGGTTCGCAATCTCGTGATCGAGGGCTGGTTCCACCGCGAAGGGCACCACGTGGTCGACCTCGGCTGGTTCGCCAAGGTAACGGCCGCGACTGATGAGCGGCGACTTGCCGTGCCGCATGCGCTCAAGATTTCCCGAGGTCAGGCAACCTAGCTTGCCGGCAATGTCGAGATTGCGGAGCAACGCTGCCTGCACCAGCGGCGCGCGCGGTTGTTGCGCCGATTGGTTTAACACCTGCGCCTCCTCGATCACAGTTGCCGGCCCGATCCCGCGGTGGCGAGCGTCGTGGAGCCAATAAACGCATTTCAACACCCGCGGATTGGCGGCCCGATCTCCACGCAGCGTCCCCAGCTTCACCGGGTCGATCAGCGCTGCCACGGCGGTCACGGCCGCGTCCTGGGGCCACGCTTGCCCGAGAAGGAAGGGGCAAAGCGCCAGGAACAGGAAGTTATTACGCAAACGGCTCATGAGGGCGGCCACGCTACACGTCTTCTCAGCACGCGCCAGGCCGTCGGGCCGATTTGCCCGCGGAGGAAAGAAAAGGCTTGATCTCCTAGATCCAAATCCCTAGACCCCACTCATGGTATCTCACCGCAGCTCCAAAATCGGGCCTTTCAGGCGTCTCACTGCTTTCATTCTCCTTGCCGCAGCCGTGGCTGCCGTCCTCGCGGCGGCCGCTTCGTCGCGCGCCGTCAAACCGGCGATAAGCCCTCAACAGACCGCCGCGCTGCGTAAGATCGCGCCATGGGTCACCGAACACACCGCGGACGGCAAAACAGCCGAGTTCATGGTTGTCTTGGCCGACCAAGCTGACCTGAGTGGCGCCGCTCTTCTCAAGACAAAGAAGGAAAAAGGTCGCTTTGTCCGTGATGCTCTTTGGAATAAGAGCCAGGCGACCCAGCGCCCGATCCTGCAAATGCTCGACGCCCGCAAGCTCGAGTATCGCTCGTTTTACATCGTCAACGCGATCCTGGTCAAAGGCCGGGCCGACGATGCCATGACGCTGGCGTTGCGCGCCGATATCTCGCGAGTCGAAGGAAATCCTGTAGTGCGCAGCCTTCCTGAGCCCGAGGCCGCCATCCCAGCCCCCGACCGGCCAGTCAACGCACCAGCCACAGTTGAAGCCGGCGTTTCCTACATCCATGCCCCCTCCGTGTGGGCGGAAGGCTTTCTCGGCCAAGGCATCGTCGTGGGCGGCGCCGATACCGGCATCCGCTGGACGCACAACGCGCTCAAGCCTCACTACCGCGGCTGGAACGGCACCACTGCTGATCACAATTACAACTGGCACGACAGCATCCACACCGGCGGCGGAGTCTGCGGCCCGGACACCTCGGCGCCCTGCGATGACAGCGGCCATGGCACCCACACCATCGGCACGGCCGTGGGCGATGACGGCGCCGGCAACCAGATCGGTGTCGCGCCCCAGGCGCAATTCATCGGCTGCCGCAACATGAACGTCGGCAATGGAACGCCGGCTAGTTATACCGAGTGCTTCGAATGGTTCCTCGCCCCCTACCCGATCGGCGGTACCCCGGCCGACGGCGATCCCGCCAAGGCGCCCGATATCACGACCAACTCCTGGACCTGCCCTTCCTCCGAGGGTTGCTCGCCGACCACGCTGCAGGCTGGCGTCGAGGCCCAGCGCGCCGCTGGAATCATGATGGTCGTCGCGGCCGGTAACTCCGGTCCAAGTTGCTCGACAGTCGTCGATCCGCCCGCCCTCTACGACGCCTCCTACACCGTTGGCGCGTTGAATACGAGCACCGACACGATCGCTTCCTTCAGCAGCCGCGGCCCGGTCACCTCCGATGGCAGCATGCGCCTGAAACCCGACATCACTGCTCCGGGAACCAACACCCGTTCGTCCTACAACACGTCGGATACCTCCTACGCCTTCCTCAGCGGCACCTCCATGGCGACGCCCCATGTCGCCGGCGCGGTCGCATTGCTCTGGTCGGCTCATGCCGAGTTGCGCAACGACGACACCTCTTCGGAAAACGTGCTCAACAGCACCGCCTTTCACATCCTCTCCAACAGCTGCGACGGCGGCACGCCGGTTACGCCGAATAACACCTTCGGTAATGGCCGCATCGACATCCTGGCGGCGGTGGACTCCGTCGCGGTCGATACGGTCACAATTACCCGCGCTCAGTACGCCATTTCGCGCAGCCAGCTCACGGTGCAGGCGACCGATTCCAATCCGTCCGCTATCTTGACCGTGTCGGTCACGAGCACGGGCGAGATCCTTGGGACGATGTCAAACCTGGGCGGCGGGACTTACCGGGGTAAATTCACGGTGAGCTCGAATCCCGTGAACATCACCGTCACGAGCAACCTTGGCGGAAGCGCCTCCGCTGCAGTCAGAGCAAGGTAAGCGCTGCCTCTTAGGCGGAGTCGTCTGAATAACGACTGTTAGTCACTTGCTGCGCCGCTTTCTCCCTCGGGGGAAAGCGGCGTTCATCTTTTAGGCTTAAATCGACCGGTGGCACTGCCCGGGGGCGAGGCTAAACGGGGTCGCGTCTAATAGATGCGACCCCATCAGCTCTCCGCACACCGGGCGAGAAAACGCCGGAGCTCGCGCGTCGAGCGGCGCAACCAACTAATTGGAGTGGCTACCGGCGTGCTCGTAAAAGTCCTCGAGGCTTCTCTATTTTCCTATTCTGCCGATACCGTCTCTCCCTTCAATGCGGATCGACCGAACCAATCGTTTTAAATCAGGAGCGTAATCCTTAAGCTTCGCGACGCCTGCATCGCTCCTAAGTGATACTTCAACCAAGACGTCTTCGCGATGGATAATCACAAGATAATAACTATACGCACCACCGCGGACGAGCCAAAGAGGAAGCTTTCCATACAGCCCACCGTCAAACGACTCCAACTCCTCAAACTCCTTGATCCGGGTGGCACTCTCCATCCATGTTGCCGTAAGGCTATTCCTGGGATTCTCCAGGCGATCTTTCGAAATCGTAACCTCCCGAGCCAGGTGACTTGTTACTGCCAATTGCACCTCTATCGGGGGAGTTATCCCGTGGGCTGGGGTCGGGGCGCCGTGCGGCACAAATGATATCATCGTGTTATTGTCACCTCCCCAATCCTGCCAGCCTTTCGGCAGAGCTGCGATGATTCGGATCGAAGAAGGGATTCCGAAATGTTGGATTGGCTTAATTATATGTTCGTGAGCGGAAACTGGTCGCTCGGCCAAACACGCTATAGCTATCCCTATTCTCGCAACTAAAAAGAGGGTCTGCTGCTGATTCATACGCTGTGCTGTTCGCTCCGAAAGCTGGCTTGATGAAGGAGCCCAGTTATAGCTGTCGGGGGAGGAATCGACGGGGTCGCGTCAATGAGATGCGACCCCGACAGCTCCCCGCACACCGGGCGAGAAAACGCCGGAGCGCGCGCGTCGAGCGGCGCGCGAGCAACTAATTGGAGTGGCGACCCGCGGCCTAGTAGAAGGCCTCGAGGCTGGCGTGGCCCGTCCCGTCGCCATTGTCCGTGATAATGATGCGGACGTGGTGCGCCTGCGCCCCGTCGTAGTCGCTATTCCAAACGTAGCCCGTCCCATTCACGACATAGTTTGGATTGCCGATGTAAGTCCCGGGCGGCCACGTGGACAGATCGGTGAGAGTGCACTCCTCTGTGTCCCGGATCAGCGACCTGTTGCTGACCCGCACCCCCTCGCAGGTAAAGGTGCCGCCGATGATGTTGTCGTAAACCGCCGTGAAAGGAGCAATCAACCGATCAATGCCCACCTCGGGGCGCGTGCCGTTGCCGTCGAGCGCGCTGCCCGCCTCGAGGCGTGCGCCGCCCAGAGCCAGGATGAATACCGCAAGAAACATGGTCTTTTTCATATTTGAGCCTTTTTTAAACCGGAGCCTCTCCTGACTTCGCCGGCCGCGGATCCACCCGGAAACCAGTCGGGAATATCTAGCGAGGCTAAGGTACGCCGTGATTAGGCGGCGGCCGCCGAAACGGCGTCAAGCATTTTTTTTCGCAGGACGATTACAACTGCGAGCGGGGCGAAACGGGGCCGCGTATGTGTACACATTTGACATCCCGTTGGACAGACTGCGCGACCGTGAGTTGAGATTCCCTGGCCAATCTCAAACCTAGGGGGATTCGCTTTAGTTATCCTGCGAATCAAGGGCGCAGGCACTAAACCCAGCAGCCTTTCAGCCCTTGCGCGTGCGGGATTTAACGAAATCGCCGGGCGGTCGTTGCTGGTCGTCGGGCGCGGAACCGGCGGAGTTGGCCAGGCCGGCTTCGTCATCGGGCAGGAATTTCTTGAAGAGATTTTTGTCGATCGCTTTCATGAAAGCTTCGTGGGGTGAGACGGCGCCCTGTTGAAGCAAGGCCCAGATGGCGTCGTCCATGAATTGCATCCCCTGCCCTTTCCCGCTCACGATGACGTCCTGCAGTTTCTGGGTCGCGCCTTCGCGGATGATGGAGGAAACGGCGTTGCTCGAGATGAGAATCTCGTTCACGGCGATGCGGCCGCTGCCGTCGGCCCGCTTGAGCAGGAGCTGGGCGAGGACGCCGCGGAGGGAGTTGGCCAGCATGGTGCGGGCCTGCGGTTGTTTGTCGGCCGGGAAGACGTCGATCATACGATCGATGGTTTTGCGGGCGTTGTTGGTGTGCAGGGTGCCGAAGACGAGCA
>JBKJNW010000254.1:0-9006 GCA_046593335.1 Chthoniobacterales bacterium | reverse complement strand
TTCGAGGGAAAAATTTTCAGCGCACCTTCGTCTTCTTGATCACGTTGCGGATGTCGACCGCCCAACCGTCGGCGTCATCCGGCGGCCGGAAGGACCAGCTCACGGCCGACTTGCCTCCTCCCGCGCGCAAACTGAGCCGATCATGGTCCCGACTGACTTGATAAAAACCGCTCGAGCGTGGCGTAACCTCGACCAGCGGCTTGCCGTTCACATGAAGAAAGACGCTCTCCGCGGTGACGACGATGGAAGCGCGTTTTTCCTCCCAACCGGAATCGCGGCTACCAGCGGCGATCGTGCGACGAAAACTGAGATCGTCAGCGCGGTGTACGATTCCTTCCTTTTCGAAGCGCGCGGTCAAATCCGGCGAGAGTTTCCCTGTCTTCTGGCAGCCCGTCACGACGAGCGCCAGACCAATCCAGGCCAGGAACCAGATCGATCGCATCATTTGCATTCGAAATCTGTAGCACCAATCGGCCGGCATTGCGGCGGGAAACCATGCGCGCGCCAATACGCGACCACTCCGAGCCGTTCGAGTGTGTGCTTGAAGCCGGGTGAATTGCGCCACGAGGCCGGGAAGCGCTCCCACGCCACGATCATATCCGTGTCGCTATCGGCGTCGGTGGCGAGCTGATCGTAGGCACCCAGCCACAAATAGGCCTTCGCGGGTCCGATGAACGCAATCCGCGAATCGTTCTTATCGGAAAGATAACGGTTCACAATCGCTGTGGCATCGGGGTGTGGCACATCGGGTTTGGCCAGGGCATTGAGGAGGATCTCGCCGAACTCAGGTTTCGCGACGAGCTGGTTGATTAACAGTGAAGCCGCCATCCGGTTGCCACGCTGCAGCAACGGAGCGACAAAACTGTCCGCACGATTGATCACGAACCCGGCGGCCACGCCTCGCTCGAAAAGCGCCAGAGCCTGTTCGGTATCTCCCATAATGAGCAGAGTCAGAGCTTTCCAGCGTACCGGGTTCTGATAGGCGGGATCGATCGCCAGGGCGCGGTCCTGATCTGCGATGGCTCGTTGGAAGAAGCCCAGATTAAACCAATCGATACTACGCCAGAGGTAGGCTGTGGCATTCTTGGGATCAGCGGCGATGGCGCGATCCGTCAGCTCCAGGCTCTTTTCCCACTTTGCCGGCACGCTCCTTCGTTCGACATAGCCGAGGGCGGCCCAAGGCATGGAAAGTGTCGAATCTAATTCCAAGGCCCGCTCCGCGGCACTCTTCGCAATCGGAAGATAGTCGCGATCGCGAATGCCCCAGCTATTCGCGACGGCACAGACCGCGGCCATTCCCTCCCAGCCGCGGGCAAACTTGGGATCCATCTCCACCACGCGTTCGAAAAGCCGGATGCTTTCCCTGAGATCCTTGCGCGCGATGAAAAGTTCACGCGCCTTCAGGTAAAGATCGTAGGCCTCCAGGTTATCGGTATCGGCCCGCACCTTCACCGCCGGCTTCGCTTCGCCGAGCGTGCCGCGCAACGCGGTTACGACGGCATTGGCTATCTCCTCCTGAATAGCAAAGATATCGGTTAACTGGCGGTCATAGGTCTCCGAAAAGAGATGCCGATCCTGGGTGGCGTCGATCAACTGCGCGGTAATGCGGACCCGGTCGCCGGATTTACGCACGCTTCCTTCCACGATGTATCGCACCTTGAGTGCGGCCGCGATGGCCGTAGCGCCGAGCTCGCTTCCTTTGTAGGCAAAAGAGGAAGTGCGCGAAGCCACTCCGATCCCGTCCACATGAACGAGCGCATTGAGCAGTTCCTCGGAAATTCCGTCGGAGAAATACTGGTTTCCCGCGTCGGCACTCATGTTCACAAAAGGCAGCACCGCGATCGACTTCGGATTGACCGCTGCCTTCACTGCGGCTGACGGCCGTGCCGCGACCGATTTTTCCGTCGCAGCCACGAGCGCACTCTCCCGCCGCGGACTCAGGATGAATTTGTCGAAACAAAAGTAACTCAGCGCGAGGACGAGCACGGCGATAATCAAGCGATTCATCCGGCGCGCGGTCTGCGGTGCGATCGATTCGTTAGGCGAAACATCCGCGTCGCGCTTCAATCCGGTCGCGGTGAGCTCAAAGACCCAGCTAAAGACAACCGCCGGAATGAAACCGAGGGCGAGCAAAAGAACGATTGTCCGGGGCAGCCACTCGGGCGCGCCAAACATTGGCAACACGGTTCCCGCCACCTGCACGAGCAGCCACGCACCGACCAGATAGAGCCCGGCCATGCGAATGACATTGCGGCGCTTCAACTCAGTGAAGAAGTTCATTGGCAATTGAAAGAGTCGGGACCGTGGGTTGGGTCAGGATGGCACTGGTCGGGCCAGCGATTGTGTTTCCAATAGTCGACCAGCCCGATGCGTTTGGCGAAATCTTGAAAGGCGGGATCCTGCCGGGCTTTGCGCGACCACGCGTCGGGCAGCCAGAGGAAGTTGTAAAATGCGTCCGACAGGCCAGCGCCATCGCGCTCAAACGCGACAAATGCTTGGGCGGGTTCACCGAGATGGAGTAACATCGCTCCCGCATTAGGGTCATGCGGATGTTTGGCCACGATCGCCAACCCCGCCTGACGCGCGGCCTTATCGCCATAGGCGCCGCGATAGATCGTGACAAAATCTTCCCTGCTGAAGCTGGTATGGAACGCAAGGAAGCCCCGGGCAAAGTCAGCCGCCCCGGTTTGGTAGTCCCCTTTCGCGGCGGCCAGATAGGCAAGGTTCATGCCCGCGACGGGAGTCAGCGCATCGGCCCGCTGCGCAAATTGCAATGAAGCAGCGTTATCACCAACGCGGAGACGCGCGGTTCCCTTGTAGAAAAGGATCAGACCATTGGCCGGGTCCAAAGGCAGGACGCGATCGATGAGCTTCTCCATTTCGGCGGTTCGCCCCATCGCCGCGAGCTGGTTGGAGGCCCAGAAATTGGCGGTGACGTCGGTCGAATCGAGAGCCAGGGCGCGTTCGGCAGGCGCGACCATGTCCTGATAGTGACGACGAGAGAACTCGACATACCCGAGCGCGGCATAGGCTTCCGCATTCTCGGGGTCGAGTGTAACCGCGCGCTGGAAGGCCTTCTCGGCCGCCGCCCAGTTACTCTCCCAGTTGGCCTCGGCATATTGCGGCTCGACCGCGAGCGCGACGGCGAGCTTCGCCCAAGCCTTGGCAAAGTATGGGTCCAGTCGGGTCGTTTCTTCCAGCAACTTGATCGCGCGCGGCAAGCTGTCTCCAATTCGCTTGCTGACCAACGTCTGCGCCTCGACAAAGAGCGTGTAAGCTTGCGGGTTATCGGTCACCTTGTCGACCAGGCGCTTCTCCGAGACATCAGCAAGAACAATGTCTAACTCCCCAGCAATATCGCGCGCGAACTTCTCCTGCAGGTCGAAGATGTTAGTGAGAGTTCCGTCATAATTCTTCGACCAGGCCTGCGAACCGTCATTCGTCCGGTTCAAGGCTGCGGTGATGCGAACGTTCTCGCCCTGCTTGCGGACGGAACCTTCCAGGACATTCGCCACCCCGAGGGCGGTGCCGATTTGTTGCAGACTCACATCCTTGCCCTTGTAGAAAAATGAAGAGGCCCGCCCGATGACTTTCAGGTTCTTGATCCGGGCGAGCGCGTTGAGGATTTCCTCCGCCATGCCGTCGGAGAACGGCTCCTGATCGTGGCCCGGCGAGAGATCCTTAAAGGGCAGCACGGCAATCGACTTGGCTGGGATCGCCGCACTCGCGTCCGACGTCTTCTCCGGACGCAAGAACCGGTCGGTGAGCAGGAGCACAACCGCCGCGAGCAGGATCGCAATGGTCCAGCGTTCCAGCGTCTTGCCGGTGTGAAGCGTGATAGATTCGTTAGGCGGAATCTCACTCTCGAGCTGCAAACCCTTCGGGGTCCATTCGTAGAGCCAAGAGAAGAGCATCGCGAAAGGGAATCCAATCACTGCCGCGAGTACGATCCATCGCACGACCCATTCGGCGATGTGGAAGAAAGGAAAGACCTGCGTCGCGACCTGCACCAGGAGCCAGGCGCTGGCCGCATAGAAGGCCGCGGCCCGCAGCACATTCCGGCGTTTGAGTTCAGCGAAGAGACTCATGTTACTCCGAGAACCCCATCTTCTTCACTAGCGCGGCGAAGCGCGGATCGTCGTGCAGGCTGGCGAGCATCGGATCGTAGCGCAGCCGGTAGAGCCCGGCGTCGTGTTGGTCGTAGGCGTGCTCGAACCATTCGAAGGCGCCGTCCTTGTCACCGCGCCAGGCGGAGGACTGGGCGATCTGGTAGGCGAAGCCGACCGCGTATTTTTCCTTTAGCTCTGTCATCAACTGCTGCGACTCGCGCTCGTGGCCGAGCGTGTGTTCCAGCATGGCCAGCCCTGTCTTCGAGAAGGCGGGGGAAGCGCGCTGAAAATAGGACGCGGCTCGGTCGAGCTTACCCTCTTTTAGATCGATGTAACCCAGCAAGAAAGCTGACCATTGGGCGTCCGGACTGAGTTCGAGTGCTCGTTCCAAAGCCACTCGTGCCTCGGCATATTGTCCGGCGAAAGCATGGTGCCAGCCGAGAACATTCCAAGCTTCCGGAGAGAGAGGATCGAGGGTGGTCGCCTTCCGATCCATCGCGAAGGCTTCGTTTTGGTGGCCGCTGAAAAACAAAGCCTGCGCGTAGTTAGTCGTCGCCACATCGTTCGGATCGAGCGCTACAGCCTGCTCGAAATCCGCCTGCGCACCTTTCCAATCCCAAGCCAGGCGATGACGCAGAAGTCCTCGCACCCAATAGCCGGTAGCGAGATCCGGCGCGATCGCGATTGCCTTGTCCGCATTGGCGAAGGCTTTCTTTACTTCGGCTGCACGTTCCGCCGGCGTGCCGCTGAAATCCGCCGCAAATGCCTGGGCCTGGGCCAGCCCCGCGTAGGCGTTGGCGTAGTTGGGATCGAGCTGGAGAGCGCGCTCAAACGCCACCACCGCGCGTTGAAACGCCTCATAGCCGCCATGTCTTCGCGCTTCCTTCCCGACCAGAACTTGTTCATATGCTTCGGGGTTACTCGTGCGCTGATGGTTCGTCGGTTGTTGCGACGGCAGGAGCTTCACCTTGAGTGCCTCTACCACGTCCCGGGAGATTTCGTCCTGAACTTTAAAGACGTCGGTCATCTCGCGGTCGTAGGTCTGCGACCAGAGATGCGAGCTATCGGAAGTGCGAATCAATTGCGCCGTAATGCGCAAAGTGTTGGCAGCCTTGCGGACGCTGCCCTCGAGCACATTGGCGACGTTCAAAGCCCTGGCAATGGTTGAGACGTCGACTTCCTTGCCCTTGAACGAGAACGAGGAGGTTCGCGCGATGACGCGCAACTGTGGAATCTGTGCGAGCTGGTTGAGTAACTCTTCCGAGAGGCCATCGGAGAAGTAGTCTTGCTCCTTGTCCGAACTCATGTTCACGAAAGGCAGAACCGCGATAGATTTGGTGTTCGATTCTGCGGAAGGCCGCGCCGCGAACGATTTCTCCGTGGCCGCGATAAGCGCCGCCTCGCGTCGCGGCGTCAGGACGATTTTGTCGAAACAAAAGTAAGCCAGCGCCAGGACCAGGACCGCGATGATCAAGCGATTCATCCGCCGCGCGGTCTGCGGCGCGATCGATTCTGCTGGCGTGACATCTTCGTCGCGCTTTAGGCCGGATGGCGTTAGCTCAAATGCCCAGGCGAAAATGATCGCGGGAATGAATCCGATCGCGAGCAAAATGACAATGCTGCGCGGCAACCAGGCAGGCGCGTCGAACATCGGCAGCACCGTCCCCGCCACCTGCACGAGCAGCCACGCGCCGACCAGATAGAGCCCGGCCATGCGAATGACATTGCGGCGTTTCAGTTCGGTGAAGAAGTTGGCTAAATTCATCCGGGCACGTCTTACTTCAACTCGATGTCTACGAACTCAAAGGGCGTGGAGCCGACGTTCCTCGAAGAGCCTTTCGTTCCACCCTCGTGCCACTCGCAATCACCTGGCTCGAACCTTACGGTCCGGGCCTTCTTACCTGGGATCGCAATGAGAATCTTCCCCCGTGAAACAGCGATACGAACTCCCGGGAGCACGCCTGGGTGTTCGCCGGTTGACTGCCCCGGCGCGAGCACCATCCGGAGGACCCGCACCCTTTCATTCTCCAGCACCACGGTGTGACCGGCTACAGCTGCCGGCGATGGGACGCGAGCTGGCACACCTGACGATGGTAGGATCTCAACAAGTATATTGCGGAATGGAGTGGTGCCCGTGTTAGTCACTCTGTGAGTAAGCGGACTGGGACGGCGGGTGAAATCTACCGCGCCACGCTTCACTGGAACCTCATCCACTGAACCTCCGAGCACCTCATTTCTGATTCGCGCATCTGTGAGCTTAATACCTACGCCATCGTGCACATGGGTGTGAAAGAGCGTCGCTGCACCGGAAGGAATCAAGACGTAAAAGACGCGCACTGACTGATTTTCGAATTTGAGTTGATGTCGCGGCTCCTTTTCAAGGGCTACGGGGGACTGCGCCGGCATGGACAGGAGAAGCGCCAGCGAATGAAGCAAAGTTATAGAGTTCATCGCGGAATGGATCTCAGTCGTGGCTGTGGCGCGGTGAAGAAGTTGTCGCTCTTCATTTCGAAGACGCACGGAATTCCCGCGCCGGAACGATCTTCTCCGCGAGCGCTTCGAATCGCGGATTGCCGCGCAACGGATCAAGCAGCGGATCAACCCGAATACTTGATATGGCCACCGCTTCCCTGGTCTGGTAGCTCCGCTCTAATGCGGCCAGGGCCTCGTCGGTCTGACCCAAACCCAGACAGGCCAGCGCAAACGCGTATGGAGAAATCTTGCCTTTCCGCGCTTCGGGATCCTTTGCCTGGGCGAAGAACTGGAGCGCCTTATCCCGGTCGCCTTGCCGCCCATAAACGTGGGCCAACATCGCTACGCCAAAAGTCCGGTCCTTAAGTTCAGCGCCTTTCTCGCTGGCGTAGAGTTTTTCATACTCCGCGATCGCTTCCGTCAGGTTGCCACTCGCCTCGAGCGCGAACCCAAGCAAAAGGTGGAGATAGGCAAAGTTTGGATTTAACTCCGCGGTCTTATGAAGCTGGCCGATCGCCTCGGGGTAGCGCCGTCCGTGGTAATAAATGAAGCCAAGGTTCGCGTTCATGATGGCGGAAAATGGATCCAGCTCGAGCGCGCGTTTCATCTCCGCGACGGCTTGATCGCACTGACCCCGCGGCGAAAGAACGGATAGCGCCAGAAAATAGTGTGCAGCGGCATAATTTGGATTGAGCGCGATGGCGCGCCTGAATTCTGGTTCCGCTTTTTCCGGATTGATGTCTGCCTGTTGAATGATCAAACCGAGCGAGACGTGGGCTTCGGCCAGGTTGTCATCCAGCGCGAGCGCCTTTTCCGCGGCCGCCCGGGCCTTGGGCAGCACGTCTTCCCAGGACACGTTGGCGTAATCCAGCAAGATCGCGTAGCTATCGGCAAGTCCGGCATAAGCGGGGGCGTAATTTGGATCCTGCGCGATCGCCCGGTTAAAATAATCGATCGCTTGCCGCAACTCGTTACTCGACCGTTTTGACAGGAAATATCTGCCACGGAGATAGAACTCGTAGGCCTCGCTGTTTTCCGTCGGCCGGGCCGCGATCGCGGTTCGCTCCGCCCCGGTGAGCTGTGCCTGCAAGGTGTCGGCCACCGTCTTGGCGATGTCGCTCTGGACGGCAAAAATATCGCTCAGCTTGCGATCGTAGATCTCCGCCCAGAGATGCGCTTCAGTTTGCGCGTTGATCAACTGCACGTTCACACGGACTTGATCGCCCGCTTTCTGCACGCTGCCCTCGAGGATGTGCATCACGCCAAGGCGCCTGGCTATTTCAGGCAGATTTTCGGGAGAGCTTTTGAAGTGTTGCGTCGATGTGCGCGCGATCACTTTGAGATCCGCGACTTTCGCTAGCCGCGTCAGGATTTCGTCCTGCACTCCTTCGGCGAAATAAGCGTTCTGCTTGTCGTCACTCAGGTTTTCGAACGGCAGGACGGCGATGGATTTGTTGTTGATGACTGCACTCGGCTGGGCGGCGCTTGGCGAAGCGTCGTGCTTCTGGGCGGATGCGATGAACGCCGCCTCGCGCCGCGGTGCGAGCACGAATTTGTCAAAACCAAAGTAGAGGAGCGCAAGTGCCAGCACGGCGATGATCAAGCGATCCATTCGCCGCCCCGTCTGCGGCGCGATCGATTCCGCGGGAGTAACCTCCTCGTCGCGCTTCAGGCCGGATGGCGTCAGCTCAAACGCCCAGGCGAAAATGATCGCGGGAATGAATCCGATCGCGAGCAAAATGACGATGCTGCGCGGCAGCCAATCGGGCACGCCAAACATCGGCAGCACGGTCCCCGCCACTTGCACGAGCAGCCATGCGCCGACCAGATAGAGCCCCGCCATCCGGATGACATTGCGCCGCTTCAGCTCGGTGAAGAAGTTGCGCGGGTTCATCGTTGGTTACGGCGCGCCATCTTTCGGCGCGAGATCGGCAACAATCTTCTCGAAGCGCGGATCACCGCGGAGCGGGTCCCACTCCGGACCGAGTTTTAGAATGCCGTAGGGAGGAAGCAGGTCGGCCGCTTGGTTCTTTCCGAGGAGATCAAACGCCCTATCCTTTTCCCCGACCTGAGCGTAAACGAGCACGAGTCTATTGAGCAGCGCGCTACCATCGAGAGCATCCTTTTCCAAGGGGAGAAGCGCAACCGAGGCTTCCGCTTCGCGAATCGCTGCGTCTTTATGGCCCAACTCGGCGTCAATTTGTGCAAGAACGCTCAGCGCCTTCGCATCGTCCGGACGGGAAGAGGCGGTGGCGGCCGCCTGCGTTCGCGCGATTTCAAACGCGGCGCGCGCCTTGGCTGAATCGCCGAGTTCTTCCGCAATGATTCCTTCGAGAAACTGACGAGGCGTGACAAAACCATTGTCATTAAAGATCGGGCGCCGATACGCGGCGATTGCCTGCTCCGCTGCAGGATAGTCTCGCTT